>CAZKTF010000348.1:0-2505 GCA_964555565.1 uncultured Planctomycetota bacterium | reverse complement strand
CGCGTCGGACCAGCGGAGCGCGCCGCCCGCGCGCGCGGGCCCGCTGTCCTCGCGCCGGGCGGTGATCGACGCCCCCCCGCCGGCGACCAGCTCCCGGAGGCGCCGCGCCACGAGGCGCGCCTCCGCGGGTCGCGCCGCGGCGACCGTCTCCCCGCGGAGCAGGTGGATTTCCACCGAGGGCGCGGCCTTCGGGTCGTGAAGGCCCCCGCAGGCGAGCGGCTCCCAGGGGACCTGGGCCGCCCCGCCCGCGGCGAAGGCCGGGGCGAGGGCCGCGTTGGCGAACCGCAGGATCTCCTCGCGGCTGCGGAAGTTCTCCCGGAGGAGCACCGTCCCCTCCTCGCCGGCCGTCTCGCGCGCCCGTGCGAAGCCCCGGTGGTCCGCCCCGCGGAACCCGTAGATCGCCTGCTTCGGGTCCCCGACCACGAAGAGCCCCTCGGGCCGCGCCACGAGCCCGAGGAGGGCCTCCTGCACCGGGTTCGTGTCCTGGTACTCGTCCACGAGGACCTGGTCGAAGCGGGCGCGCAGTGCCTCCGCCACCGCCGGGTCGCCCCGGAGGAGGTCGAGGGCGCGGCGCTCCAGGTCGGCGAAGTCGAGCGCCCCGCGGGCCCGCTTGCGCTCCCCGTATTCCCCGTCGAGCCGCTCGAGGAAGTCGGCGAGCGCCGCGGCGGCCGGCGCCGCGCGGACCCCGGCCAGCACCTCCCGCAGGGCCTCGCCCGCCGCCCGCACCTCCGCGAGCCGCTCCTTCGCCGGGGACCCGCACCGGAGGTCCACCGCGTGGAGCACGCGCGCCGCGCGCTCCTCCAAGGGGGCGTCCTCCGCCTCCCTGGCCGCCTCGAGGACCCCCTTCGCCTTCCCGGCGCCCGCCCCGCGGAAGGACGGGAGCCCCTCCCGCAGTCCCTCCAGGGCGCGGTGCAGTTCCCCCTCCGCGGTACTCGTGAGGGGGGGCTTCGCCTCCTCGGCGAAGAGGTCTCGGATCGGCCGGTCGATCCCGCGGCAGGCGAGCAGCGCCGCGTCGGCCTCGGCGCCGAAGTCCTCGGCCGCGATGCGGGACAGCGCCAGCAGCGCGTTCGGCTCCGCGGCCGTCATCGCCGCGAGGACCGCGTCCCGCGCCCCCTCCCTGAGACGCGCCGCCTCCGCCTCGGAGAGGACCCCGAAGGACGGGTCCACGGCGGCCTCCACGGCGTTCTCCCGGAGCAGGCGCGAGCAGAAGGAGTGGATCGTCCCCACCCAGGCGGTCTCCACCGCGCGGCGGAGGTCGGGCCGGCCGCGCGCGAGGAACCGCGCCGCCACGCGCTCCCGCATCTCCACGGCCGCCTTCTCCGTGAAGGTGACCGTGAGGACCCGTTCCACGGGGACGCCGCGCGCCAGCACGAGGTCCACGAACCGCTCGGCGAGCACCGAGGTCTTCCCCGACCCGGCGCCGGCCACCACGCAGACGGGGCGGCCCGCGAGCCCGACGGCGCGCGCCTGGGCGGGGGTCGGGAAGCTCACCGCCCCTCCTCCCGGCGCCGCCGCGGGGCGTTCCAGCGCTCGAACCGGCACAGGTCGGCGTAGTCGCACCGCCCCGCCCCGCAGCGCTGGAGGTCCCGCGGCCGCGTCCCCACGTCCCCGGCCGCCAGCGCCCCCGCCGCGCGCCCGGCCGCCTCCCGCACCGCCGCCTCCAGGGCCTCCAGGTCCGCCTCGCCGAGAGGCGGGAGTTCCGTGTCCGGGGCGACGCTCGCCGGCGCGCCCTCGACCCGGAGCCCCGTCACCGTCCCGGAGCGGACGTCGGCGATCTCCACCCCGAGCGGGAGGGTCCCGAGCGCGTCCCGCGCGGCGAGGAGGTAGAGGGGGACCTGCGGATCGACACCCGCGAGCGCGGCCTCGTGCTCGCGCGGCCCGTAGGTCCGCGGGGCGCGGAGCGTGAACTTGTAGTCCACGACGACGGAGGCCTCGAACCGCGGGTCCACGTCCACGCGGTCGAACCGGCCCCGGACCTCGACCCGGCGCCCCGCGGCGCGGAGCACCAGCGGCCGGGCCCCTCCCTCGTCCCGCCGCCCGGGGAAGGGCAGCTCATGCCAGCGCGGCTTGAAGGGGCGCGGGGCGATCCGCCGCTCCTCGGCCGCGGCGAAGGTCCCCACCGCCTCCCGGGCCGCGGTCCGCCGCCCCAGGTCGTCCACCCCCGGCCGGATCGCCGCGGTCTCCGCCGCGTAGACCTCGTCGAACAGCGCCCGGGGGTCCCCCGTGCGGCCGCCCTCGAACCAGCGCCGGAGGGCCTCGTGGACGATGCTGCCGAGGAGCCGGGGGGAGAGCCCGTCCTCCGCGGCCCGCTCCGGGGCCGAGAGGCCGAGCACGCCCCGGGCGAAGTGGAGGTAGGGGCACTGGTGGAAGGCGGCCAGGGAGGAGGCGCTCGTCCGGAAGGGCCGGAGCAGCCGGGCGCGGAGGCGCGGGAGGCGGAGGACGGGGAGCTGTCGGGCGGCGAGCGCCGCCGCGCGCGCGACCTCCGGGAGGAGGCGGCGCGGGGCC
>CAZKTF010000347.1:0-2569 GCA_964555565.1 uncultured Planctomycetota bacterium | reverse complement strand
GGTGGTTGCCCCCGCCAACGGCGCCCTCCTGAGGATGAAGTTCACCCTCCAGAACTCCGGCGCTGCAGCGGCGGACGTCGCCACCTCCTGCTTCGACCTGCACGTCAACTTGGATCACGCCTGAGGAACTTCGTAGGCCAACTGGTGGCCTCTCACAGACCCATCTGCAAACCGCGAGGGTTCCAACCATGCGAACGGACCGCGATGACGATCGAGTCACCCCAGGGGGAGTTCGCGCCGCGATGGACGCCGGGGTGGTGTCCTTGACTCCCTTGGACTTCCAGTCCGGAGTGGTCTCGCCGGGGCATCGATGGTTCGGCGGGCCCATGGCAGCACCGTCCGAGGGCCCCTTCCCCCGCCCCGTTCAAGATCTAACCCAACGCACCTTAGACGAGGACGGCGTGGACAGGATCACGGATCACCACCCGAAGAAGCCCGCACTGCCATGGGTGGAGATTGCCGTCATCACTCCCCGGACCAAGAGCAAGTCCCCGGGACCCCAGAAGTCAAGCGACCCGCAGATCGTGGCCGCGGCAGAGAGGATCAAGACGCTCGCCGCCTTGGGCGCGGGCGTCACTTGGACATGTCAATGGGACAGCAATACGGGCGAGATCACGGAGCTGAGCTACAAGGTGACGTCGCCGGCGAAACGCTAGCGGAGGGAGGGTCCGTGCGCGACGACGGATTCCCGCCCATCGGCGTCCGTCGTCCAGAGGAGGAGAGACGGAGGAGGGCGGACGCCGTGGATCGAACGGTGCGCAGGACCGCCGCACCGGCGAAGCAGGGGACGCAGGAGCCGCGCTCGTGGTGAGCCGACGCAGCGTCGGATGGATCCTCGCCGCGTTGGCCCTGGCCGCTGCGGGCCTGATCGTCCTCCCGCGGCCCGAGGGAGTCCCCAGTCCCCCGAACGACCTCGACCGCAGGCCACGTGCCGCCCCGCCCGCCCCGGCCCTGCTGGATCCCGCCGGCTCGGCGCACACAGAGCCTCCCCTCCCCGCCATCGAGGCCGACGGCCCCACGCCGGTGGCGGAGGACCCCGGCCGGAGGGAGGCCCTCGTCGTCCGCACGGGAGTCGCCGGGGCCCGGGTCGTCGCCTGGTTCCGCCTCTTCGGGAGCGGTGCCGACCCCGCGCCGCTGCAGACGGTGGCGGACGGAGCCGGCGTGGCGCGGTTCGAGTGCGCCGTGGACCCCGCGTTGGTCGCCTTCAAGGACGTGGAGGCCCGCGCGCACGGGTGCGCTCCCGCGCGGGCCAGGACGCGGGGAGTCGACCTCGCTCTGCCCCTGGAGACGGCCGTGTCCGTGAGGGGGACCGTCCGCGGCTTCGACGGGTCGCCCCTCGCGGGAGCCAGCGTCGCGCTCGACGGCGGGGGGAGCGTCCGCTCGGACGACGCGGGGGCTTTCGAGGTCTTCTCCCCCCCCGGCCGATCGCCCCAGCGCCTCGTGGTGTTCCATCGCGGTCACGTCGCCGCGGAACTCCCCGTCGCGGTTCCCTCGGAGGGGGTCGTCGTCGACCTCGCGAGGGGCGCGGCGATCGCGGGTTCCGTCCTCTACCCCGACGGGACGCCCGCGGCGGGGGCCTACGTCGGGACGGCGGACGGGGACAGGGGGACCCGCTGCGACGCGACCGGCCGCTTCACGCTGTGGGGCATCGAGTCCGGCGAAGTGGAACTGACCTGTCCCCTCGCCGACGAACGGCGGGTCGTGGCGGCGGGGACCGGTGAGGTCCGCTTCACGGCGACCCGGAGCATGGTGCGGGTCCGCGTCCTCGACGCCGCAGGACGCCCCTTCCGCAACGCGGGGATCTCCTGGACGTGCCGTCGGGACGGCGCGGTGGTGGCGGGGGGGGGCTCGACGGGCGAAGACCTCGAAGACCGGAGCATCGTCTCTCCCCCCGGGTGCACTCTCGTCGTGGAGGCCAGGGCGGGGGAGTCCTTCGCCACGGCGCGGGCGGCCGTGCCGGACCGGCCCGGACCGACGGAACTCTCCGTGGTCTTCGGATCGGGCTCGTACGGTCGGTCCCTGCACGTGCGCCTGGAGGGGGAAGGAGCGGCGGGACCGGAGCGGATCTTCGTGACCGCCTACGGGGAGGACGGCTCCGTCCTCGAGGGGTTCGAGGACCGTCCCTTCGCGCTGGCGCCGACGGGGGAGGCCGCGATCGGGCCCCTCCCGCAGGGCGCGCGGCGCGCCCGGGTCTCCCCCCGCGGGACCGGTTCTCCCGCGGAGGACTTCCTCCTCCCGACGGTGGTGGATCTCGAGGGCGGAGCAACGGAAGCGGCCCCCGTCCCCGTCCGCTTTCCCACGGGAGGGCACCTGGCGGTGCGATTCCCGGAGCCGGACGGCTCCCCCTCCTGCTCCTTCCGGGTCTTCGACGACGCCGGGAAGGACGCGGGGGTCCGGTTCTGGGTGAAGAAGGGGGAGGAGTGGATGTCCCGGAGCGGCATGGCGGGACCGGGCCGGAGCGGGGAGCCGCTGCCCCCGGGGAAGTACGTCGTGCGGCTCCGGCGGGGAGGGAGCCCGCAGGCGTCCCGCGACGTCGTCGGCCTCGCCGGCCAGGTCGCTGAGGTCGAGT
>CAZKTF010000346.1:0-2598 GCA_964555565.1 uncultured Planctomycetota bacterium | reverse complement strand
GGTACGGTCCAGGTACATGGGTAACAGAACAGTCCAGGTACATGGGTGACACTTTCGCCAAACTGGGAGCACCCCAGGAGGTGCCCCAATGCCGTGGAAGGAGACATCCCCCATGGACCAAAGAGTCCGCTTCATCACCGATTTCCATCGGCAGCTGTTCCCGCTCTCGGAGCTGTGCGCCCGTTTCGGGATCAGCCGCAAGACGGCCTACAAGTGGATCGACCGTTACGAAGAGGCCGGACCTGAAGGTCTCGTGAACCGGTCGCGACGACCACACTCCTGCCCCCATCATAGTCCCGCACCCGTGGTGGAGGCGCTTCTCGACGGCCGACGCCATCATCCGACCTGGGGACCCAAGAAGCTTCTTCGCGTTCTGTCCCGAAGGCACCCCGGCTGGGCATGGCCTTCCCGTACCACGTGCAGCAACCTCCTGAAGCGACATGGTCTCGTCTCCGGACGTCGGCGGCGGCGCTACCCAGGGCATCCCGGGCGACCTCTCACGCCGATGCTCAAGCCCAACGACATCTGGACCGCCGATTTCAAGGGTCAGTTCCGGACCCGGGATGGCCACTACTGCTACCCCCTGACCCTCGTCGACGGTCACAGCCGCTTCCTCCTGGCCTGCCAGGGGCTGCCCTCGACCTCGATCCTCCTGGCCCGGCCTGTCTTCGGGCGCCTCTTCGAGGAGTTCGGTCTTCCACAGATCATCCGAACCGACAATGGCGTGCCCTTCGCCACCACGGCCTTGGGCCGGCTCTCGAAGCTCTCCGTCTGGTGGATCCGACTCGGTATCTATCCCGAGCTCATCGAACCGTCCCACCCCGAACAAAACGGACGGCACGAACGGATGCATCGCACGCTCAAGGCCGAGACCACCCGGCCTCCCGGGGGCAACCTCCAGGCCCAGCAACGCCGCTTCAACCACTTCCGGCAGGAGTACAACTTCGACCGCCCTCATGAGGCCCTCGGACAAGAGCCTCCCGCCTCGGTCTATACTCCCTCCCCGCGGAACCTCCCCCAACGGGTACCGCCCATCGAATACCCGGGACATTTCGAGGTCCGTCTCGTCAGTCGGAACAGCGGCATCCGTTGGAAGAAGCACTGGGTCTGCGTGACCCACACCTTGGGGGGCGAATACGTCGGTCTCGAGGAAATCGATGACGGGATCTGGGATGTCTACTTCGGGCCTGTCCGTCTCGGAAGAATGGACGAAAGGCTCCTTCGCATCGAGGATCACAAAGGCCGCTTCATCCGAAAACAAGTGTCACCCATGTCCCTTGACTAAAGTGTTACCTATGTCCCTGACCGTTCACCCCATGGAGCTCGCCCTCGAAACCCGCGGCCTCAGGCGCACCTTCGGCGACGTCGTGGCGGTGGACGGGATCGACTTGGCCGTCCCGCGGGGGAGCCTCTACGGCTTCCTCGGCCCCAACGGCGCCGGCAAATCCACGACGATCAAGTGCCTCACGGGACTCCTCCGCCCCTCCGCCGGCACGATGCGGATCCTGGGAATCGATCCGACGGCCGACCCGGTGGCGGTCAAGCGACAGGTCGGAGTGATGCCCGAGGATCTGGCCCTGTTCGACCGGCTCACGGGGGCCGAGACCCTCTCCTTCGTCGGGCAGGTCTACGGCCTGGATGAGGCGACCGAGCGAACGCGGAGCGGGGAGCTGCTGGATCTGATGGACCTCGGGAGCGCCGCCGACTCCCTGGTGGCCGACTACTCCCACGGGATGCGCAAGAAGCTGGCGCTGGCGGCGGCGCTGCTCCCCGCGCCGCATCTTCTCTTCCTCGACGAGCCGTTCGAGGGGATCGACGCGATCGCCTCGCGCCAGATCAAGGAGCTGCTCCTCGCTTTCGTAAAGCGGGGAGGGACCATCTTCCTGACCTCCCACATCCTGGAGATCGTGGAGCGGCTCTCGGATCACATCGGCGTGATCCACAAGGGGCGGCTGGTGGCCCAGGGAGCGGTGGCGGAGCTGCGCGCCGGGACCGGGGTGGGGAAGACTCTCGAGGAGATCTTCCTGGGCCTGGTCGGCGCCGGCGGGGCCCGGGCGCCCACCCTTGAATGGCTCGTGGGATGATCCGGTTCTTCCGGGCCCTGGCCTGGCTGCGCTGGCGCCTATTCCTCAACACCCTCCGGAAGACCCAGCGGCGGGACTCGATCGAGCGCGCGTCCCGTGTCTTCCAGGTCGTCGTCCCTGTCCTCTTTTTCCTATTCCTGGTTCCGGGGGCTCTCGTCCTGGCGATCCTCGCCGTGGTGGGCGGATGGATCCTCGGGACGCCGGGGGGTCAGCATGGGCCTGTCCTGATCACGATCCGGATCTTGCTGGCGGTGGCCTGCGCCGTGATGCTCCTGGCGCCGCTCCTGCGGGCGGTGCAGGGATCGACCCCGAACCTCTCCCGGTTTCTCCTCCTGCCGATTCCGCGGGGCTCGTTCTATTTCTGCGAGGCGCTGACCAGCTTCGGGGATCCCTGGCTGGCGGTCCTGACTCCTGGCATCCTCCTGCTTCCCGTGGGAATCCTGGCCGCGGGGAGACCCGGCGCGGCGGTGCTGGCGCTGGCTGCGGGGGTGGCGCTCCTCGGGATGCTCATCGG
>CAZKTF010000345.1:0-2680 GCA_964555565.1 uncultured Planctomycetota bacterium | reverse complement strand
TTCTCGAGGATTGCCTCCATGCGCTGGGGGTCGGTCACGAAGTAGGGGGAGAGGTAGCCGCGGTCGAACTGCATCCCCTCGACCACCTCGACGGTGGTCTCGAGGCTCTTGCCCTCCTCCACGGTCATCACGCCGTCCTTCCCGACCTTGGCGAGGGCGTCGGCGACCATCCGGCCGAGCTCCTTGTCCCCGTTGGCGGAGATGGTGGCGACCTGGGCGATCTCCTTGCGGTCGGTGCCGACCGCGCGGCTCTGCTTCTTCAGGTTCTCGACCACGGCCTCGACCGCGGCCTGGATCCCCCGCTGGAGCTCCACCGGGTTGGCGCCGGAGACGACGTGGCGGAGGCCCTCGCTGAAGATGGCCTCGGCGAGCACCGTCGCGGTGGTGGTCCCGTCGCCCGCGACGTCGGAGGTGCGGGTCGCGACCTCGCGGACGAGGCGCGCGCCGAGGTTCTCGAAGGGGTCGGACAGGTCGATCTCCTCGGCCACGGTCACGCCGTCCTTCGTCACGGTGGGCGCGCCCCACCCCTTGTCGAGGAGCGCGGAGCGGCCCCGGGGGCCGAGCGTCGCGCTCACCGCGCGGCTCAGCTTCAGCACCCCCGCATGGATGCGCTCGCGGGCTTCGTGGCCGAACGTCATCTGCTTCGCCATCGAGTCCTCCTTCGCCCTGGGGAGCGGGACGGACCTTCCTCGCCCCGCCGACGCGTAGGAGAGAACAACCGGCGTGCCACAGGAGGTGTCCCCTCCCCATCCCGGTGGGTGTATGCTAGTGCTTGTTTTCCAAAAGGTTACGGCATCGCAGCCCGACCCTGCGGTGCATCACCCCCGGACACTCTGTCAGGGCGCCCCGGAGCTCTCCGTGACTCTCTGCCAAGGTGTCAGACCGACAGTGGGGGTCAGACCTCAGGCGCCGAGTGGGTGGGTGACGGCGTCCCGGAAGTGGATCAGGGCGGGACGCCGAGGGTCGGGACTTGGTGCGTGGACGGACTCTCCGAGGGGCCAGACTCCGGGCGCCTCACGGATGGGTGACGGCGTCCCGGAAGTGGACCAGGGCGAGACGCCGGGGGTCGGGACTTGGTGCGTGGACGGACTCCCCGAGGGGTCAGACCCCGTGAAGCGGAGCAAGGGGTCAGACCCCAGTCGTTTGCAAACGCTGGGGAGCGATGCCAGGCGTCAAGGCCACTGTTTGCAAACGCCTGAGGTCTGACCCCTCCGTTTGCAAACGCCCGGGGTCTGACCCCAGTTACGATCTCACACATGGTGCGCGCGAGTATCGTCCTCGGCATCGCCGTCTTCGCGGGCGCCGCGGGGGATCCGCGCGAGGTCTCCGTCCGCCTCCTCCCGGTGGAGGGGGACCCCGTGGAGGGCGACCGGCTCCTCGCGGTGGAGGGGAAGATCGGCGTCGGCCGGGCCGCCCCGGACGCCCCGCCGCTGGCGCTCAGGCCCCTGGAGGAGGTCCTCGAGGTCTCCTTCACCCGCCCCGCCGAGGCCGCACCCCGCCCCCGCCCGGCCGCACCGGGCGGGAAGGACGCGGTCGTGGAGGTGGAGTTCGTGAACCGCGACCTCGTCCGCGGGGTCGTGGTCCGGGGCGACGGCGAGACCGGGTTCGTGCTGCGCTCCGACGCGCTCGGCGAGGTCCCCGTCCCGCTGGAGCGCGTCGCCACGCTCCGGGTGCTCGCTTCCTGGGAGGCGGCCGACGACCCGCCGCCGCTGGCGCCCGGCCCGGGGGGCGACCGGCTGCTGTTCCCCAACGGCGATCGCCTGGACGGTACGCTCCGCTCCGTGGACGCCCGGGAGGTGCGCGTGCGCACCTCCGGGGGCGCGGACCGCGCCATCCCGCTCGCATCCCTCCTCGGCTTCGCCCTGGCCCCCGCGGGCGCGCCGGCCGAGGGCGGGCTCCGCGTGCAGGCCCTCCTCCGCGACGGGAGCCGGGTCTCCGGGAGCGGGATCCAGGGCTCGCTCGAGACCGGCTTCACGCTCCGCGGGGCGCTGGGCTCGAAGGAGGACCGCGCGCTGCGCCCCGCCGACCTGGCGGGCCTCGCCGTCCGCGGCGGCCGCAGCACCGCGCTGTCCGACCTGGTCCCGGCCTCGGTCGAGGTGAAGCCCTACTGGGGCGACGACCCGCCCGTGGCCGACCTCCGGCCGCGCATGGATCGCGCCTTCACCCTCGACCCCGGCCCGGCCCCGCCGCTCCGGCTCGGGGGCCGCGTCTACGCACGGGGGGTCTCGATGTTCTCCGGGACGACGGTCGCCTACGACCTCCGGGGGAAGGGGTTCCGCCGCTTCGTCGCCTCGGTCGGCGTGGACGACGCGGGCCCGCGGGGCGCGGTCGAGTTCGAGGTCCTCCTCGACGGCAGGAGCGCCTGGCGGAGCGGGCCGGTGCGCGCGCTGCCGGCGGGGAAGGACCCCCTCCCGGTGCCCCCCGTAGACCTGCGCGCCGCGGCGCGGCTGGAGCTCCGCGTCCACGCGGGGCCGGACGACGACGTGCAGGACTACGCCGACTGGGTCCGGGCGGCGCTGATCCCCTAGCGTCCCCGATGCCGGGCACCCTCGTGCTGGAGCGCGCGGGCCTCCTCCTCCTCGCCCCGCCCGCGGTCCTCGCCCTCGGGCTCCTCGCGCGCCGCTCCCAATAACAAACAATAGGTCCATTTCGTCGCCAAACGATTTGAACAAATTAAACC
>CAZKTF010000344.1:1199-2692 GCA_964555565.1 uncultured Planctomycetota bacterium | reverse complement strand
CGGCGCCTCGCCCCGGGGCTCCGCGTCCGCGCCCTGGCGGAGGCGGTGGAGGGGCGCGCGGCGGCCCGGCTCCTCCGGGGCCACGACGTGGCGGTGAGCGCGCTCCCCTACCGTTTCAACCCGGGCCTCGCCCGCGCCGCGGTCGCCGCGCGCGTCCCCTTCTGCGACCTCGGAGGGAACACAGACCTCGTCCTCGAGGCCCTGGCGCTCGACGGGGCCGCGCGCCGCGCCGGCGTCACGCTCGTCCCAGACTGCGGGCTCGCCCCCGGCCTCGGGAACGCCCTCGCGTCCATCGGGGTCGCGGAGGTCCCCGGGGCCCGCCACGTCCGCATCCGCTGCGGCGGCCTCCCCCGGCGCCCCCGCGGGGCCCTCGGCTACGCGCTCCTGTTCGCCATCGAGGGGCTCACGAACGAGTACACCGGGGAGGCGGTGGTCCTGAGGGACGGGCGGATCCGGCGCGTCGAGGCCTTCACGGAGCCGGAGCCCTTCGACGCCCCGGGAGGTCTCGGACGCCTGGAGGCCTTCTTCACCTCCGGGGGGACGAGCACCGCGCCCTGGACCTTCCGCGGGCGCCTCCGGACCTACGAGTACAAGACTTTGCGCTACCCGGGCCACTTCGACCGGGTGCGGGCGATGATCGAGCTCGGTCTCCTCGACCTGGAGCCGGTCCTCGTGCGCGGGGTCCGCGTCGTCCCCCGCGACCTGTTCCACGCGGTCGCGGCCCCGCGCCTCCTCGACCCCGCGGTGCGGGACCTGGCGCTCCTCCGGGTGGACGTCACGGACGCCCGCGGCCGCGGCGTGCGCTACGAGATGCTCCAGAGGTACGACCCGCGGACGGGGTTCACGGCCATGGAGCAGACCACGGGGTACCCGGCCGCCGTCACCGCCGCCGACCTCGCGATGCGGCGGTTCCCCCCCGGCGCGCGGACCCCGGAGCGCCTGGGCTACGGGCCGGGGCACGTCCGGGACCTCCGCCGGAGGGGGCTCCGGATCGCCCGCCGCCGGATCGGGTAGCTACTCCCCGCACTCCGCCGCGGTCGGGCAGCGGTAGGGCGTCTCGAGGGCGAGGACGCAGATCGCGGTGGAGTAGACCCGCCCGCCGTCCTCGCCCCAGGGATCGACGGGGTCCCAGGACCCGGTCCGCTCCCCGTCGGAGCGCTGTGCCCGGACGAGCGCCGTCTCGAGAGCGCCCCACCAGCGCGGCCAGGCCTGCGACCCCGCCGTCGCGAGGGCCTCCGCCCCGGCGCGCCAGTAGTAGTAGTCGATGCACCCCTCCTTCGGCGCCCACCGGGGGGGGAGGGCGGCCACGAGGCGGAGCCCGGCCGAGACCGCGGGGCTCCCCGGGTCCTCCCCGGCGTGGAGGCGGACGAGGACCCCCAGCGCCGCGCAGGACTCGCTCCGGTCGGCCGGGAAGGCCTCCATGAGCTTCTCCGGGCGGCTGGGCCCGTTGCCCTTCTCGGTGGTCCCGCACCCCCCGCTCACAGGGTCCGTCA
>CAZKTF010000344.1:0-1189 GCA_964555565.1 uncultured Planctomycetota bacterium | reverse complement strand
GTCAGCGCGTGCACGAGGGTCAGTCCTCCCTCGAAGGCGCCGGGGTCCACGTGGAGGCCGGCCCGCCGCGCCGCCCTCTGCGCGTGGACCGCCCAGGCGGTGACCGAGGAATCGGCGCCCCCCGTCCGGATGCCGTACCTCCACCCGGTGCCCGGGTTGCGGGAGAAGCCGCAGGCGTCCGCGAGGGCCTGGGCGTCGCGTCGGAGTCCCGGGTCGTCCACGACGGCCGCCGCCTCCGCCAGCGCGAGCGCCCCGATCACCTGCCCGTAGATGTGGTGGCCGGAGTTCGCCGGCAGGAGGATCCCGTACGCGTTCCTCCGCGCCCGGAGCGCCGCGAGGGCGGAGCGCACGACGGGGCCGTAGGCCGGGGTCCGGTCCGTCTCGCCCCGCCCGAGGAACGCGAGGAGCGCGAGCGCCGTGAGGCCCGTGTCGATGTACGGGCTCCCCCGGCCCCCGCACTTCTCCTTCCCGCAGCGATCCTCGAAGGCGACCCCGCCCCAGGAGCCGTCGGGGGACTGGTGGGCGGCGAGCCAGCGGAGCCCCGCCCCCACCGCCGCCTCCGAGCCCCGGGCTCCCACGGCGTCGAGCGCCGCGCGGCGCGCCTCCGGGTCGAGGCGCCGGTGGTAGGCCCGGGGCACTCCCCTGAGCTCGAGGGGCGGGGCTTCCGGGACCGGGCCGTACTGCCCCCCCGCGGGGTCGGCCGGTTTCTGCTGGAGGATCGAGAGCGCGGCCTTCGCGGCCTCCCGCACGCGCGGGACGGGGTCCTTCTCCGCGGCGACCTTGAGCGCCGCCTGCGCCGGCTTCGCTAGCGGGCCGAGCCGCAGGAGCCCCTCCGCGGCCGCCTCCCGCACCTCGTTCACGAGGTCCCCGAGCGCCTTCCCCAGCGCGGCGGCCGCCTCGGCGGACGGGATCCGCCCGAGGGATTCCGCGGCCGACGTCCGGCGGCGCTGGTCCGGGTCCTTCAGGCCGGCGGCGACCGCGGGGACGAGTTCCGCGCCCGCGGGCCCGAGCGCGCCCGCGAGGCGTCGCGCGGCGTCCTGGGCCGCGGGGTCCGTCCCGCGGAGCATCGCCTTGAGGACCGGGAGGGCGGGCTTCCCCGCGGGCCCGAGGAGGGCGAGCTCCCTCTCGGCCGCCTCCCGCACGCCGGGGTCCCCGTCCCGCAGCGCCGCGGCGTACAGCGGGGCGCGCC
>CAZKTF010000343.1:0-2711 GCA_964555565.1 uncultured Planctomycetota bacterium | reverse complement strand
TCATGAATGGAAACTACGACCGGGGTCAGACAATGAGGGGATCCCTCAGCCCGGCAGGGGCACCGTGGAGGTCGCGGGAGATGCCGACGAGGAGTTCCGCCTCGTCGTGGGGCCCGATTCCCGTGCGGGCCGGGGGAGCATCCGTGGTCGCCTCCGACTCGAGGACGGGTCGTGGAGACCATGCCGGGTCTCCGTGGGCCTCCGTCCCGAGGGGGGCGGATCCTCCGGCGGCCTCTCGGGGTCGGCGGATCCCGACGGCGCCTTCGAGATCGCCGGCGTCCCGCCGGGTTCCTGGGCCCTGAGGGTGTCCGGGTCGGAGGAGGTCGCGGGCGAGCTCTCCGGGGTCTCCGTCGCCCCGGGTTCGGCGGTCGAGGTGGAGATCCGTTGTCGGTGGACGGGGAAGGAGCGGGGTGTGCCCGCGGAGCTTCGCGTGCGACCTGACCCGGCCCCCGCGGCCGGGGCCATCGTGAAGGCCTTCGCGACGCGCCAGCCTTCCGGCCCGAGCGAAGTCCTGCGCGCGCAGGAGGACGGGACCTGGAAGGGGACCGTGCGGACCGGTGCGCCGTGCTGCGTCTGGGTCCTCGAAGTGGCCGGGATGCGGGCGGGCGTCCTCCCCGCCGTCGCGCCCGGCGCCGCGGAGCCGACCGTCGTCCCCCTGACCCCGGCCGGCCGCCTCCTCCTGCCCGGGTGGGAGTACGGCACTCCCGAGCCCTGGGTGGAGGTCCGCGACGCCACCGACCGCGTCCTCTACTCCGGCCTCCTGGGGAGCCTTCCCGTCGCCACGGACCTGGTGCGGTACTACCTCCTCCTCCCCCCCGGCGCCTACAGGGTCGAGGTCTCCTCCGGCCCGGAGAGGAAGGAACCCAGGACCTACACCGCCTCCGCGTCGGCGGGCGCGACGACGCCCCTCGAGTAGGGGGCCACGGGACCGGGGGGAACCGATGCCGGAACGAGGGGCGACGGAGCGGACCCACGTCCGCGGCGGGGGCTCCCGCCGTCACTCTTCGCCGTCGTCCTCCTGGTCGGGGTACTGGGGAGGGCTCTTCCCGACGCGGGCCGTGACCTTCGGGAACCGGCCCGCGGGCGCCTTCTCCTCGACGGCTGCCACGTTGATCTGGTGCCACCAGTCGTCCCCGAAGTCGAACCAGTAGCCGAAGGCGTCCCCGACCTTGAGGCCGAGGGAGCCGAGGGTCGTCCGGGCGACGAGCCCCGCCTCGCGGCGCGGCGGCCCGAAGCCGTCCTCCTCGGGCCGGATCGTGAAGCGCCGCGACTTCGGGTCCATGGGCCTCTTCCCGCCCACCTGGAACTCGTAGAGGTGCTCGTCCGTGCGGTCGAACGCTCCGAAGATCGCCTCGTGGAGGACTTCCAGCGTCTGGTCCGCCCGGACCTGGATCGTCCGGGAGATCACCTCGTTCTCCTTCCGGAAAGCCTCGTCCACGGGGCCCCCGAGGAGCACGACCTCGAGGGTGAACAGCCGGGGGTCCGGGGCCACGGGCGTCGCCTCCTGTCCTGCACTCCCTGATAGTCGCCCCGGGGGCATGGGGCAAGACATCCCGGGGGACGGTGGCGGGGGCCGGAACGGGCTTGGGCGCGGCCGCGCAGAGGCGGAGGATGGACGCCTGACCATGCCCGCCCGCGCCCGCCGCGGCCGCGACACCCTCGAACCGGCCATCGAGGCCGCGCTCCGGCCCGGCCGGTTCGTGTCCTACGCCGCATCGTCGGGCTTCGTGTCGGGGCTGGAGAAGGAGGCGAAACGGGTCCGGGAGGTCGAGGAAGGAGACCCCGCGCGGGCCGTCGCCCTCTACGAGACGTTCCTCGCCGGCTGTTACGAGAAGGCCGGGGAGGTCGATGACTCGGACGGCGACCTCGGCCAGTTCGCGGCGGACCTCCACTGCGCCTGGATCCGCGCCCGGGAGGCTGCCGGGGCCGCCGCCGACGAGACCGCCGAACGGGTCCTTCGGTGGATGGACGACGACCCGTACGGGTTCTGCCACCGGCTGGAGGGGGAGGCCGTGGAGGCCCTGGGCAAGGAGGGCCTCGCGGCGCTCGAAAGGAGGGTGCGGGCGCGGTTCGACGCGGGGGCAGCGGCAGGAGGGGAGCCGCCGGCGGACCCGAAGGCGTCCTACGCGCGCCGGCGGCAGGGCGAAGTCCTTCGGGCGATTCTCGCGAAGCGCCGCGACCCGGCCGCCTACGGCGCCCTCTGCGAGGCGACGGGGACCTCGCCGGAGGACTGCCTCCAGATGGCGAAGTTGCTCCAGGCAAAGCGCCGCCCCGAGGAGGCCCTCGCGTGGGCGGAGCGGGGCCTCGGCCAAGTGGAGAAGGACCCCCTCGGAAGGGGGCGCGCGTTCGAACTCTCGTCCCTGCGACTCACCCTCCTTCGGCGCGTCGGGCGGGGAGGCATGGCCCTGGACGAGGCATGGGCGGGGTTCCGCGAGTTCCCGGCGACCCACACCTACGCGGAGCTGATGCGCCTCGTGCCCAGGGCCGAGCGGGTGACCTGGCACGAGAAGGCGATGGAGGAGGCCCTGAAGAGCGACGACCTGGGTTCCCTCGTCGATCTCCTCATGGCGAAGAAGGAGACGGAGAGCCTCGCCCGGCGGCTGCGGGCGGCCGGCGACCGGGATCTCGAGGCCCTGAGCCACTTCACCGGCGAGCCCGCCGCGCGAAGACTCTCGAGGTCCCACCCGGACGTGGCGGCCCGCATGTACCGG
>CAZKTF010000342.1:0-2714 GCA_964555565.1 uncultured Planctomycetota bacterium | reverse complement strand
CGCGCACCCGCAAGGGCCCGCGCCGCACGGTGGCTCGCAAGAAGAGCGTGAAGGAGCTCGGGTAAACCATGGCCGACCCGAAGAACCCCCCCGCCCCAGGGTCCCCGGGGGCCCCGCCGGCGGCGAAGCCGGACACGGAACCCGCGCCGCCGCCCGCGGTCCCCGAGGCCGCCGCTCCCGAGGGGGCGGCCGCGGCGGCCGCACCGGCCGCGCGCAGGAAGATCAAGCGCACGGTCCAGCGGGCCGTCGCGCACGTCCTGGCGTCCTTCAACAACACCATCGTGACGATCACCGACCTCAACGGCGAGACCCTCTGCTGGGACTCCGCCGGGAGCGTCGGGTTCAAGGGTTCGCGGAAGTCCACCCCCTTCGCGGCCCAGAAGGCCGCCGAGCGGGCCGCGGACAAGGCCCTGAAGATGGGGGTCCGCGAGATCGAGGTCCGCGTGAACGGGCCCGGCTCCGGGCGCGAGTCGGCCGTGCGCGCCCTGGCGGCCGCCGGCCTGAAGGTCCGTGCCATCGAGGACGTGACCCCGATCCCGCACAACGGCTGCCGCCCGCGCAAGCGGCGCCGCGTCTAGGAAGGCCGGAGGAACGAACTCATGGCGAGGGTGACGACCGCGAAGTGCCGCATGTGCCGGCGGGAGGGCGTGATGCTCTTCCTGAAGGGCCAGCGGTGCCTGACGGAGAAGTGCGCCGTGAAGCGCCGCGAGACCCCCCCGGGGATGCACTCGCTGCGCCGCAGCCGGCTCTCCGCCTACGGGACCCGGCTGCGCGAGAAGCAGAAGGTGAAGCGGATCTACGGCGTGCTCGAGCGGCAGTTCCGCCGGGTGTTCTCCGAGGCGGAGCGCATGAAGGGCAACACCGGGGAGAACCTCCTCCAGTTGCTGGAGCGCCGCCTGGACAACGTGGTCTTCCACCTGGGATTCGCCCTGTCGCGCTCCCACGCGCGGCAGCTCATCGGCCACGGGCACGTCGCGCTCAACGGGAGGCGCTGCAACATCCCGTCGGCGCTGGTCGATCCGGGCGACGTGGTGGGGCCCATGGGGCGGGAGCGTTCGATGAAGGCCGTGCGGGACACCCTGGAGCAGACGAAGGGGCGCACCTGCCCGACGTGGCTCGTGCGGACGGACGAACCGCCGCACGGGAAGGTGAACGTCCTGCCGAAGCGGGACGAGATCCCCTACGAGGTGAACGAGCAGTTTATCGTCGAGGTGGCGTCGAGGTAGTCGGCCGGGCGGGCCGGGGCACGAGGCGCTGGGGACGACAAGGGACGAACGGAGGAACGCGATGCGAATCCGCTGGAGGGACTTCGAGCTGCCGAACCGGGTCGTCGTCGAGGAGAAGACCCGGACCGACCGGTACGCGACCTTTGCCGCCGAGCCCTTCGAGCGCGGCTACGGGACGACCGTGGGGAACGGCCTCAGGCGCGTCCTCCTCTCGTCGCTGGAGGGGACGGCCGTCACCCACGTCCGGCTGAAGGGCGTGGAGCACGAGTTCTCGAGCATCCCGGGGGTGGTCGAGGACGTGACCGAGGTGATCCTCAACGTGAAGCGGCTCCTGGTCCGCTTCCACACGGAGGGTCCCAAGACCCTGCGGGTCGCGAAGAAGGGACCGGGGGACGTCACGGCGGCGGACATCGAGACCGACGCGACCTGCGAGGTCGTGAACACCGACCTCGTGCTCTGCACCCTGGCGAAGGAGGTCCCCTTCGAGATGGAGATGACGGTCCGGAAGGGGCGCGGGTACGTGACGGCCGAGGAGAACGCGAGCGAGGAGATGGAGATCGGGGTCATCCCCGTGGACTCCGTCTTCTCCCCGGTCCAGCGGGTCCGCTACAAGACGATGAACACCCGGGTCGGGAAGATGACGAACTACGACAAGCTGCTCATCGAGGTCTGGACGGACGGGACGATCACCCCCGAGATGGCGCTGGTCGAGGCGGCGAAGATCTACCGCAAGCACCTCAACCCCTTCGTCGCCTCCTTCGAGGAGGGGAAGCCGCTGCCCGCCACGGACCTCCGCGAGGACGACACCGCCCGCGTGGACCGCGAGCGGCGCGAGGCGGCCGCGCAGCTGCGCCGTCCGCTCGCGGAGCTCGGTCTCTCGGCGCGCGCCATGAACGCGCTCCAGAAGGGTTCGCTCGAGAGCGTCGGGGACCTCTGCGGCAAGACCGAGGAGGAGCTCCTCGGGGTCATCGGGAGCGGGGCCCGGACGACGCTCAAGGAGATCGTGTCGAAGCTCGAGGAGCTGGGACTAGGCCTCGGGATGGACGTGGAGGGCGTGGGGGGCGGCCGGGCCCAGTAGGGGCGGGGGTCCCCGGGGGTTTCGAGGGCTGCCGGTGGCAGCCCGAGCCCGGGGAGGTCTACCCCGCCCGCCGTTGTCGGACCCCGCGCCCCGCAGGGAGAGGACCGGAGATGAGACACCGCGATTCGGGACGGAAGTTCGGCCGCAAGAGCGGACCGCGCAGGGCCCTCGAGAGGGACCTGGTCCGGAGCCTCTTCACCCACGGCCGGATCGAGACCACCCTGGCCCGGGCCAAGGAGTACCGCTCCTCGGCCGAGAAGCTGATCACGCTGGCGCGGCGGGGGATCGCGGCGAAGGAGCGCGGCGACGCCGCCGGCTGGCTCCACGCCTTCCGCCGGGCGCGGGCGGAGCTGGGCGGGACCCGCTCCGCGGAGACCGTGACGCGGCGCCTCTTCGACGAGATCGCGCCG
>CAZKTF010000341.1:0-2730 GCA_964555565.1 uncultured Planctomycetota bacterium | reverse complement strand
CGCGGGCGGCGCGGGCGCGGGCCCGCGGGCCGCCTCCTCCGCGCGCCGCCGGTCCTGCGCCTCCCGCCAGGAGTCGGCCACGCGCACGGCGTCCGGGCGCGCGATCCACGCGTCGCCGTCCTCGATCCGGAGGACGTCCCGCAGCTCCATGCGGCGCCCCGCCACGACCGCGGTGCGCGTGCCGCCGACGAAGGCCACGCGCCCCCCGGGCCCATCGAGGACCAGGGTGTCGAGGGCGGGGTCCTCCCGCGCGCTGAGCCCGAGTTCCTGCCCGAGCGCGGTCACCCGGACGCGGTCGGCGGGGTCGTACCCGGGGTCCGCGAGGGGGGGGGCCTCGTCCGCGCGGACGCCGGCGCAACCGGCCCCCCCCAGGACGAGGAGGAGGGCGAGGCCTTGCGCGAAGCCCCGGAGCGGCCCGGCGGCAGGGCGGTCCTCAGAGCCCCCGCCTTTTCGGTCGGTACCTATCCGCCAGGTATTGTGGTCGTTCGTGGCTTCCATACCGAACATAGTGGTTCCAGGGCGGGGGTGCAAGGGCTTTCCCGCCCCCCGGCCCGCTGTCCACACCTGTGGAGAACGCGGGGATCTTCGCCCGACCGGAGGACCCCCCGGACGCGGTCCTCCCGGGGATTCATCGGCGTCGGAGCCCGGGATATCCACCCCCTTGCCGGTTCCCCATCCCCTTGCCCGCCAGGATCCTGCGACGTTTTCCACCGCGTTCTCCACCGGACTCACGGCCTCTCCACCACGACCTAAGTCAATGACACACAATGGATTGTGAGCGGAATCCGGGTTGACTTCCCTCCGGAACCTCGTAGAGTTCCCCTCGGTGGGCGAGGGCGCTTACCGGGACCCGTCACCGGGGTCTCGCCTGTCGGAAGCGCCTCTTTGACAACCGGGCAGCGGGAGTGGCGCGGGGCCTCGTGCCCATGCGCCCATTGGGGGGCAACCCCCCCCGCGCCGACCGGGCTCAGCCCGGTCGGAAACGCTCGGGTGCCCCAAGGGGGCGCCTAGGGCGAGACCAGGTGGGAAACCCCAGGAGGGCCGACGGTCCGGCGACGGACCGTCTGACCGGTGCGTTCAGGGATACCCCGTGGCACAGGCGACGCTCCGTTTCTCGCGAGACGCGGTGGAGCCGAAGTGCGTGGGGGTAGGCCTGCGGAAGCGCAGGCCATGGCGCGCCGACGAGAGCCCTGGAGGGGCGGAATCCCAAGAGAGCATCGGCCTGTCTGCGGGGCGGCAGCCCCGCGGGGTACGGACTTTCCGGGGGGAGTAAGGCTCTGGAGCCGCGCGGAACCCTGATCTTCCGAAAACCTCAGAGTGGAGGACCGGGGTTACTGGAAACGGCAAGAGAGCAACGGGCCGAAAGGCATCCGTCTCCCCGGAGAGGAGCAAAGCTCTGAAGGGAGAACCCCATGAGCGGCACCGGCCTGAAAAGGGCCGGGAGCCCGCGGAGGAGCAAGCCGTCGAGGGCGTGTGAAACGCCGGGGACGGAAGGTGCCGGGCATCGGATCGCCCGGGATATACGGACTCCGCGGGTCGTGACCGCTGTAGGGGTGCGGAACCCCAGGAAGGCAGCCGCAGGCTCTTCGGAGCCCGCGGCGAAGGCCGTAGGGTCATACCCTGGAGGGTCGCTCAAGCCTGTGGGAGCAGCCGGGGCCATGGTCCCGGACGGTGCCGCGCGCCGAAGACCTCGAGGCTGGAGGGAACGGCGTGGAGGGAGCCACGAACCAGAGCGTGGCTAGGCGTGCGGCGCGAACGCTCCGAGAGGCAGGGCAAACCCATGAGGGGAGGCGAGTCGCCGGCGACGGCGGTTCGCAGCCCTCGGACCTTCGAAGCCTTGCAGGGGACCACCGGGCTCGGCTCCAGGTGCCCTCGCCCCCACTCCAATCCCGAAGAGGCGGCGCTTGCCGCCCTTTCCCTGCTCTCTCCGGAGATCCGCATCGCAGCGGATCCCGGCGGGAAGGGGTAGGGGTAAGGGTGGGGGTAGGGGAGACCCGTTCGGATTCCCTGCGCTTGCCCTTCCCCATGCCCGTACCCCTACCCTTACCCGCCGTCCGACTCCCGCCGCCGCCTATCCCCTCGGCCACGGCGCGCAGCGACGCTAGGATCGGCGGAATCCATGCGCCTCTCCGACCTCCTCCCCCCCGCGCAGATCCGGATCGGCCTCCTCGCCAGGACGAAGGACGAGGCCCTGGAGGAGCTCGTGGGGCTCCTGCCCTTGCCGGACACCTCGCGCCGCGGCGAAGTCCTCTCGGCGGTCCGTACGCGCGAGGCGGAGCTCTCCACCGGGATCGGGCGCGGCGTGGCCATCCCCCACGGGAAGACCCCCGCCGTCCCCCGCCTGATGGCCTCCTTCGCCACGCGGCCGGACGGCCTCGCCTACGATGCGGTGGACGGCAAGCCCTGCACGCTCTTCCTCCTCCTCGTCTCGCACCCCGACAACCACGGCCCCCACATCCGCGCGCTCGCCCAGGTGGCCCGCATCCTCAACCAGGAGCGGAACAAGCGCGTCCTGGCCGCGGCCCGCACCCCGGAGGATGTCCTCTCGGTCTTCCTCGAGGACGAGAAGCGGGAGGGGCTCTAGGAGCCCCATGAGGGCGAGCGCGCGACGGCTGGCGTCGGCGGTCCTCGGGATCGCGGCCGTCGCCCCGGTCGCGGCCCGGGCGGGCGAGGGGCGCGGTCCGGGTGGACGCCGCCGCCGGGCGCGGCGGCGCCGGCTTCGTCCCGGGC
>CAZKTF010000340.1:0-2731 GCA_964555565.1 uncultured Planctomycetota bacterium | reverse complement strand
GAGGTCCGGGACGGGCTCGAGGGCCTCGGGGGCCAGGCCGCGGGGCTCGACGAGGACGCGGCGGCCTGCGGGATCGAGGAGGCGCGGATCGCCCGGGACCAGGAGGAGGCGCTCCGGGCCGCCGAGGCGGCCGAGGCCTCCCGCCGGGCCGCCGAGGAGCGGCGCTCCGAGATCCGCGTGGCGCTGGCGCGCGGCACCGAGCGGCGCGACGCGGCGTCCCACCGGCGGGAGGCCGCCGAGCGGACGCGCCGGGAGGGGGAGCGGAACCTGGAGCTGGCCCGCGTCGAGCTCGGGAACTGCCGGGGGCGGCGCGAGGAGGCGCTCCGGACCGGGTCCACCGCCCGCGCCGAGGCGGAGCAGGCGACCGCAAGGCGGGACCGGGCGCTGCGCGACCTCGCGCGGTCGCGGGAGGCCTTCGAGGAGGCCCATGGGTCCCTCGAGGAGTCCCGCCGCGGCGTGGCCGCCGTGGACGAGGAGGTCCGCGGCTACGGCCAGGCTCTCCAGGAGTTCCGGCTGCGGGAGAGCGAGTCGCGTCTCAGGCTCGAGTCGCTGCTCGACCGGATGCGCGAGGAGGTCCACGTGGACCTCGCGGCGCTTCCGCCTTCGCCGCCTGCGGCGGCTGCGGCGGACGAGCCGCAGCTCGACGACACCGCGCTCGATGCGGCGATCGCGGAGCTCCGCACGAAGCTCGACCGGATGGGGGCCGTGAACCTCGAGGCCCTCGACCAGCTGGGCGAGATCGAGCGGCAGGCGACCGACCTCCGGGCCCAGGAGCAGGACCTCACGAAGGCGCGCGCGGAGATGGTGGAGGCCCTCCGGATCCTCAACCGGCAGTCCCGGGAGCGCTTCGAGCAGACGTTCCAGGCGATCCGGGAACACTTCCGCGACACCTTCCGGCTCCTCTTCGGGGGCGGGAAGGCGGACATCTTCCTCACCGAGGGGGAGGACGTCCTCGAGGCGGGCGTCGAGATCGTGGCCCGGCCGCCGGGGAAGGAACTGCGGTCCATCTCGCTCCTCTCGGGCGGGGAGCGGACCATGACCGCGGTGGCGATGCTGTTCGCGATCTACCGCGCGAAGCCGAGCCCCTTCTGCGTCCTCGACGAGGTGGACGCGGCGCTCGACGAGAGCAACATCGACCGCTTCGTGGGGATGCTCCGGGACTTCCTCGCCACGAGCCAGTTCATCATCATCACCCACAGCAAGCGGACCATGTCGGTCACCGACACCCTCTACGGGATCTCCATGTCCGAGCCCGGGGTCTCCGAGCGCGTGCGCCTCCGCCTCGACGAGGTCGCCGAGCCCGCGGTGGTCGAGGCCGCGTAGGGGCCGGGTTTACCCCGCCCGCCGTTTGAACGGTGGGCGTTCCCGGGCCTCCGACGTCCCCCCGGTGTTTTTCGTCCCGGGCCCGCCATCTGGCAGAATCCCGCCCCCGCCCCGGAGAGGGCGGAGAGGAGGACATCATGGATCTCAGGGCATGGGCGTGCGCGGCGCTGGTCGCCGCGGCCGGGGCGGGGTGTGCCTCGAAGGGCGGGAGTCCGCCGGCGGCGGAGCGGGAGTACACGCAGGAAGAGGAGATGGCGGCCTGGATGGCGGTCGGCAACCCGGGGCCCGAGCACGCCCGGATGACCTCGGAATGCGGGGAGTGGACCGTCGCGTCGAAGATGTGGATGGCCCCCGAGGCTCCCGCGATGGAGGGCACGGGTTCCGCGAAGATGCACATGATCATGGACGGGCGCTACCAGGTCATGGAGTATGAGGGCATGATGATGCCGGAGATGCCTTCCAAGGGGATGGGGATCACCGGCTACGACAACAACACGAAGAAGTACATCAGCACCTGGTGCGACAGCATGGGGACCATGATCATGGTCTCCGAGGGCACCCGGGACCCCTCCGGCAAGACCCTCACGTTGATGTCGGACATGGTGGATCCCCTCGGGCGGAAGTGCGTCGTGCGGCAGGTCGGGACCTCCACCGACGCGGACCACATGCTCTGGACCTTCCACTGCAAGACCGGCTCGAAGCCCGAGTTCAAGATGATGGAGCTGCGCCTCACGCGGGAGAAGTAGCCCCCGCCCGGAGCAGCACCTCCGCGGCCCCGGCGAAGGTGGCGACGGTGGCGTCCGCCGTCTCCCCGGGGCCGCGGGGCTCGTAGTGGACGTGCTCCCCGCGGCGCACGCGCACGGTCCGCATGCCGAGCGCCCGGCCCGCGGCGATCTCGGCGTCGGCGCGGTCCCCGACGACCGCGCAGGCGCGGGGGTCGAGGCCGCGGGACTCCAGGACCTCCCGGAAGGCCCGCCCCTTGTCCGGCGCGGGGCCGAGGGGCTCGAGGATCACCTCGTTCACGAGGGACGCGATCCCCGTCGCAACGACCTTCGCCTGCTGTGTGATCGGGTCCCCCCAGGTGACGAGGAACAGGAGCACCCCCCGGGAGCGCAGCGCCGCGAGCGCCTCGCGGACCCCGTCCATGAGCGGGAGCGCCGCCGGGATCTCGCGGCGGTAGAATGCCCCCCAGCCCGCGGTCCCCACGCGGATGGGATCGCACCCGCTCTCCTCGGCCAGCGCCTCGAAGGGGTTCCCCCCCGGCCGCTCGCGCGCGAGCCGCGCGAGCCCCGCGGCGGCCTCCTCCGCGGTCCCCGGGAGGCCCGCCCGCACCATGGCCGCGCCCGCCTCGCGCCGCGCCGGGCCGAGGAGGAGCCCCGCGGTGTCGAGGACCGTGTCGTCGAGGTCG
>CAZKTF010000339.1:0-2732 GCA_964555565.1 uncultured Planctomycetota bacterium | reverse complement strand
CGCCACCCGGGACCCCGGGCCCGCCGCGCGGCGGCCGCGGCGCTCGGCCGCTGCGGCGGGGACGCGGCGCTCGGCGCCCTCGCCCGGGCCGCCGTCGAGGACCCCCAGGCCGCGGTCCGCTTCCACGCGCTGCGGGCCTACGCCCGCTGGAAGGGCGCCCGGGACGAGGAGGCCTTCCGGCTCTTCGTGCGGGCGCTCCGCCAGGACAAGGCGGCGCTCGTGCGCGAGGAGGCCGCGGTCCACCTCGGGGTGCGGGGAGTCGAGGGGGCGCTCCCCTCCCTCGGGGCGGCGCTCGCCGACCCGGCCTGGGAGGTGGCGACCGTGGCCGCCGTCTCGCTCGGGAAGACGCGATGCGGGAAGGCGGTGGACCTGCTCGTCCCGCTCCTCGTCCACAAGGACTGGAGGCTCCGCGGCGCCGCCGTGGCGGGCCTCGGGCAGAGCCGGCAGGCGGCCGCCATCCCCCGGCTCATCGAGGCCCTCTCCGACCCGGAGCCCTCGGTGGCCCGCACCTCCTGGGAGTTCCTCAAGCGGCTGGCCGCCAAGGCGATCCCCCTCTCCCGGCGGGAGTGGGAGGAGTGGTGGGCCGTCCAGGGGAAGGGCTTCGTCGTCCTGGACCGGGAGGCCGAGATCCGCGACGCCCGGAGGCACGGCTACGCCGTCCGCGACTCCGACGTCTACGAGGACCTGGACGTGGTGGTCCTCGACAGCCGCGGCGACAACATCGAGAACCTCCTCGACTACCTGAAGATCGGCCACCGGCTCACCCGCCAGGCCCAGGTCGCCGACGCGGGCCTCCAGCCCTTCGGCGTCTTCGTCTCGAACTGCACCGGCGAGGTCCAGAAGGCCGACGTGGAGCGCATCCAGTGGTTCGTGCGGACCGGCGGGGCGCTCTTCGGCTCCTGCTGGGCCATCGACAACACGCTGGGGCACTGCTTCCCCGGCACGATCCGGAAGTTCCCCATGACCGCGGAGGTGGTGGAGGTCGTCCGGGCCGAGCGCGCCCCCGTGGAGAGCCCCTACCTCGAGGGGGTCTTCCCCGACGTGACGCGGCCCCTCTACAACCTCTGGGGCGCCTACCTCATCGAGGTCCTCGACCCCGAGCGCGTGGAGGTCCTCGTGGAGGCCCCCACCTGCGTGCGGAAGGCGTGGGCGAACCGGGCCGGGGTCGGCGGCGGGGACCTGGCGGCGTGGTTCACGGTCGGCCACGGGGTCGTGATGGGCTCCTCGAACCACTTCGACCGGCAGACGCTCACGATGCTGAAGGCCTACCCGGGTGCGTCCCTCAAGTCCGAGAAGGACGTCATCGCCTTCGCGGCCGACCACCTCGGGTTCACCTGGCCGAAGATCCGGGAACTCCGGGAACGCGGGGTCCTCGGGCGCCAGGCGGAGGCGGACCGGGAGGTCGTGGACCTCACCTCCTTCCGCTTCCTCACGAACTTCGTCCGTCGAAAGAGGATGGTGGACGACTAGGCTCTCTCCGGGTCCGGGGGCGGCAGGGGGGGGTCTCCCATGGGTTCGAGGCTCGGGGCAGCCTGGCTCGGCGCGCTCGTCCTGTCGGGCGCCGCGGCGGCCGCGCGGGCGGAGGGAGGACCGGCCGCCGGGGGCGCGGCCGAGGGGATCGCCTGGCTCCGGGACTTCGAGGCGGGCAAGGCGCAGGCCGCCCGGGAGGGCAAGGTCCTCGTCGTGTACGTGGCGCCCGGCTTCTACGAGAACCCCTTCTGCGGGAAGATGGAGCAGGAGGTCTTCACCGACCCCGGGTTCCGGAAGTGGACCCGCGACCACGTCTTCGTCCGGGTGGACGACCCCCGCGACGCGGCCGCCCAGTTCCGCCAGGCCCGCGGGCTGCCGCCCGGCGACTGGCCCTACACCGCGCTGTTCGACCCCGGGGGCGAGCTCATCGGCACCGTGACCCGCTACGCCGGGTTCCCCTCGGCGGAGGGCTACAGGGAGGCGCTGAAGAAGGGGATCGACCGCGGCCGGCGGCTCTCCGCGGCCCGGGCCGCGGCCGCCAAGGACCCCGCGGCGCTGTCGGAGGTCGCGTGCATCGTCGCCGAGATGCCGGAGCGGTGCCGCGACGCCCTCGCCCTGCTCGCGAAGGTCCCCGAGGACCGCAAGGACGCGAAGGTGCGCGCGGTCGAGCGGGCGGTCCGCGGGAAGATCGCATGGGAGGGGGTGCTCGAGGGCATGCGGGCCCGGATCGCGGAGCTCCAGGACGGCGCGGACCCGGAGGACGAGGTCGCGACGCGCGCGATCAACGCGAAGCTCGCCGCCGAGGGCCTGGTCAAGGTCGAGGCGTGGCTCAAGGAGTTCGGCCCCGAGTCGAGCCTGGCCGGCCCGAAGGTCCTCGTGAGCAAGACGAACTACCACCTCACGCTGGGGCAGAAGGAGAAGGCGATCGAGACCCTCCGCGTCCTCCTCGAGAAGCATCCGGACTGCTCCGTGGCCGAGTGGGCGCGGACGACGATCCCGCGGCTCCAGAAGGAGGTCGAGAAGGAGAAGGCCGCCGCCGAAAAGAAATAGATCCTGAGCACCGGCGTTTGCAAACAGTGGCTTCGGACCCCTCGCGTCGCTCCCCAGCGTTTGCAAACGACTTGGCTCCGCGACACGCAGAGCTGACGACGGGGTCAGACCTCAGGCGCCGGCGAGCGGCTCAGCACGACGAGTGCACTCGGCGCTTGGGGTCTGACCCCCATCGCCGTCAAGTTAGCGGGACCTCTTGCGGCGGGTGAAGT
>CAZKTF010000338.1:471-2754 GCA_964555565.1 uncultured Planctomycetota bacterium | reverse complement strand
GGACCCGGGGCCCGCCGACGGCGCGCCCCCGCCGCGGCGCCTCCGCGTCGAGGGGGTCGAGGTCCGCCCGCGGCTGCCCCGCACCGGGATCCCGGCCACCCTCACGGTGCTCCTGGGGAACCCCGGCGTGGAGGCCGTGGAGGGGTGCGTCGTGCCCTTCACGCTCCCGGACGCCGCGGCCTTCCTCCGGCGCGGGGCGGCGGTGTCCTGGCGCGGGACGGTCCCGCCGACCCCCGCGGGGGCCCCGGCGCGCGTCCCCTACGAGGTGATCCCGCTCCGGGAGGGGAGGTTCGAGGTCCCGGCCCCGCGGGTCGCCTACCGCGACGAGGGCGGGAGGCGGCGCGAGGCGCGCGGGGCGGCGCCCCTCCCGCTGGAGGTGGAGCGCTACGCGGAGCTGCCGCTGGTGGGCCGGGAGGCGGAGATCGCCACGCTCCGCGAGGCCGTGGAGGCCGCCCTCGCGCGCCGTCCCTTCGTCGTGACCCTCCTGGGCGACGCCGGGACCGGGAAGACGCGGCTCCTCGACGAGCTCGCCATCCAGGCCGCGGAGCGGGGCTTCCGGGTCCTTCGGGGGAAGGGCCTGGAGCGCACGGGCCAGCCCATGCGCTCCCTCCACGAGGCCCTGGGGGGGTACTTCGGCGTGGGGGAGGCCTCGCTCCGGCGGGAGGAGTTCACCGCGCGCGTCGTCGAGGGGCTCGACCCGCTCTTCGGGCGGGACCCGGAGCTCGTGGCCTTCCTCGCCTCGTTCCTGGCGGGCGGCGCGCCCCGGGAGGGGAGCGCGGAGTTCCTCTGGGCCCGGTTCTTCGCGGGGGCCGCCCGCCGCGAGCCGATCGCGCTCCTCCTGGACGACGTCCACTGGGGGGAGTTCGAGACCATGGACCTGCTCGCGGACCTCGTCCTCCGGGCCCGGGAGGAGGGGTGGCCCCTCCTGGTGGCCCTGGCGGCCCGGACCGAGAACCTGGACGAGCGGGCGGCGAAGCGGGTGGCCCACCTGCGCGCCGTGGAGGCGCGCCTGCGCGCCGAGGGGGCGGTGCGGGAGCACGAGCTGGGGCCGCTCGAGGCGCGCGACGTGGCCCTCCTCCTGGACGCGGCCTTCCCCGGGAACTCCTTCGCGCAGGACGCCCCCTTCCTCGCCGAGGCGCTGCGGGCCCAGACCCGGGGCAACCCCTTCTTCCTCGTCGAGACCTTCGGCCTGCTCCGCACCGCGCGGAGCCCCGAGGGGGAGCCGCTCCTCGTGGCCGCACCCGGGGGCTGGACCCCGTCCCCCACGCTCACCCCGGAAGCGCTGGCCGGGATCGTCCCGGGGGCCGTCGAGGAGGCCGCGGAGCGCCATCTCGCAGACCTCTCCCTCCCGACCCTCGAGGTGCTGGAGAAGGCGGCGGTCATCGGGGAGGAGTTCGAGGTGGACCTGCTCCAGGAGATCGCGGGGGGGGCCGCACGGGTGGAGCCGGCGCTCGAGGAGCTCGAGCGCCGGGACCTCGTGGCCGCGGTGGACGACGACCTGGACCGATACCGCTTCGTCCACTCGATCCTCCCGGCGGTCGTGGAGCGGCGCATCGGGCAGGCCTCCCCGAGGCGCCTCCGCCGCCTCCACGCGGAGGTGGCCGACGCGCTCCGGCGGATGCACGGGCGGCGGGGCGCGCGGCGCCTCCAGCTCCGCCTCTCCCGCCACCTCCTCCACGCGGGCCGGCACCGCGAGGCCTTCGCGGCGCTCGTGGACGCCGCGGGCCGGCTCGTGCGCGCCCAGCTCTTCCCCCGCGCCGCGTCCACGCTGGCCCACGCGGAGCGCCTCCTCCGGGAGGGGCTCCGGCCCCCCCGGGCCGCGCTGCGGGACTACCACCTCCACCGCGGCGAGACGGCCCGGATCCTCGGTCGGTTCGAGGAGGCCCTGGAGGCCTACCGCCTCTGCATCGAGACCGCCACCGAGGCCCGGACCGGGGCCGACCGCGAGACCCTCGGGCTCGCCTACTCGAAGATGGGGAAGGTCCACGAGGCCCGGGGGCAGGTGACCGACGCCCTCTACTGCTACGGGGTCGGGATGGGGATCCGGGAGGAGGCCGGCGACCGGACGGGGCTCGCGAACTCCCTCGTGAACATCGGCACCGCCTACGCGCTCCTCGGGCAGCGGGAGAAGGCCCGGGAGGTCCTCGACCGGGCGCTGGCCCTGGCGCGGGAGACCCGCAACCGCTTCGCGCGCGCCAACGCGGAGATCCAGCTCGGGGGCCTCGCCCTGGCGGGGGGGGACCTCAAGGCGGCCCTCAGGTCCTACGCGCGGGGTCGGGCGTT
>CAZKTF010000338.1:0-461 GCA_964555565.1 uncultured Planctomycetota bacterium | reverse complement strand
GCCGCCTCGGGGACCGCCGGGGACAGGCGCTGGCGCTCAACGGGCTCGGAAACGTCTCGCTCCGCGAGGGGCGGCTCGACCGGGCGGAGGAGGCCTACCGCCGCTCCCTGGAGATGAGGCGCGCGATCGGCGACCTCGAGGGGATGGCCAACTCCCACAACAACCTGGGGATCGTGGCCGAACTCCGCCGGGACGCGGCGGGCGCGGCGGCGTGGTACCGCAGGAGCCTCGCCGCCCACCGCTCCGTCGGGACGGTGCGCGGGATGGCCACCGCGGCCCAGAACCTGGGCGGCGCCCTCCTCAGGGCCGGCGACGCGCGGGAGGCGGTCGAGGCGCTGCGCGCCGCCGTGGCCTCCTGGCGGGAGATGGGGGACCGGGCGGCGCTCTCCTCGGCGCTCGTGGACCTCGGGCGGGCGCTCGCCTGGGCCGTGGACCCGGCGGCGGCCGGTCCGGCCCTCGAG
>CAZKTF010000337.1:0-2754 GCA_964555565.1 uncultured Planctomycetota bacterium | reverse complement strand
CCCCGGGACGGCGGCGGCCCGCGCGCCGGCCGGCGCGAACGCGCAGGCTCCCGCCCCGTCCCCCGCGGCCGGCTCGGCGAGGAGCCGGCGGACCCGGAGCCAGAGGACCACCGCGGCGGCGAGGACGATCGCCCCCGCGGCCTGGTGGCAGGTGGCGGTCAGGAACTGGGCCGGGGGCCTGAGGACCTCCTCGAAGGAGGCGCGGTTCACGAGGAAGGTCGCGACCCCGATCCCGACCTGGAGGAGGAGCCCTCCCGCGAGGACGCGGGCGGGGGCCCGGAGCGCGGGACGGGACTCCCCGTGCCGGCGGAGCGCGCGCCCCGCGGCCCACAGTCCGAGCCCGGCCGCCAACAGCCCCCAGAGCGCGTGCGGCAGGACGTGGAGCCACTGGTGGCCGGCGCGGCTGTGCCGCACGACCGCGCCCAGCACGACCTGGAGGTAGACCGCGACGACCGCGGCCAGGGCGACGCGCGAGGTCGTCCGGGCCCCGCGGGCCGCCAGCGGGGGCCCCGCCTCGGTCCATCCCCGGGCGGTCACGACCGCGATGGAGGCCATGACGCAGAACACGGCCTGCCCGAGGCAGCCGTGGACGACCGCCAGGGAACCGTCGAGAAGCGTCACCCGGAGCCCGCCGAGCACCCCCTGGGCCGCCACGAGACCGAGCGCGAACCACCCCAGGCGGCGCACCGCGGCGCGCGGCTCCCGCGCCTGGAGGGCCAGGGCGAGGGCGAGGGTGCACGCCCCCGTGAGCCACCCGAGGAGCCTGTGCCCGTGCTCCTCCCGGACGTTCGCCGTCTCGAGCCAGCGGGGCGGGTTCAGGGTGCCGTAGGAGAGCGGCCAGTCGGGGACGGCCAGCCCCGCCTCGCGGCTCGTCACCAGCCCTCCCGCGAAGACGAGGAGGAAGGTGAGGCCTGCCACGGCGACCGCGAGGACGCTCGGCCAGCCCGGTGTCCCCGCCGTGGAGCGGTCGGCGGGAGGGGCGCTCACGCGGTCGCGCCCTCCGGGACCGCGTCGCCGGGGAGGCGGCGGTCCTGCGGGAGCCAGTCCTCCTCCACCTGCGGGGAGGAGTACTCGTAGGGCCCGCGGTACACCGTCGGGGTCTTCTCGAAGTTCCCGTGGGGCGGGGGCGTCGCGGCCGACCACTCGAGGGTGTTGGCCTTCCAGGGGTTCTGCTCCGCCGGCGCCCCGCGGAACATCGACCAGAAGAAGTTCCCCACGAACATGACCTGGGTGAACCCGAGGCCGATGGCGCTCCAGGTCATGAACCGGTTCATCGGCAGGAGGTGCCTCAGGTAGTCGTAGTTGTAGGGCTCGGCGTAGCGGCGCGGCATCCCCTCGGCGCCGATGATGTGCATCGTGAAGAAGGTGAGGTTGAAGAAGAGGAAGGTGAGCGCGAAGTGGACGTAGCCGAGCTTCATGTTCATCTTGCGGCCGAACATCTTCGGGAACCAGTAGTAGATCCCCGCGAAGATGCCGAAGGTGCTGCCTCCGAAGAGCACGTAGTGGATGTGGCCGACGATGAAGTAGGTGTCGTGGATGTACACGTCCACGGGGGTGGCGGCCATGAAGATCCCGCTCAGGCCGCCGATGATGAACATCGACACGAACCCCACCGCGAAGAGCATGGGCACGGTGAAGCGGATCTGGCCTCCCCAGAGCGTCCCCAGCCAGTTGAACACCTTGATGGCCGAGGGCAGCGCGATCATCATCGTCGAGACCATGAAGCCCATGGCCAGCCGCGGGTTCATGCCGCTCTGGAACATGTGGTGGGCCCAGACGACGAACCCGAGGCCCGCGATCCCGCAGATGGAGTAGACCATCGGCTTGTAGCCGAAGATCGGCTTGCGGGCGAAGGCCGCCAGGATGTCGCTCGTCATCCCCATGGCGGGGAGGATCATGATGTAGACCGCGGGGTGGGAGTAGAACCAGAACAGGTGCTGCCAGAGGATCACCTGGCCGCCGCCCGAGCGGGCCACCTCGAACTCGCCGCCCACCATGAGATCGCCCGGGACGAAGAACGAGGTCCCGACGACCCGGTCCATGAAGAGCAGGATCATGGCCGCGCCGAGGACCGGGGTGGCGAAGATGGCCAGGAGCGCGTTGATGAAGAGGGACCACACGGTCAGCGGCATCCGGAACATCGTCATCCCCGGGGCGCGCATCTTGAGGATCGTCGTCAGGTAGTTGAGCGCCCCCATGATCGAGGAGAGCCCCACGAAGAACACCCCGGCCACCCAGAGGGTCTGCCCCCACTGGCCGGAGTTGACGATGTCGCTGACCGGGGGGTAGGCGGTCCACCCCGAGGACGCCGCGCCCCCCTCCACGAAGAAGGAGGAGATGAAGCAGCCGAAGGCGGGCCACATGAACCAGTAGGACAGGGCGTTCATGCGCGGGAACGCCATGTCCGGCGCGCCGATCATGAGCGGGATCAGGAAGTTCCCGAAGGCGCCGTTCAGCATCGGGATGATGACGAGGAAGATCATGATCGAGGCGTGCATCGTGAAGAGCATCGCGTAGTCGGCGCCGTTGATCTTCCCGTCGGTCGAGGGGAAGAGGAGCTTCCCGACGACGGGGACCACCTCGCTGCCCTCCACGTACTGCGTCGGATCGGCGTAGGCGGCCTTCGGCGGGTACCCCAGCTTCCAGCGGACCCCCAGCGCCAGCGCGCCGCCCACCAGGTAGAAGAGCAGCGTGGTGATCAGGAACTGCTTCCCGATCATCTTGTGGTCGGTGGACCAGACGTACTTGAAGAAG
>CAZKTF010000336.1:0-2769 GCA_964555565.1 uncultured Planctomycetota bacterium | reverse complement strand
CGCGGCCGCGCCGGGGGACCTGTTCCGCGACGTGGCGGAGGAGGCGGGGATCCGCTTCGTCCACCGGGTGGCCGACGGGCGCATGGACAACGTGGTCGAGGCGCTCGGCTGCGGGGGCGCGTGGCTCGACTTCGACCGGGACGGGTCCCTCGACCTCTACCTCGTGGCGGCGGGGTGGAGGGCGGGGGTCTCCTCCGGCGCGGCCGAGGGCCCGGCGCCGCGGAACCGCCTCTTCCGCAACCGCCGCGACGGGACCTTCGAGGACGTGACCGACCGCGCCGGCGTCGGTGGCGCGGCCTTCGGCACGGCGGTGGCCGCCGCGGACTACGACGGGGACGGATGGATCGACCTCTACGTCGTGAACGACGGCCCCAACGTCCTCTACCGCAACCGGGGGGACGGGACCTTCGAGGACGCGTCCTCCCGCGCCGGCGTCGGCGACGCGGGCTGCGGGACGGGTGCGGCGTTCTTCGACCTGGACGGGGACGGGCGCCTCGACCTCTTCGTGGCGAACTACCTGGAGCTGGACCCGGGCTACCGCCTCTACCACTCCCCGGACGGCTTCCCCGGGCCGCTCGCCTACGAGCCCTGCCCCTCGGTCCTCTACCGCAACCGGGGCGACGGGACCTTCGAGGACGTCTCCGCCCGGGCCGGCGTCCCGCCGCGCGCCTCCTCCGGGCGCGCCATGGGGGTCGCGGCGGCGGACTTCGACGGGGACGGGGACGAGGACCTCTTCGTGGCCAACGACGCGACCGCCAACTTCCTCCTCCGCAACGACGGCGGGCGGCTCGTGGAGTGCGGGCTGGAGGCCGGCGTGGCCTTCGGGATCCATGGGGAGGCCACGGCCGCGATGGCCCCCGCGGTGGGGGACTACGACGGGGACGGGCGGCCCGACGTGCTCGTCACCGACGCCACCTACTCCTCGCTCTACCGGAACCTCGGCGGCGGGCGCTTCGAGGACCGGGTCTTCGCCGCGGGGGTCGCCGCGCTGTTCGCCCAGAGCCCCTCCTGGGGCGGGTGCTGGCTCGACTTCGACCTCGACGGCGACCTCGACCTCTTCGCCGCGCGCGGGGACCTACACCACGCCAACGGCCGCGAGGACCTCCTCCTCGAGAACGCGGGGGACGGGACCTTCCGGGACGCGTCGGAGCGCGGCGGGACCTACTTCCGCGCGGCGCTGAACGGCCGCGCGGCGCTGCCGGCCGACTACGACGACGACGGGGACCTCGACGTCCTCGTGACGAACCTCGGGGACCGCGTGGTCCTCCTGCGCAACGAGTCCGACGGGAGGGCGTCCTGGCTCACGGTGGCGCTCCAGGGCCGCCCGCCGAACACGCAGGGCCTGGGGGCCCGGGTCACGGTGCGGGCCGGGGCGCGGGCGTGGACGCGGGAGGCGCGGCCCCCCTCGGTCTACCTCGGCCAGGGGGACCCGAGGCTCCACTTCGGGCTCGGGGACGCCGCGAGGGTCGATGCGGTGGAGGTGCGCTGGCCCTCGGGCGCGACGACGGTGCTGCGCGACGTGGGGGCCCGGCAGGTCCTCGTGGTCCGCGAGGAGCCCCGGCGGTGAGCCTCTCGCCCTCGCTCCCCGCCTCGCTCCTCCTCGGCGCGTCCCTGGCCCTGCCGCTGGCGGCGGGGCCCGGGGGGCGGGGCCCCGCGGCGCCGGGCCCGGCCGTCGTCTTCGCGAGCGTCCCCGCGGGGGCCGCCACGGAGGACGCCCCGTCGCGGCTCCCCGCGGGAAGCCGCCTCCTCCTCCTCGGCGCGCGCGGGGAGCGCGGGCCCCGCGACCTCGCGCCGGGCTTCGCCGCCGCCGGGTCCCCCTCCGTCTCCCTGGACGGCCGCCGCGTGCTCTTCGCCGGGCGGCGGGAGGAGTCGGAGCCCGACGCCCTCTGGGAGGTGGCGGCGGCGGGTGGGGAGCCCCGCCGCGTGGCCGCGGCCCCCGGCGACCTCTCCGCCCCGCTCCACCTCCCCTCGGGGCGGGTCCTCTGCGCGGCCGTCCTCCCGGGCGAGCCGGGCCGGGCGCTCCACACGGTCTCCCCGGAGGGCGGGGACCTCCGCCGGATCACCTTCGGGGGCGGGGAGGACCTGACCCCCTGGGTGCTGCGCGACGGGCGGGTCCTCTTCGCCCACGGGGACGGGCCGGGCGGCGCGACGGCGCTGCTGGCCGTCCACGACGACGGGACCGGCATCCAGCCCTTCCACGGGGCCCCCGGGGACGGCGCGCGGCGGCTCCGCCCGCGGGAGGCGGACGACCGGACGCTCCTGTTCGTCGGTCCCGGGGGCGTGTACCGGCTGGACCTCCGACGGCACTTCCGCGCCCCCGCGCTCGCGGCGGCGGGGGAGTTCCGGTCCGCCGAGCCGCTGGCGGGCGGAGGCCTCCTCGTGACGATGCGGCGCGCGGCCGGGGAGGGCGGCGGGCGGCGGGACGGGACCTTCGGCGTCGCCGTCCTGGGCCCCGGCGGCACCGTCCCGGCGATCCTCCACGACGACCCGGACCGGGACGAGGTGGACGCCGTGGTCCTCGGGCCCCGAGCGCGACCGAAGGGGCACCCCAGCGCCGTGGACCCCTCGGCCCGCACGGGGTTCCTCTTCTGCCTCGACGCCCGCCGCGGCCGGGCGGTGCCGGCGGGCGGGGCCCCGGCGCTTCTGCGCGTGCGCGAGGGGATCGGGCCCGGCCGCGTGCTCGGCGCGACCGCGCTCGCCGCCGACGGCTCCTTCTTCCTCGAGGTCCCCGCGGACCGGGCGCTCTCCGTGGAGCTCGAGGCGGCCGAC
>CAZKTF010000335.1:0-2792 GCA_964555565.1 uncultured Planctomycetota bacterium | reverse complement strand
CAACCACTCCCTCGGTCAGCGAGGGCTCGTCGTTTACGGGGAGGACTCAAGCCGCTGGTGAATCCCGGACGATCTATGCCTTCAAGGGATCCCCTGCCCCGTGTCGGCTTCGCTCAGGAGCATTGGGGTTTACCCCGCCCGGCCGTCGCCCCGCTATCGGGCCGGCCGGAAGTCCACGACGACGGCGACCCGGCGGGCACGGGCGCCGGTGCCCGGGGGCAGCTCCCAGCGGCCGAGCACGCGCCCCTCCTCGTCCACGAGCGCGATGGAGGCCGGCTCGTGCCCCGCGAGGACGTCGGCCGGGAGGTCGTTCCGGACGGCCACCCCGTCCTTCCTCCAGTCGAGCGTCCAGGTGTCCGGGGTCCGCGGCGTCCTGTAGGCCGCGCAGCCCGGTGCGGCGAGGGCGGCGCACAGCGCCGCGGCGGCGAGGATGCGATCGCGCATGAGAGCCTCCACAGCACGGAAGTGGCATCCGGGCCGTTGTACGGGCGGGGTTTACCCCGCCCGCCTTCCGCCCGGGACACGGCGGGCGGGCTAGAGCCCGCCCGTACACGGAAGTGGCATCCGGGCCGTTGTACGGGCGGGGTTTACCCCGCCCGCCTTCCGCCCGGGACACGGCGGGCGGGCTAAAGCCCGCCCGTACACGGAAGCTGCATCCGGGCCTAATGATGATGCCTCGACTTCGCCGCCTTCACGCCCGTCCGGTCGCGCCGGGCGCGGGCCCGCCCCGCCTCCCGCTGAAGGGCCGCCAGCAGCTCCCCGCGCCGCTCCCCGAGCCTCCGCGGCTTCCGCGGGCGGCGCTTCGTGAGGGCGTAGGCGGTGAGGATCGGGAGGGCCACCGTGGCGTCCACGTAGGCCACGACCGTGTCGGGGAGCCTGTCCGGATCGACCTTCCCCCAGGAGACCGCCTCCGCCGGGGTCGCCCCGGAGAGGCCCCCCGTGTCGGGCCGGGCGTCGGTCACCTGGAGGAAGTAGTCGTGCCCCTTCTCGTCGATCCCGAGGACCTCCTGGATCTGCGGCTCCGTCTGGAGGATGAAGTTCTTGGGGGAGCCGCCGCCGAGGATGAACACGGCGCTCTTCCCGCCCCGGCGCTTCGCCCCGAGGACCAGCGCCGCGGTCTCGTTCACGTCGGCGTTCACGTCGAACTGGAGCCTGTTCCCCTCGAGCGCCATGGCGGCCACGTTCATCCCGATGGAGGAGTCCCCCGGCGACGAGGTGTAGACCGGGACCGCAAGCCGGTGCGCGGCGGAGAGGACCGAGCGGTTCCGGTGCCCCAGCGCCCGCTCGCGCGCCGCGACGTAGCGCCCCGCGATGTGGTGGAACTCCGCGCTGCTCATCGTCCGCTGGAACTCCGGGGCGCGGATCATCTCGCGGAAGAAGGCGTCCGTGGAGAGGAGCACGTCGTAGTGGAAGAAGATGTCGAAGATGCGGATGATCCCGTCGCGTCGGAGGTCCCGGTCGTCCACCGCGGCCGTCCCCTGGTGGAGCGCGAGGCCCATCGCGTGGTGCGCGTCGTGGTAGAGGTTCGCCCCGGTGGAGACGATCCAGTCCACGAAGCCCGCCTCCATGAGAGGGACGAGGCAGGACATCCCGAGGCCCGCCGGCGTGAGGGCCCCCGTGATCGAGAGCCCGACGGTCACGTCCTCCTCGAGCATCTTCTCTGCGTAGAGCCGGCAGGCCTCGCGCAGCCGCGCCCCGTTGTAGGCGAGGAACGCCCCGTCCACGACGTCCACGAGGCTCGCGCCCCTGCGGATCGGCTTCGGGAGGATCCGTCCCCCGGACAGCCACCGGTTCGCCCCGCGCGCCCCCACGCACCCACCTCCCGCCCCCTCGCCGGGGCCGGCGCATCCTAGCGGGGCTCGGCCCCCCCCCTGAGATCGTTCCGCGCCGGAGCGCTCCCGACAGATCCGACCGCCCTGTCCGTTCTTCTCCGGGGGGACCGTCGCGCCATTCGGGAGGCCGGGCGCGCACCACCGCCCGGTCCGGCAACGGCGCCGGCCAGCCCCTCGAAGGGCGTGGTAGCATGAGGGCATCGACGGGGACGAGGTGTCGGGCCTCCGGCGCGTTCAGGGAACGCGACGGGGAGCCCGGAGGCGGCTCACCGTGAAGAGACGGCAGGTCATCCTGCTCGGCTGGGACGGGGATGTCCCCAGGTGCGTCGGCACTCCGGGCCGCTCGTACCCCGCCCACGCCGTCGAAGAGGTGCTGGCCCTGCTCGATGCCTCGAAAACACTCCTCCTCGGCAAGTCTGCCTTGCTCCGCCTCGACCCCGCGGGAATCCGGGACGGACTTGCTCGGGCGCGATGCCCCGTGCTGGCCTCACCCGTGGATTGCCCCGTCGAGACCATCCTCCTCTGGGTGGCGTCGGGCGTCGTGCAGGTGGTTTCCCGTGAGCACCTCGAAGCGTGCCTCGAACGCCTCCTGGAAGCGCCGTTCCTCGAGGTTCCTGTGTCGGCCTGGCTTCCCCGGTACGTCCCGAAGGAGGACCTCCTCGCGCGGGCTCTAGCCGTCCTCGCGTCTCTTGATGCCCCGGCGGTCAAGGGATGGGCCGAGGCTGCAGGCTTCCGCCCACGCGACCTCCGGCGCCTCTGCCGCGGGGGCCTTCGGATGGACCCGAGCGAGATCGTCTGGGCCCTCCAGTGGGGGCGAATCGTCCAGGGTCGGGGATCCGGACTCTCCGGGGAACGTCTCTCCCGGCTCCTCGGATTCGCCAACGCTGCCAACCTCCGCCGCGCCCTGAAGAGACGAGGGCTCCAGCTTCCTCCGAGAGCTGGCCAGGCCCTCCTCCGGTC
>CAZKTF010000334.1:0-2797 GCA_964555565.1 uncultured Planctomycetota bacterium | reverse complement strand
TATCGCGAGAAGCAACTCCTGGGCCGCGCCTTGGCGATCGACGAGGTTCGCGAGGTCACGAACATGGTTCGCCGGATTGCGGCCATCCTCCTGCTCGAACCGCAATTGGACGAGAACTATCGCGAGGTAAAGGCGAGCACGTTCGCCTGGCCACAGAAAACAACCAAGGCAGAGACCGAGGAGCCCATCTTTGCGAAGCGGAAGACGGGCCCAGCAGGCGATGGTCTCAGATAGAAACAGAAGAACCGACGATAGCAGGCTCGTAAATTGTCAGCAGGTCGTGATGCACTCCCAGCGTTGCGATCTTTGGGGGAGTGGTGTCTGCGTTCCTTTCAGACGAGGAGATTCAAGCGCTCCTCCAAGAGGCCAAGCCACTTCCGGAGGACTTCCGAGGGGAGATGATCCTGAGACCGAAGCGCGGCCACATGGAGTTCGATCTCGATCTCGTCGGAGCCAATGGTTCGGAGTTCCGAATCGTGGCACGGCGCTCCAACGTCAATCATCTGGACTTCTCGGTGATACTTGCTTATCGCGTCCCCCTATCCAACCAGGTGCTGCGCCTGAAGCGCTACAATGGCAAGAGCCATGAGCATACTAATCCGATCGAGCGAGAAGCATTTTACGGGTTCCACATTCACACGGCCACGGAGCGCTATCAGCAAACCGGGAATCGGGAAGACACCTACGCCGAGGTGACCGCCCGCTACGCGAATATCGAGGAAGCGATTCGCTGTCTTTTTGAGGATTGTGCCTTCATCGTGCCCGAAGAGCCACAGCGCAAGCTCTTCCCCCTTTGAGGTGACTCATGAGCGTCGAATCCATCCAGAGGCAGTTTCGTGAAAAGGTCTCCGAGAAGATCCGCCTCGAACCTGAAGGGCAGAATCGCTATCGCGTCTTCACACCTTTTCAGTTCGACGATCGCGATCACCTTACGATTGTCCTCAGGCGAGAAAATGGGTCGTGGTTCCTTTCCGATGAGTGCCACACGTACATGCACTTGACTTATGACATCAACGAGAAAGATTTGCAGAGGGGTGCGCGAGCAAAAGTTATCACGAATGCCTTGGATTCGTTCTCGATGGAGGACCGAGAAGGGGAGTTGGTGCTTCAGGTGGTCGACGAACGCTTCGGCGACGCCCTTTACGATTTCGTACAGGGGCTTCTAAAGATTACCGACGTCGCGTACCTCTCCCGCGAGCGCGTTCGCTCGACCTTCATGGAAGACTTCCGCACTTTTATGCGCGAGAAGGTTCCCGAGAACCGCAGGGCCTTTGATTGGAACGATTTCGAACACGACCCGGAGAAAAAGTACCTTGTCGACTGCCGGATCAATGGCATGGAGCGCCCTCTATTCGTCTTTGCGCTTCTAGGTGATGATCGAGTGCGAGATGCCACGATCGCGCTGCTCCAGTTTGAACGATGGGGGCTCCAGTTCAGATCGATGGGTCTCTTCGAGGACCAAGAGCAGATCAACCGAAGGGTCCTGGCCCGATTCAGCGACACTTGCGAAAAGCAATTCTCAAGCCTCGCCGCGAATCGAGACCGAATCGCCCAATACCTCGCTGAAGCCATGGCAAGGTCGTGAAGGGCCGGGGGAACTGAATACGAATGACGCGACCGGGCGGAGATCGAGGCCCCTATCCGATGCGAGATCAGGGTCGCCTGAGCATGGTGCGCATCCTTGGCAAGATTTCATCGTCATCTTCGATCGACAGCTTTCCCCCGGCACTTGCCGAACATGCTTGAAGCGAAGACGGCCGAGCGCCAGATTGGCAGATGGCTCGTTGTTCTCGTGGCGCTACTCGTATGTCTCCCCTCCGAAGCAAAGACCCACCCGCGCCGCAAACCGCCAGCTCGCCCAACGCATCAGGAGTACCTCCGCGAACTCGCCCAGCGCGTCCCCCGCAGCGCGCTGGAAGGGCGCCGGGAAATTGTTCCCGTCACGCTCGGAGATCTCCTCCCGGAAGGCACGCCGCGCGACAAGGCGCGCGTGATGGCGTTCCACCCGGCGCGCGACTGGGAGGTGATCCCGTTCCAGATCGACTCCCGGGAGGCGTCGGGGAAGTATCTCTTTCCGCCGGACGACCGAGCACGCTATTTCGCGCCCCTCGCCTCCACGGACGAGGTGATCTTCCGCGCCGGCGACACGGGCGTGCGCGCGGCGAGGACGGCCTGGCCCGAGGGGGTCACAGCCGGGGGCGAGATCGCGGTGCGCGATCCGGTGACGGGCGGCAGGGGATGGGCCTACGTGTTCGCCTTCGACAAGCCGCCGCTCCTCCCCGATCGCGTCGAGGTGCGCGCCACACCCGCCACGGGCGCCACGGACGAGACCATCGAGACTTTCCGGTACCGCGTCTCCTTCTCTCGGGGCCGGCGCGGCCGCGACGTCGGCGTGATGAACGGCCTGTGGCTGCGGATCGCATCCTCCACCGCGGCCCGCTGGCGGCCTTCCGGCCCGGCGGGCGGCGGGTACTTCGGCCCGAACCTCCTGGACCGGGAGAAGCGCCGGTACGAGGGCGTTTTCCGCCTCCTGCCCGGTCGCGACTGGCGGACCAACGAATCGTGGATCACCTCGCGGCCCCATGGCGTGATCGCGGGACCGCTCCGGGTGATACGACGATCACGCGAGACCTTTCCGCTGGACCTGTGGCTCGACGCGCGGCAGGACACGACAATCGAGTTTCTCCCGGACCGGATCCTGATCCACGACGCGAACGCCGTCCCCGCCCGCGTGCGGCGCAATGTGCGCGCGCGGCGCCTGCGCATGGCGTGGGACTTCGCGATCCCGAAGGGCGCC
>CAZKTF010000333.1:0-2809 GCA_964555565.1 uncultured Planctomycetota bacterium | reverse complement strand
GCGGCTCGCTCGGCATGGAGCGGTGGGAGTTCTGGTGGGAGTACAACAAGGACCACTGGCTCGCCCGGGTGACGGGGACGGCCACCGCCTCCGGCCCGGCCGCGGCCGGGGACCCGATGGCTGCGGCGCGCGCGAAGTGGATCCTCCCCGCACTCGAGGACCTCGCGGCGGACCCCGACGACGAGATCCGCTCCTCGGCGATCCTGTCGCTCGGCAAGATCGGCGGGCCCCGGGCCCTCGCGCTCGTGGTCGGCGCGCTCGACGACAAGTCCCGCGTCGTGCGCGAATCCGCCGTGCTCTCCCTTGGATTCCGTCGGTCCCCCGACGGCGTCTCCGCCCTGCTCCGCTTCCTGGAGTCGCGCCACGAGACCCCGCAGACCCGTGCCCTGGCGGCGGCGGCCCTGGGCCTGGCGGGCGGCGACGAGGCGCTGGCCGCTCTCACCGGGCGGCTCCTCGACAGGAAGGAGGACCTGGACGTGCGGGCCGCGGCGGTGGCGGCGCTCGGCCTCCGCGCGACGCCCGAGGGCCGCGAGGCCCTCCAGCAGGTGGTCCGCGACGCGGCGTCCCACCCGGTGCCGCTGCGCGCGGCCGCGGTCGTGGCCCTGGCGCACGCGGGCCGGCCCGAGGACGCCACCCTGTTCGCGAGGCTCCTGGGCGACAAGCACGAGGAGATCCGCCGCTCCGCCACCCTGGCGCTCGGGGCGCTCGACTACCGGGGCGCCGCGGAGAAGAGGCGCGACGACGTCCGCGAGCGGCTCTCCCGCTGGGCCTCCAGGACGGACGGCGGGGCGGTCCGCGAGGCGCTGGACGAGGAGGTCCGCGAGCTCGAGGCCGCGGCCGCCGAGGAGGCGAAGGAGACCACGGCCTTCCGCGACGCCGCGGTGCGGGCGCTCTTCCGCGCCATGGAGAAGGACCCGGACCTGCAGGCGCGGGAGTTCGCGGCGGTCTCGCTGGGCCGGGCGGGCGGGAGCCACGCCTCCCCCGCGCTCCTCGAGGTCCTCGCGAGGCGCACCCCCTCCCTCAGGTCCTTCGCGGCGCTCGGCCTGGGGCTCTCCGGCGACGCGACCGCGGGGAAGCGCCTGCGGGCGGAGTACGAGGACGAGGGGAACGACCCGAGCCACCGGGGGGCCTGCGCCATCGCCCTCGGCCTGCTCCGGGACCGGGGCGCCGTGGAGGCCTTCCGAAGGCTCCTCGGCGATCCCTCCAAGGACCCGGAGCTCCGCGGCTACACCGGGATGGCCCTCGCGCTGGCGGGGGACCGCTCGGCGGCGTTGCTGCTCCGCGAGGCGCTGGACGGGGACGGCGGCCACGCGGCGCTGCGCCGGCCGGCGGGCCTCATGCTGGGGCTCGTGGGGAAGGCCGGGGACGCGGCGTCCATGGCCCGGCGGGTCCTCGACGCCAACGACACGAGCGTGAAGGCGGCCTGCGTCCTGGGCCTCGGACACCTCCGGGACCCCGGCGCGGCGGAGATCCTGGCGCGGCTGGCGCGGGACAAGTCCCAGGCCCGGATGGGTCGGAACTTCGCGACCCTTGGGCTCGGGTACCTCGGCGACGAGAAGACGGGTGCGCCGCCGCTCTCGCCCTTCGCCTGGGACCACACCCACGGGCTGCGGCTGCCGCCGCGGGCCCTCCTCACGCGGCTGCTCTGAGAGAGGCGGCACAGGACCCCGGGCACCGGGCACCGGGCTCCAGGCCCCGGCGGGCCGCGGCCGCTGACCCCTCGTTGGCGCCCGTCGCGGTCCCCCCGTAGGATCTCCAGTCTCGAACCCGGAGGGAGGCCCGAGCGTCCATGCCCGTCGCCTGCCCACGCTGCGCGGTCGCGGTGCCCGAGGGGGCTCGATTCTGCGGGGCCTGCGGCTCACCCGCCTCCCCGGCCTCGCCCCTCTCCCCGGGGTCCGGCGGGGGCGGCCCGGCGCCGTCGCTCCCGCCCCGCTACGGCATCCTGCGGTTCCTCGGGCGCGGCGGCATGGGGCGCGTGTACCTCTGCCGGGACGCGGAGCTCGACGTGGAGGTCGCGATCAAGGTCCTCCCCGGCGAGGTGGCCGCCGACGAGGAGGCCCTGGGGCAGATCCGCCGGGAGGCCCGCGCCTCGGCGATGTTCCGCGAGTCCCCGGGGATCCTCTCCCTCTACGGGTTCGAGCAGCACGGCGACACCCGGTACCTGGTCATGGAGTTCGCCGCCGGCGGGTCGCTCCACGACCGGCTGAAGAGGGAGAAGCGCCTCCTCGAGGCCGACTGCCGCCGCCTCGGCGCCGAGGTGGCCGAGGCCCTCGCCTTCGCCCACGAGAAGAAGGTCCTCCACCGCGACATCAAGCCCGCGAACGTCCTGCTCGACGCCCGGGGCCGCGCGAAGGTCGCGGACTTCGGCATCGCGAGGGTCATGGCGGACGCCTCCTCGCGCCTGTCCCTCGTGACCGTGGCCGGGACGCCCGTCTACATGGCGCCGGAGATCATCCTCCAGAAGAAGGTGGACCACCGCGCGGACCTCTACTCCCTCGGCTGCATGCTCTACGAGATGGCCACGGGCGAGCGCCCCTTCGCGGGCTCCTACGCCGAGGTGGCCATGGCGAAGACCGCCTCCGGGGCGAGCGCGCCCGACCCGGGGGAGAAGGTCCCGGGCCTCTCCGCGGAGTTCGTCGCTGCCGTCCGCCGGCTCCTCGCACCGAACCCCGAGGACCGCTTCCCCGACGCCTTCTCCTGCGCGGTCGCGCTCCGCGGGGGGGCCGTCGCGGCCTCCGCCGGTACGACGGGCGCGCCGTCCGCCGCGACCCGGGCCACGGCGTCTCTCCCGGCCCCGACGGGTCCCGCC
>CAZKTF010000332.1:0-2833 GCA_964555565.1 uncultured Planctomycetota bacterium | reverse complement strand
GCGCGCGCCCGGCGTGGCGCAGGACGCGCCGCAGCGCCTCCTCGACGGGGAGCAGGCGGGACATGGGGGAACGGAAGCATAGGTCGATGCGGGGAGGAAGGAAGGAGAGAGGCGGGCTGGACGGCAGCGGAACGGCGGCCCTGGGCTACGGGCTACGGCCGCGCCGCCCGGGCCTGCGCGGCCGCGGTCATCGGCCTCAAGCAGACCCTCCTCGGGTAGGCCCGCCCGGTGCGACTCCTCGCGGACGAGGACCTCCACGCCGACCTCGTCCGCCGGTCCCGTTCCCGGGGGCACGACGTCTACTGGCGTCCCGCCAGGCACGGTTCCGTCGGCGGGCCGGTGCGCTACCCTCCCCCCATGACCTCGGTCCTCCTCCGCCTCGCCCGCTGGATCGCCGCCGCCCCGGGCACGTGTAGTTGCTGGACTTCACGAGGGTCGGCGGCCTCTTCCGCTCCGTCCGTGTGGGCCGTGATCGACGCCTTCTCGCGGAAGGTCCTGGCCGTCGGCTTCGTCGGGGGCGAGCGGGGAGCCTCCTTCGCGGGGGGGCTCCTCCGCGACACGGCACGGGCGGCCAGCCCCCCGGCCTCGATCGTGACCGACCGGAGGCCGTAGTTCACCGTCCGCGCCCTCGCGCGGTCCCTCCGGCGCCGCAGCATCCGTCACCGCTTCGGCGCCGTCGGCCGCTCCCCCTTCGTCGCCCTCATCGAACGCTTCTGGCGGAGCCTCAAGGCCGAGTACGCGCGCGGGCTCTTCCTCTACCGCCCGCTCCGGGCCCTCGAGGCCGACCTCGCGACCTACGCCGCCTGGTTCAGCGCGGAGCGCCCGCACCAGGGACTCGGCAACCGAACGCCCGACGACGTCCACGCGGGGCGCCGCCGACGACTCCGGCCCCCTTCCCCGCGCGCCGTCCTCTCCGTCCGCTACTTCGCAAACGACCGCGCGCTGCCAATCCTCCGTCTACGTCGCGCGGCGTAGACGGGTCCTTGACACCCTCGGGCCGTTGTCAGCACCCATCGAGGCGCCCCGTCCCTGTCCCAACCCGAACACCAACCACTGGAGGAGGGTTCCCTTCGCGCCGCAATCCACCTCCTCCGGGGTGTCCATTGGCCGCTGGGCCGGTACACCGGTACACTTGTCTTTGTTCCGAGGCACCTATTTCGACGCGACGCTCAACTCCACAGAGAACACTCTGTCGGTCCTAAGATCCGCAAATGTAATTCTGTCCGCCACTCTGGCGAGAACTACGCATTCCTCTGGCCGCCCATGTGCACGCACTCTCCCCTCTGTCACCAACCACTCAGAGATGACGTACACCTTGCCCGGAGCGACCAGAGTCCTCACCCTTTTCCCATCGAGACGCGGGAGCCAGTAGAGCGACCACTCCTCCCCTGCTGTTCTTGGCTCGCACAGACCCACTGACCCGCGAAGCGGGACTTCCCAGGCAATGTTTAGTGGTTTCAATCCGGACTCGCACCTCCGTACCGCCTCCAAGAAGTCCGCGCAAGCAGAGTCCTCTTGTTGCGCTGTCGTCACCGAGCTCAGGTAGGCTGCTGCATGCAGGACTGCCCGGCGCTCCTCGGAGCCAGACACAACTGTCACAGCGACCATCACCCCACCGATCCCCAAGACTACGATGCCCACAGCAACAGCCACTACTTGCTTGTGCATGAACGTCCTTTTGACTATCGCTAGCACTGCCTCTTGGCCCCCGGTCGCCTGCCTGAGACGCTCTTGCTACCTAGACCCAATGGACCATTCGTAGAAACCTCACGCACGAATGCCGCTCCTCCGCAATCTGCAACCGGCAGAATACAGGACCGCGCAGAGGGCCCCCAACGACGCCGTTCGGAGAGGGCGCCACCATCAACCACACTCCGCGCTGCAAGCCGCGACTTCAGGCGCGATCCGACGCTTTCTGCCAAATCCAGCTCCGCCCCCGCTCCCTGCTTCGTGTAGCCGGATCCCTCGCTCGCCCGACATGGCGGCCGTCGCGAAGCACCTCGCGTCCTCCGTTGCGCGGTCATTCTGGCGGCATTCTCAGAACGGTCCCGCCTACCGAAGAGGAAATCCAGGCATGGTGTCAGGTCCAACCAGAATAATCCTTGGTGGATCGATCCAGTCGGCGATGTCCGGATGCCCGGTCTTCCTCATGAGACTCGCGGCCCACTTCTCGCAATTGGACGTTAGCAAGTTATACCTAGGAGGATTAGCTCGTTGGAGCAGAATCTCCAGTACGAGTTCTTCGATGTCTTCTGAGGACAACGACCACGACTTCTCCCCGGTAGGCGCGTGCCCGCCACCATCGCTCTGAATCCATCCCGATACACTAAGGTCCCCCTTCCCCTTGTTCTCCCCTGGCGTGAATCCTGCCATGAACTGTTTTCTCGACGAATAAGAGTAAAGAGAGAACCAAAGGTGGGGGAATCTCCCCCAGCCTCCATCGTCTCGGTAGACGGTCAGTAGCCCCCCCTTGTCATCGCCATGAGCGATGAGCCCTCCTACGAGAACGCCTCCACCGAGAAGTCTTCCGGGGCCTCCGCCGGGGCCTCCGCCGGGGCCCCCTGCAGCGCCTCCTGCGGGTACTCCTCCTACGCCCGCGCCGACTCCCTGACCTCCGCCGACGCCTCCAATAGCGGCCCCTAGCCGTCCCTTTCCCTTTCGATTCCCGCCTATCGGGAGAGTCAGGCACATGAGGAGGTTCGGCTGCAACGGCGTATACGGGTCAAGGATCGGCGTCGCGCCATCAGGGCCAAAACCGGGGAGCCCGCGTCCTGCAGGTGTAGTGGTCACGATAATCTTGCCGCTTCGGGTCGCGGGAGAGGCTTGCCGCCTC
>CAZKTF010000331.1:0-2840 GCA_964555565.1 uncultured Planctomycetota bacterium | reverse complement strand
TTGTCGGGCTGCCTGCGGCAGCCCGACCCTGGGGAGGGCTTGCCCCGCCCGCCGTGTGTCTGCGGTGGGTAGGCGCGGGGCTCCCCGGGCTCGGCCCGCCACCGGCGGGCCTCGAAACCCCCGGGGTCCCCCCGCCCGGTTTCCTTCCCGCGCCCCGTGGCGCGGGGGCGAGACTCCCCGCATGGCCCCGACCCCGGCGGTGTCGAGGGACCGGGGGCTCCTCGTCCTCGCCTCGGTCCTCTTCTTCCTCTCGGGTGCGGCCGGCCTCGCCTACGAGGTGGTGTGGTTCCGGAGGTTCGCGCACGCCTGGGGCTCCTCGCCCCTGGCCCTGGGGTCGGTGGTGGCCTCCTTCCTCCTCGGGCTGGGCCTGGGGGCGCGCGTGCTCGGGGGACTCGCGGCGCGCGTCCCGAACCCGCTCCTCTGGTACGGGCTCGCCGAGATCGCCGTCGCGGCGCTCGCCCTCCTCGTCCCCCTGGAGACGGCGGCGCTCCAGGGCCTCGCGGCTGCGATCTACCCCGCCGTGGAGGGGGCCCCGGTCGCCCGAGCGCTCCTGGCCTTCGCCGCGACGTTCCTCGTCCTCGGCCCGCCCTGCTTCCTCATGGGCGGGACTCTCCCCCTCCTCGTCCGGCGCCTCGGGGGCCCCGACGCGAGGGACCGGACCGCCTGGCTCTACGCGGTCAACACCCTCGGGGCCGCTGCGGGCTGCGCGCTCGCCGGGTTCCTCCTCCTCCCGTCCCTCGGGCTCGCGGTCTCGAACCTCCTCGCCGCGGGGACGAGCGCCGCCGCGGGGCTCGCCGCCGTGGCGGCGGCCGGGGGGCCCGGGGCGTTCCGGTCCCTCCGGCCGCTCCTCCTCCCGTGCCCCGCGCCCGCGGCGGGGGACCCCCCCCCGGGGCGCCCGGACCGGGCGGTCGAGGGCGCCGCGCTGCTCGTCGGCGCCGCGGCCCTCCTCCTCCAGGTGGCCTGGACCCGGGAACTCTCCCTCGTCCTCGGGGGCTCCACCTACGCCTTCACGGCGGCCGTCCTCGTCGTCCTCGTCGGGATCGGCGCCGGGAGCCTCCTCCACCACCTCCGCGCCCCCGCGTGGACCGACCCGCGGCGCACGGTCCCCTGGGTCCTGCTGGCCTTTGCGGCGTCGGTCTGGGCGGGCCAGGCGTTCGTTCCCGACCTCTGCGCCATGGCCGGGGCCGCACACGACCTCCGGGCGACCCAGGGCTGGAACGCGGTCGTGTCCGCGGCGGCGGCCGCGGCCCTGGAACTCGCCCCCTCGGCCGCCCTGGGGATGCTCTTCCCGCTGCTCGTCGCCCGCGCGGACCGCGCCGGCGGGGGCGTGGCCCGCGCGGCGGGGAGGGTCTACGCCGCGAACTCCCTCGGCGCGATCCTCGGGGCGCTCGGGGGGACGCTCTGGGTCGTCCCCGCGGCCGGGACGGCGGGCGCGGCGGGGGTGGCGGTCCTGCTGGGGGCCCTCGGCGCGTCCCTCGCCTCCGCCTGGAGGCCCCGCCGCGCCGCGCTCCCCGCGGCGGCGGCGGCACTGGCGGCGCTCGTCGCCGCGGGCGGGGCCTCCCGTCCCCACGACCCGCGCCTGACGAACGCGGGGCTGTACCTCTACGGGTATAGGACGGCGGAGGTGCTGCTGGAGGGGGGGAAGGTGGTGCTGCACCGCGAGGGCCCCGCCTGCACGGTCACCGTCCTCCAGGACCGGGACCGCTACCTCAGCCTGCGCGTGAACGGGAAGGTGGACGCCTCCACGGGCTCGGACATGGAGACGCAGCTCGGCCTGGCCTACCTCCCGCGGTTCCTCAGGCCGCGGGCGGAGCGGATCCTCGTGGTGGGCTTCGGGAGCGGGACCACGGCCGGGGCGAGCCTGCTGTTCCCCGGGACGCGGGTGACCTGCTGCGAGATCGAGCCGGGGGTCCTGGAGGCTGCCCCGCTCTTCGCCGACTGGAACCACTCCCCGCACCGCTCGGACCGATTCCGCGCGGTGGTGGACGACGGGCGCGCCTTCGTCCAGGGGTCGCGGGAACGGTTCCACCTCATCGTCTCGGAGCCCTCAAACCCGTGGATCGCCGGCGTCTCGAGCCTTTTCACGAGGGAGTTCTACGCCGCGGCGAGGGCGCGCCTGGAGGAGGGCGGCCTCCTGGCACAGTGGGTCCAGGCCTACTCCTTCGCCCCCGCGGACTTCGCGATCGTCGTGCGGACGGTGCGGAGCGAGTTCCGCCACGCGGCCCTCCTCCGCGTGGACGACTACGACTCGATCCTCGTCGGCTCCGACGCCCCGATCCTCCCGGGGGCGGAGGGGCTCGAGGAGACACAGCGCCTCGTGGACTCCCTGCCCGAGGTCCGCGCCGACCTCGTGCGCTGGATGGACACGGCGGACGTCCGCTCGCTCCTGCTGCGGTCGCTCCTCCTGGACGACGCGGGGGTCCTCCGGCTCCTGGCGACGGACGGCCCGGGCGGCATCCACACCGACGCGAACCTCCGGCTGGAGTTCGACACCCCGCTCCGCCTGTTCGGGACGGTCTCCCGCCTCCCGGAGGTCGTCCGTTCGCTGGTCGCCGCGGCGGAGCCCCGGGACTTCCGCGCGCGGTACGAGGCCTGGGGCTGCGGGGAGGGGCAGGACGTCGCGGTCCGCACGATGGCCGAGCTCTACGAGGAGCACGGGTTCAAGGATCGGGGGAAGGCGGTGCGGGAGGTCCTCTCGGGGCGGTGACCCGTCCCCGCCGCCGCGGGCGGCCCCCGCCCGTCGCGGGCAGTACAATCCCGCTCCCCGATGCGCTCCCTCCCCCTTAGAGTCCCTATCACAATGCCCCGTGGCCGCGTTGCCGCCCCGGCGGGCCAGATGG
>CAZKTF010000330.1:0-2843 GCA_964555565.1 uncultured Planctomycetota bacterium | reverse complement strand
CGCCCGCCTCCCCGCCGCCGCCCTCCGCCGAGGCGCTCGGGGACCGGGCCGGTCGGCTGCTGGCCCTCCTCCGCGAGCGCGGGACGATCACGAACCGCGCCTGGTCCGAGGCCGCCGGCATCTCCCCCCGCACCGGGCTACGCGACCTCGAGACGCTGCGCGAGCGCGGCGTCGTGGATCGCCTCGGCAAGCGCCGTGCCGCGGCGTACCGGCTGCGGTAGAAAGGAGCCGTGAAGGCCCTCCGCCTGCGGTTCCCTTGGTGGGGATGGCTCGGCGTCGGGCTCGGCGCCCTCCTCCTGGCCATCTGGCTCTTCGGCTTCCGCGTCCGCTCGCAGGGCCTCGCGCTCCTCCGCAGGACCATCGCGGAGCAGGAGGCCGCGGGACTCGGCTTCGGCCCGGAGGCGCTGATGGCCGAGGCGCCGAGGGTCGATCTCGGCCTCCAGGGCCGCTGGCGGTCCTGGGAGGAGGCGTTCCCCCGCTCGAGCCGGAAGCCCTTCTTCACCGGGGACGCGAAGCACATGGACGACTGGATCCGGGGCGCGCGCCCGGACGCGCCGGCGGGGCTCGCGGAGTTCGTGGAGGAGAACCGCGCGCTCTACGAGGCCCACGCCCGCCTCCTGGCCGAGGGGCCGCCCGTCTTCGGCGTGATGGGGACGATCGCGCGGGACCTGCGGCCGGGCACGGCGACCTCCGCGCGGGCCGCCGCCCTCCGGGGACCGGACCTCCTGGCGGCGAAGGCTGCCGCCACCTGGTACCGGCTCGCCGCGCTGCTGGCGGCCGATCCCGGGCCCTGCCTGGACGCGCTCGACGCGGAGCAGGAGGGGTTCCGCCGGCCGGGCACGCTCCTCGAGGCGATGATCGCCCTCGCGATCGCGGGCGTCCGGGATCGGGCCTACCTCGATCTGGCCATCGCGGGCCGGCTCCCCGACGCGCACGCCGCCCGCTGGCTGGCGGAGCGCCCGGCGGCCATGGCCGCGTGCGCCCGGGGGTGGCGAGGGGAGCGCCTGCTCTGGACCGGGGCGCTGGCGCGAGACATCCTCGAGGGGCGCCTCGGCCCGGCGGACCTCGAGTGGACGGTCCGCGCCGAATCCGGGTCCTGGCCCGGAGAGAGCGTCCGCGCGTGGCTCCGGGCCCCCTCGGACGCGGCGCTCCTGCTGGAGACGGAGGCCTTGGCCGAGCGGAGGCTCCGGGGAGAGCGCGTCCGCGTCCCGACGACGGAGGAGGTCCTGGCCGGGGACCGCGGGCCGGTGCTCGCGGCGATGCTCCCGAACTTCCTGGCCACGACCTGCGCCGCCATCGAGATGGAGGCCCAGCACCGGATGGCGCGGATCGCCGTGCGGCTTCTGGGCCTCCGCCGGGAACGGGGCCGTCTCCCCGCCGACGACGCCGAGGCCCGGGCGTGGCTCGGGGAGGACGCGAAGGGCCTGGACGTGTCCGCGGACCTCGTCCGGCTCCTCTACGAGCGTCCGGCCGGGGACACCCTCCGGCTGCGGATCGATCCCGACGGCCCCCTCCCCGACATCTACAAGACCGCTGCGGAGGTCCGCGAGAACGACCCCTTCCTCCCGACGCTCAAGCCCGGGCCCCTCGTGTTCAACGGGAGGGGGATCCGGATCGAGCTGCCGCCGCGGTCCCCGAAGTGAGCCTTACCGCGCGTCCTTGAGCTGCTCCAGGCGCTCCTTCTCCCCGGGGGGGCGGATGATGCCCTCGGCATAGCCGCCGCGGACGATCTCGGGGGTGACGAAGAAGTAGAGTTCGGTGTTGACCTCCTGACGGCTGCGGGAGGAGAAGAGCCACCCGAGCACGGGGATGTCCATGAGGATCGGGATCCCGCCGTCGATGTCCTGCTGGCGCTTGGAGATGAGGCCCCCGATGACCAGCGTGGACCCGTCCCGGAGCGTGACCGTGGTGTCCGCGGAGCGCTCGTTGATGACGGGGTTCTGGATGCCGCCCTGGGAGGTCACGAACCCGGTCACGACGGAGAAGGACTGGAAGATCTTCAGGCGCACGGCGTCCCTCCCGATGAGCTCGGGGACGATGGCCAGCGTGATGCCGGTCTTCTTGAACTGGGTGTCGATGATGATCCCGCCGCCCGAGAGGCTCGAGCGCTGGATCGGGACCTCCTCGCCGGCCTTGATCTCCGCGCGGACCCCCTGGGTGGCGAGGACGTTGGGCTCCCCCACGATCTCCGCCTTCCCCCGGGTCCGGAGCAGCCGCAGCGCGTAGTCGAAGGACCCCTTCTCGCTCTTCGTCTCGCCGAGGAACGCGAACTTGAGCGCCCCCCCCTGGAAGGGCCGCGAGGCGCTCGCGTTGAGGAAGGACTCCGGGTTGAAGGTCCCCGCGGCGCTCCGGAACAGGGTCTCGGAGGTCTTCAGCGGGTCGGCCCCGGCGCGGTCGAAGACGGCCTCGAACCCCCACTCGAGCTTGCTGTCGTAGGAGAACTCCACCAGTTTGGCCTTCACGAGGACCTGCGGGAGGGCCTGGTCGAGGAGTTCGAGGAGGCGCTCCAGGAGCGGGAGGTTCTCCCTCTTCTCCCGGATGCGGAGGGTGTTGCTGGGGATCTGCCCCTGGGCCCCGGGCTCCGGCTTCCCCGCCTGCACCTGCGGCCCGATGGGACTGGTCCCCGCGCTCGCCGGCGAGGGCATGACGTCCACCGTCGCGCCCTGCGACTTCCAGCGGTCCAGTTCGCTCTTGAGGTAGAGCGGTTCGACGAAGTTGACCGTGTAGTAGAGGACGATGAACCCGTCCCGGTCCTCGATGCGCCGGTCCACCAGGGAAACGACGGGGACCGCGGGGGCGGGGGGTGTCGCAGGCGCCGCGGCGGGAGGCGCCGGCGGGGGCGG
>CAZKTF010000329.1:0-2867 GCA_964555565.1 uncultured Planctomycetota bacterium | reverse complement strand
GAGCCTCGCCGTTGCGGGGCGGGGAGACCTAACGATTCCCGCGGAGAGGCGGCTGGAGGCCGCCGTTCCGCTGCCGTAGCCCAGGGTTCAGGGCCAGGGCCGCCGTCACGCGGCCGTTCGTCCCCTTGACCCCCCGGGCGGCCGGCCGTATCGTCCCTGCAGGAAGGGGACCTGTTCCATGACCCGCACCGCCGCCGCCGCGCTGGCCGCGCTGGCCTGGCTCGCCGCGCCCGCGGCGCCCGCGCAGGACGCCGGCGGGAAGGCGCCCCCTCCCGCCCCGGCGGCGGCCCTCTCGAAGGAGGAGACCGCGCGGCTCCAGCGCTGGATCGACGACCTCGACAACGCGGGCGCCGCCCGGCGCGAGGAGGCCACCGCCGCGCTGCGCGCCTTCGGGCCGCGGGGACTCCCCCTCCTCCGGGCGGTCCTCGACGCCGGGTCCGCGGAGCAGCGCGCCCGCGTCTCGCTCCTCGTCACGGTGCTGGAGGCCGGGGGGGCCCGCACGACGGAGGACGACGTCGGCTGGGGCACCCTCAAGGGGGACATGGGCCGCACCGCGGCCCGCGGCGACGCCCCCTCGCGGGGCCCGGAGGTGCGTCGGGAGGCCGAGGTCGGCTCCTCCCTGGACCGGGAGGACCGGCCCCTGGACGCTCCCATCGCCTGCAGCGAGGGGGTCCTGGTGGTCGCGCGCGCGGAGCGGGTCACGGCGCTCGGCGCGGAGGACCTCCGGACGCGCTGGGAGACGGGGCTGGACGGACCGGTGATCGCGTCCCCCGTGGTGTCCGGGGGAAGGGTCTTCGTCGGGACGTCGCGCGGGCTCACGGCGCTCCGCCTCGCGGACGGTGCGGGGGAGTGGACCTACGCCGCGGCCTACGGCGTGGGCGCCGCCCCCCTCGTCACGGGAGGGACGATCTACGCCTGCGTGGGGAACGAGGCGGTCGTCGCCCTCGACCCCGCCACCGGGGCGCGGCGCTGGGAGCGCCGCTGCGCGGCGGGCCGGGCGGCCCCGGCGCTGGCCGGGGACCGGGTCATCGTCGGCGTCCGCTCCTCCGAGGTCCTGGCACTCGACCCCTCGACGGGGGCCGTGGCGTGGCGCGTCCCCGTGGCGGGCGGGGTCTCCTTCGCCCCGGCCGCGGTGGGGGGCTCGGTGATCGTCGGGGACGGGGCGCGGCGGATCCGCTGCCTCGACGGGCGGACCGGGCGGACGCTCTGGGAGCGCTCCGTCGAGGGGAGGTTCGCGGGGGACGGCCCCGCGGTCACGGCCCGGGCGATCGTGTTCGCCACGGACAGGATGGAGATCGAGGCCTACGACCCCGCCACCGGCAGCCGCCTCTGGCGGCGGTGGATGGGGACGACCCACCTCTCGAGCCCTGCCCAGGCGGGGGCGGTGACGCTCTTCGGCGCGCGGACGCGCCTGCACGCGGTCGCCACGGAGAGCGGGGACGACCTCTGGCGGATCGACCTCGACGGCGAGGTCGCGTCCCCCGTCGTCTCGGGAGGCGTCGTCTACGCGCTCGCCGGCCGCCGGATCGTGGCCGTGGGCGGCCCCCGGACCGGGACGCCGCGCTAGCGGGCCGCGGCGCCCGGGACGGCCTCCGCGGCCTCCTTGCCGTACCCGAACAGCCGCCGGACGAACTTGAACGGGATCGGCCCGCAGCGGAGCAGGCGGTCGTGGAACTCCCGCTCGGAGAAGGCGGGGCCGAGGCGGCGCTCCTCGTCGGCCCGGAGGCGCTCGATCTCGCGGCAGCCCCAGGCGTAGGAGAAGGGCTGGGAGGGCATCGTCATCCAGCGGCGGACCTCGGCCGCGGCCCCGTCGCGCGTGGCCCCGGTGCGTTCGACGAGGAAGTCCACCGCCTCCCCGGGCGGGGCCTCGCGGCACTGGAGGCGCACGTCCCACACGACCCGGGCGGCGCGCCAGGCGCGCATGGCGAGGACGGCGAGCCTCTCGGCGGGGGCCCGGAAGTACCCGTGGCCGAGGAGGAGGCCCTCGCAGTAGAGCCCCCAGCCCTCCACGAACACGGGCGTGGACGCGGCCCGGCGCAGCGCCGTGGAGTGGCGGTCGGCGATCCAGAACTGGAGGTGGTGGCCGGGCCAGGTCTCGTGGGCCGCCACGACCCGGGTCCAGGAGCGGCAGTTCCCCCGCAACCGCTCCTCGCGCTGCTTCGCGTCCATCCAGGTCGCGCCGGGCGAGACGAGGTAGCGGCCGCTCTCCCCCTCCGCGTCGGCCCGCCGCCAGCCGTAGGCGGCGTAGGGGTAGGAGCGGGCCATCTCGTCCCCCACGAGGTCCACGTGGGCGCGGCGCGCCTCCTCGGGGATCGTGACCAACCCCTCGCGGATCGCGAAGTCGCGCGCCGCCTCCGCCGCGGCCAGGGCCTCGGCGGGGATGTGCTCCGGGTCGGCGTGGTCGGCGCGGACCTCCTCGAGCGCCTGCCTCCAGGTCCGCCCGGGGAACTCCGCCGCGGCGAGGGCCTCGAGCGCCCGGGTCGTCTCCTCGAGGAGCCGCTCGCCGAAGGCCTCGACCTCCTCGGGCGGCTCCTCCACGCCGTGGCGGTGGAGGAGCGCGGCAACGAACCCCTCGCGGCCGAGCGGCGGGGCGAAGCCCCCGCGGGCCTCCTCGGCCTTCTTCGCCGCGGCGTCGAGGGCCTCCGCCCGGGCCTCGGCCCGCTTCGCCGCCTCCTCCGCCGCCGGACGGAGGTCCTCGCCCGGGTGGAGGACCAGGAGCTGGGCCGCGCGCTCCCGGAGGAGCTTCGCGGCCTGCCGGCAGCGCCCCGCGGCGTGGCGCGCGAGGCCGAAGTCCGGCCCGGCGTCCGGGGGCGGCGGCTCCGCGGCGTCCCCAAGAAGCGTCCCGGCCGCGAGGCCCTCGCGGACCG
>CAZKTF010000328.1:0-2909 GCA_964555565.1 uncultured Planctomycetota bacterium | reverse complement strand
GCGGCCGCGCCGGCGAGGATCGCCGCGGCCGCGGTTGCGGGCGACCACAGCGCCCCCGCCAGCGCGGCGGGGAGGAGCCCCGCGGCCGCGTAGAGGCACACGACCGCCGGGGAGAGGCCGGGAGGGAGGACCGAGGCGGGCTCGAGGCGGGCGCGGACCGCGTCGAGGAGTGCGACGACGGCGCCCGCCGCGGCGCCCAGCGCCGCGGCGGCGAGGGCCCGGCCGCCCCTCGCCGAGGCCGCGGCCGCATCGCTGGTCACCACTGCATCCTAAGTCCCCCGCCGCGCCCGGGGAACGGATGGCGCGGGGGCCCGGTCGCGCGTACCCTCCCGTCGTGCGCGCGTCCGCGGCCGGGGCCCTCCTCCTCCTCCTCGCCCCGGCGCTCCCCTCCTGCGGGAAGGCGCCCGCCCCCGCGGCGCCAGCCTCCCCCCCCGTCCCGGCGGGGCCCGACCCCGCGCTCCTCGCCCGGAAGAAGGCCGAGGAGGCGCGCGCCGCCTTCGACAGGGCCCTGGCCGAGGCGGTGCGCGCGCGGGAGGCCGGGGACCCCGGGCGCGCGCGGGAGCTGCTCCTGGCGGCGAAGGGGCTGCCCGGGGCCTTGGCGGCCCGGGTGGAGGCGCTGCTGGCCGACCTCGACGCGGCGGAGGCGGCGAAGGCCGTGGACGCGGAGCGGCGCTCGATCCGCGACCTCGTCCGCCGCGAGGCCCCCGAGGGGGACCCGATGGAGCGGGCGCGCTTCTTCGAGTCCCTCGAACGGCAGTGCCGGGGCTTCCTCCTCGCCCACCCGGGGGACGCCGCGCGCGAGGAGATCGAGGCCTCCGCGGGGTACGCGGCGTCCGAGGGGCGCAAGCACCGGGCCTTCGCCGGGTCCCTGGAGCGGGCGAAGGCCGCGCTCGCGGCGCGGAGGTTCGACGAGGCCATCGACGCGGCCGACGCGGCCTACGGGTCCCTCCCGCGCGAGGAGGCGCGGCTGCTGCGGCTGCGGGCGGTGCGGGAGGCGGCGCCCCCGGGGATGGTGTACGTCCCCGAGGGTCCCGTCCCCTTCGGACGCAAGGGCGAGACGACCCGCGTGAAGGGCTTCTACATCGACCGGACCGAGGTGACCTCGGCCGCCTACTCGGTGTTCCTGCGCGCCGTGGACCGCCCCCGGCCCGAGGGCTGGATCGGGCCGACCCCGCCCGAGGGGAGGGCGGGCCACCCGGTGACGAAGGTGACCGGGGACGACGCGGAGGCCTTCGCGCGATGGGCCGGGATGCGCCTGCCGACGGAGATCGAGTGGGAGAAGGCCGCGCGGGGGCCCGAGGGGCTCCGCTACGCCTGGGGGAACGAGTGGGAGCCCGCGCGCGGGAACTTCGGCCGGGCGGGGACGGTCGCGGCCGGGGGATCGCCCGGGGACATCTCCCCCTTCGGCGTCCTCGACATGAACGGGAACGTCTCCGAGTTCACGGCGCCCTGCTTCCCCTTCGCGAAAACCGCGACCCCCGGGCGGCCCCCCCGCTGGGTCCTCAAGGGCGGCCACTGGTGCGCCGAGGCGAAGGCCGAGGAGAACCTCCTGTTCCTCCGCTACCCCATCCCGGCCGGCGAGTTCGACTCCGGGACCGGCTTCCGCTGCGCGAAGGACAGCCGCTAACCAGGTTCACGGAGCACTGCCGCGACCTGGCCGCGGGGGGCGCGTACTCCCGCCGCGCGGCAGTCGCGCTCGCCAGCCCCACTCCCGTAGGGCGGGTCGTCTCGGCGAGCCGCGCGTCATCCCGATCCTCTCCCCCGCAGAGGTCGGCGGACCCGCTCCCGCAGGGTTTCCATGGTCCTCACCCGGCGGTCGCTAGATCACTCCCGCCTTCGCCGAGCCCCGCCCGCCGGGCCTTGCGCCAGCCACGAGACAACTATGCGTCTGACTTCCGAACATTTTTCACAGTCTGGCACAGAACGTCCCCCTCACTGAATTCATCGACGGTCCGATCTAGGGGGATGCCGCAGGTCCTAGCGTGCACCTTCGCGTAAAGGCTTCCATAACCTCACGGTACGCCTGTTCGACACAGTGAGCTTCCACTTCTTACCTCGCACCTGCACGACCTTGGGCTCGACGACGCCATACCTGACATTCTCGAACCCCGCTCCCCTTGCACTCAGTTGGTGGACAGTGACCGCGTAGGTCAATCCCGGCCGCACCCACGCCACGAACTCCCCGTCGCTGCCTATTTCGGCGGTTCTGAATTCACCCTCCGCCGCTCTCCCCCGCAGTTGCACCCAACCCTGATATGCTCCACCCCTCCAGTACACCTCCTCCTTGACGCCTCCCCCATCGACTCGACCGGCCTGCCGTACAAGGTAATCCAATTCCATCCTGATATCGCGCTCAAGAGGTAGCCGCAGCCGGACAATCTTCTCGCCGGCGCTCTGTCGCTCCCCACGACCTGGCAACGGCCCAGTCGCATACACATCATATTCCCCTGCATCAACCCCATCGGAACACCAACAACCATCCCTGTCGGCGAACGCCGTGAGGGTTGGCGGACCGCCCGGCGCGCCGACAGCCCAGATGGCCAGCCTAGCCCCTCGAACCGGCCTCTTTCGCCCACTCGGCAGGCGAACAACGACACGGACCGCCGCCCGAGCCCCCGTTCGAGCTACGCTATCTCCGCCGGGCCGCCTATCGTTATGGATTTGCACTTCCCAAGACCCGTAACCCGATACTTTACCGCAGGATTCCCGATCAAGTTCTTTCTTGTTTCCCGAGTCTTGGCTCTCGCAACACACTGCTTATTGCAATCCTCGTCGTCTCTAATGGGCTTCGGACACCGTGCGACTCTCTCCACCTCCACCACCGTCTTGTCTTCGCCCGTCGGGTACCAACTCTTGTAGTGTTCACGAAATTGTAGCCGGTCCTGAGCGGGCGATCGGCTGACCGCCTC
>CAZKTF010000327.1:0-2936 GCA_964555565.1 uncultured Planctomycetota bacterium | reverse complement strand
GGTCGCCGCGATCCCCGCGGCCCCCGCCGCGCGGCCCGCGGTCGGGCCGGGCCGCCGGCTCCGCCCCCTCACGCCGGCCCCGCGACGCCTCACGCGGGAGGAGACGGCACGGGCGGTCCTCGCGGAGTTCGGCCCGGCGCTCGGGCTCGACCGGATGCCCGGGGAGCTCCGGCTCAAGCGCTCCTTCTCCACGATCCTCGGCGAGCACGTCCGCTGGGAGCAGGTGGTCGGCGGCGTCCCGGTCTACGCGAGCGAGGTCTCGGTCCACGTGGGGCGCGACGGCCGCGTGATGCTCGTCAACGCGGACGTCTTCCCGGTGGACGGGCCCCCGCCGCCGCCCCGGGTCACCCCGGCGGAGGCGCGGTCCGCGGCGGTGGAGGAGGCGAGGGACGAGGAGGAGGTCGCGGTCGAGACGAAGGAGCCGGTCCTCGTCCTCCTGCCCGAGGCGAAGTCCGCCCGCCTCTGCTGGCAGGTGGACGCCCGGTGGCCCGAGGACTCGCGGCGGCTGTTCGTGGACGCGGCCACGGGGGAGATCGCGGGGGACCGCCCCCTCCGGCGCTCGGCCGACGGGACCGGGAAGGTCTTCCAGCCCAACCCGGTGTTCTCCTCGCAGAACACGGGGCTCTCCGACAACGGGGACGCGAACTCCGCGGCCCTCGCCGCGCAGCAGGCGACGGTCACGATCCCCCGGCTCGACGGCACCGGATACCTCCGGGGGGACTACGTGGATTGCACCCTGGGGGCCTCCGACGCCTTCTCCGGCGCGCTCTCCTTCTCCTACACCCGGGACGACGACCGCTTCGAGCAGGTGAACGCCTACTTCCACATCGACGCCGTCCAGGCCTGGTTCCAGGGGACGCTCGGCATCACCGACGCGAACAACCGGGTCCAGTCCGTGGACGCCCACGCCATCCCGGACGACAACTCCTACTACGACGGCTTCGACCTGGCGCTGCACTTCGGCGACGGGGGCGTGGACGACGGGGAGGACGGCGACGTGGTGGCCCACGAGTACGGCCACGCCGTCCAGGACAACATCGTCCCGGGCTTCGGCGAGACGAACGAGGGCGGGGCCATGGGCGAGGGGTTCGGCGACTACCTGGCCTGCACGCGCCACGAGTCCGGGTCCGCGGCCTTCGACGCGGCCACCGCCTCCTGGGACGCGACGGCCTACTCGTCCGCCAACCCGCCGGCGCTGCGCCGCGTGGACGGCACCAAGCACTACCCCGAGGACATCGTCGGCGAGGTCCACGACGACGGGGAGATCTGGTCGTCGGCGCTCTGGGCGATCCGGACGGCCATCGGCCGGCAGGGCGCGGACCCGATCATCGTCGCGTCCCACTTCCTGCTCACGCCGTCGGCGGTGTTCTCCGACGGGGCGCAGGCGATCCTCTCGGCGAACGAGACGATCCGCGGAGGGGCGGACGCCACGGCGATCCAGACGGCGTTCGCGGATCGCGGGATCTCCGGCGGGGACGACTTCTACGAGCCGAACGACAGCTCGGGAGCGGCCGCGACGATCCTCTCCGCGTCCAACCCCGGGTTGTACCTCGGCGACGACGACTGGTACGCCTTCACCGTCCAAGGGGGCTCCTCGGTCACGGTCACGGCCTCCTTCCTCCACCCGAACCCCGACCTGGACCTGTACCTCTACAGCCAGGCCCTCACCCTCCTCGACTTCTCCGACGGCGTCTCCAACTCGGAGTCGGTGACGACGCCGACCCCCGGCACGAACACCACGTACCTGCTGCACGTCCTCGGGTACGCCGGCTCCCGGGGGTCCTACGACCTCGATTTCGCGGGGGGCCTCCTGATCCCGGACGATGTCTTCGAGCCGAACGACTCCCAGGCCCAGGCCGCATCGCTCCCCCTCGGGAACTCGGGATTGCTCAACCTCCTGGACGAGGACTGGTTCGTCCTCCCCGTGGCGCCCGGCGCCAACGTCCAGGTGGTGGCGAGCTTCAACGGGGCCCAGGAGGACCTCGACCTGGAGCTGAGCAACGGGCTGGGCTTCGTGCTCAGCGGCTCCTACGGGACCGGATCGAGCGAGTCCGTGTCCGCCCTCGCCACGGGGGGAGCCGCGGGCTCCCTGCTGCTGCACGTCCACCCGTTCGCGGGCTCCGGGCCCTACACCCTTTCCGTGACAGCCGCCTCCGTGCCGATCCTCGTCAGCCGGATCACGCTCCTGGGGACGCTCGTCGAGGGGACGGACATGGTCCTCGGGCTCGTCGTCCCCGTGGGGAGCGAGGGGTCGCCCGTGGTCCTCAAGGCGAAGGCGAAGAAGAGGGGCGCCATCCCGGCCGTCGAGGTGTCCTCGCCGGAAGGGGGCGTCATCTCCCCTCTCGGGACCGGCCTCGTGAAGAAGGGCTCCACGGTGAAGTTCGTCGCGCTCACGGCGGGGCTCTACCCCCTCCTCCTCCGCACGCTGCCCGGGACCAGCGGGAGCTTCTCGATCCGCGCCGTCCTGAAGAAACCGAAGTAGCGGGGAGCGGCAGTCAACGGCGGGCGGGGTAGGCCTCCCCGGGCTCGGCCCGCCACCGGCGGGCCTCGAAACCCCCGGGGACCCCCGCCCGTACTAGGCCCGCCGCTTCCCCCGATCCCAGACGCAGTTCGGGCATTCGCCGAGGGTCGGGACGGGGACGCGGTGCCGCGGGCAGAACTTCCAGTCGATAACGGCCGTGATGCCGTGGCAGAGGGCGTGCAGCTCGCGGAGGCACTGGACCGCGTCGCGCAGCGCCTCGTCAGCGCTCCCCGGCCCCTTCAGGCGCCGCTCCAGCTCCCGGACCAGCCCCCTGTACCGGGCGAGGTGGGCCTCGATGTCGTCCATGGCGTCTCCATTGTGCCCGATCGCCCTCCGGACCGCGACCCCGCAGGCGGTGCAGGGTGCATGACCGTACTTGCGAGGCCCGCCAGCCGATGGAGTAGGAGGCGGGCAG
>CAZKTF010000326.1:0-2949 GCA_964555565.1 uncultured Planctomycetota bacterium | reverse complement strand
GGCCGCCTTCGCCAGGATCCACGCCGCCCGGTCCCGGTGCTCGGCCACGAGCGCATCGACGCGCCGCGGGTCGGAGTCCGGCGGCTCCGGCGCGGCCCGGAGGTCCGCCTCCAGGTCCGCCTTGAGGACGACCCGGTCGAGGCGGGCGCGGAGGCGCCTCCGCACCGCGAGGTCCGCGGGCTCGAGGACCGCCTCCTCGGCGTCGCAGCCGCAGACGCCGAAGGGGGCGAGGTCCCCGTGGGCCCGGTCCAGCGCCTCGCGGGCCTTCGCGCGGTCCCCCGTGCCCAGGTGCGCGAGCGCGAGCGCCTGGAGCGCGGCGGTGTCCCCGCATCCCTCGAGGGTCCTCGCCGCCTGCTCGCACCGGCCCGCGCGCACGAGCGCGAGGCCGAGGAGCGCGCGGCCCGCGTCCGAGGGCTCCCGGGAGAAGGCCTCCTCGGCCCGGGACAGCGCCTTCTCGAGTTCCGCGGGGGCCGCGTCCCTGCGCGACAGGACCCGCCGGCAGGCGAGGGCGAGGGCCTCCGGGGAACTCCCCCGCCAGCGCGCGATCTCGACGGCCGCCGCGCGGACCGGCTCCTCGAGCTGCGTCCTCCCCCGGATCTCCTCGACCGCGTCCTCCCCGAGGGCCCCGCGATGGCCGAGCACGGACCGGGAGTGGGGCAGGGCCTCCACGGCGCGCGGGCCGAAGAGCGCGGTGAAGCACTCCTCGGCCAGCCTCCGGTCCTCCGCGGCCGTTCCCTCGTCGCGGGGGTCCACGGGCCACGCGCGAAGCCGCGCCCGCGCCTCGTCGGCCCTGCCGGAGGCGGCCAGGATCCGGACCGCGAGGAGGTGCGCCGTGGGGCCGACCCCCTCGCGCGCGCCGGGGCCCGGGGCGGGGCGGGCGGCCGTGTCCCGATCCGCGAGCGGGGTCACGATGAGGAGCGCGTCCTGGGCGGCCCCGGTCCGGTAGAGGGCGAAGGCGAGGGCGAGGCGCGCCCCGTCGTCGGAGGGGTCGTCGGCCACCGCCTTCCGCGCCGCCCGCAGCGCCCGCGCCAGGGCCTCGGCGCCGGCCGCGGGGTCCCGGCACGCCCGGAGGCAGGCGGCGGCGATCCAGGACGGGTCGTCCCGCAGCGTCCGGGCGAGGCGCAGCGCGGCCTCCCGCTCGTCCCCCCGGAGGCGCGCGTCCGACTCGACCGACCTCACCGCATCCTCCGCGAGGAGGGCGGCCCCGCGCGCGGCCGCGACCCGCTTCGCGACCCCGACGACGAAGGGGTCCTCGGCGTTGAGGAAGTCGAACCGCCGCCTCCTCCACTCCGCCTGGTAGGCGTCCCGCTCCTCGGGGCCCCGAACGAGGAAGGCCTCCATCTCCGCGGGGGTGAGGCCCCGGGGGAGGCGCGCCTCCGCGACGGCCTCCGGGTCCGTGGGCCACAGGACCGCCGTGCCGTCGTCGTAGAAGACGAGGAGCCGCGACCCCCTCCCGTTGAGGCGCGCGGAGAGCGGCTTCCCGGGCGGGCCCTCGAACGCGAGGACCTCCTCCCCCAGCCCCGTCTGCCAGAGCCGGGGGACCCCGTCGGTCCCGATGGTCACGGCGACCGTCCCCTGCGTGGTCGCGAAGACGAGCTTCTCGGGATCCACCGGGATGGTCGCGGGGAGGGGGCCCCCCTTCCATCGCGGGCGGGCCGCCGACCGGGGCGGAGCCGTCGCGGCGGCGGCGGAGCCGGCGTCGAGCGTCTCCACGTCGCCCGAGGCCGGGTCCCAGATCGCCTCGGGGACGCCCAGCCGGCGGACCCTCCGGCCGTCGGGCTCGAACCGCGCGCCCGTGAGCCGCTCCCCGACGACCCCGAGGTTGCCGGCCTCCTTCCACGACTCGAGGTCCCAGAGGCGGACGACCCCGGAGGCCTCCGCCACGAGCAGCCGGCCCCCGTCCTGGGAGACCTCCACCGACAGCGCGCCTGTGAGGGACTCCCCGAGGACGGTGGGCCACGGGGCGTCGCGTCCCGAGGACGGGTCGTGGAGCCGGGGAGCGCCCCGGGAGAGGATCAGCACGACCCGGCGCCCGTCCGGCCCGAAGACCGCCCTCCGGACGGCGACCCCCGCCTCCACGGGGATCCGGGAGGGGACGGCCCGCGCGCTGTCCCACAGGTGCGCCGCCCCGTCGGTCTGGACCGTCAGGACGCGCGTGCCGGAGGGATCGAATTCCGCGGACTCCACCTTCGCGTCCCCCACCCGGAGTTCCCCGAGGCGCCGCCCGCCCTCCGCCTCCCAGAGGATGGCCGTCCCCCCGACCCGCGTGACGAGGAGGCGATCGTCGGGGCGGCTGAAGACCGCATCCTGCGACTCGGCCCCGGGGCCCGCGAGCCGACCGGGGGCGACGCGGATCGAGCGCACGGCCGGATCCGGGGATACGTCCCACAGGCGCACCGTGGAGTCCGCGGAGGCGGTGACGAGGGTCCCGGCCTCCTCCCCGTCCTCCTCCCGGAACCCCGCGTCCACGACCCGGTCCTCGTGTCCGCGGAGCCTGCACAGGAACGCGCCCGAGCGCGCGTCCCACAGGGAGACCGCCTTCCCGGCGAGGACGGCCAGCCGCGCGCCGCCGGCGTCGAGCACGACTCCGTGGATCTCGCGCTCCCCCGTCGCGACGGCGCCGACCTCCGCGCCGGTGGCCGCGTCCCACAGGACGACCCGGCCCTCCCCCTTCCGCCCCAGGGCGACCCGCTTCCCGTCGGCCGAGAAGGCCGCCAGGGGCTCGATCCCCCCGGGCTCGCCGCCGTGGATCGCCCCGAGGAGGGCGCCCGTCGCGGCCTCCCGGAGGAGGACCGTCCCGTCGGCGTGGAGCGTGAGGAACCGCGCGCCGTCCTGGGAGAACAGGACGCGGGGCTCGTGCGGGAGGGCGGGGACCGGCAGCTCCGCCACGCTGCGGCCGCTCCGGGCGTCGAGGAGGAGGACGCGGCCGGGCCCGCCGGGCGCCACGAC
>CAZKTF010000325.1:0-2980 GCA_964555565.1 uncultured Planctomycetota bacterium | reverse complement strand
GCCGCCGCGCTCCCGCGCACGCGGGCGGACCTCGAGAAGATCATCGACGAGAGGGTGGCGAAGGCCGCCGAGGCGAAGGCCGCCGCGGCGGTCCGCCCGCGGGTCTCCATCGAGGAGGCCGGGCAGGAGATGGGGCTCACCCAGCAGCAGATCGACTCCGTGCGCCGGATCTTCCGGGACGTCGAGGACGAGTTCCTCGTGTGCACGGCGGGGACCTCCGACCTGGCGCGCCTGAAGGAGGAGGTCCGCGGGGTCCGGGACGACCCGGAGAAGAAGGCGGCCTTCGTGCAGAGGGTCGTGGCCAACATGATCCCGAACATCGGGCGGCTCGCCACCCTGGAGCAGAGGCGGAACCGCGAACTCCGCAGGGTGCTCGAGGTCGATCAGGTCAAGCGCCTGAACGAGTTCCCCCTCAAGCCGGCCCACGGCGACGAGGAGCTGGAGGAGCTCGTCAAGGAGGCCTTCGGGAACGACAAGTAGTCGAGACCGCCGATCCCGCCTTCTTCTTTCCCGCCTCCCCCGGGCCCCCGGCATACTCGGCGGTCCCTTCCCCCGCGGAGACCCCCGATGGCCGAGACCGCCGCCTCCTCCTCCACCGAGACGAGCGTCGAGGACGCGGGGCCGTGCCGGAAGAAGATCACGCTGACCGTCCCCGCGGAGGCGGTGCGCGAGGAGATCGACCGCGCCTTCCGCGACCTCATCCGCCACGTGACGGTGCCCGGGTTCCGCCAGGGACACCTCCCGCGGAAGGTGGCCGAGGCGAGGTTCGGGGCGTCCATGCTCGAGGACGTGCGGGGCACGCTGATGGAGAAGTCCTTCTCCGAGGCCCTCGAGAAGCACGGCCTCGTCCCCATCGGGGAGCCCAACCTCCCGGTCAAGGACCTGAAGGTGGAGCCGGGCCGGCCCTTCCGGTTCGAGGTCACGGTGGAGGTCCGCCCCGAGGTGAAGGTCCCCGACACGAAGGGGCTCCGGGTCCGGCGCCCGAAGGTGCAGGTCGCGGAGAAGGACGTGGAGGAGGCGGTGCAGGACCTCCTCCTCGAGCACGCCGAGCTGCGGCCCGCCGAGGACGGGGTCTGCCGGGAGAAGGACGTGCTCGTCCTGGACGTGGCGGTCCTCGTCGGGGAGACCGAGGTCGCCCGCGCCGAGAACCTGACCTGGCGCCACCCGGTGGAGGTCGTCGCCGGTATCGCGGCCCCCGGGGCGGGCGCGGCGCTCCTCGGGAAGAAGGCCGAGGAGGAGGCGGTGCTCGACGTGACGCTCCCGGCGAACTTCAAGGACGAGGCGCACCGGGGGAAGGAGGGCCGCCTCCGCCTGCGCGTCCGGGACGTGAAGCGGTTCCACCTCCCGCCCCTCGACGCGGAGTTCGCGAAGCGCCTCGACTTCGAGTCGGTGGACGAGCTGCGCGAGGAGGCCCGCAAGGCCGTCCGCCGCGCGCGGGAGGCCGACGCGGAGAAGGCCGTGGACGACGCGCTCCTGGACGCCCTCCTGGAGCGCGCCCCCATCCCGCTGCCGGAGGGGATCGTCCAGAAGGAGATCGGCCAGATCCTGGGGCGCATCCAGGCCGACATGCACATGCAGGGCGCGGGCGAGGAGCAGATCGAGGAGCGCCTGGCCGGGGTGCAGGGCCAGGCCCGGGAGCGCGTCGAGCGCGAGTTCCGGGTGGCCTTCCTCGTGGACGCCATCGCGGGACAGCGGTCGGTGCTCGTGACCGAGAACGAGGTCGCCGAGCAGGTGGCCGCCATGGCCGGGCGCTACGGGCGGTCCCCGGAGGAGATGCGTGCCTACCTGGAGCAGCGCAACGTCATCCCCTCCCTCCGCGGCCGGCTGCGCGAGCGCAAGGTCCTGGACCTCCTCCGCAGGGAAGTCGCGGTCGAAGGGTAGGCGCCGACGGCGAACGGCGGGTAAGGGTACGGGTAGGGGTAGGGGGAGGGACGCCTCCCGACCGGCGCCGGCCCGTACCCCTACCCTTGCCCCTCCCCGCCGTCCGCCCTTCGCCGTCCGCCCTCGGCTCCAGGGCCCCCGGCGCTGGAGCGGCTTTCTTCCCCGTCCGATGTAGGATCCGTGGCGGCCGCCCGGAGAGCCCGTCCCGGGCACGCGGAGGGTCCATGGAGAGCGAGTCGCTGTACATCCCCTTCGTCATCGAGAAGACCGGCCGGGGGGAGCGGGCCTACGACATCTACTCCCGCCTCCTCGAGGACCGGATCGTCTTCATCGGCGACGCCATCACCGACCCCCTGGCGAACTCGGTCATCGCCCAGCTCCTGTTCCTCCAGAAGGAGAACAAGACCCAGGACATCAACGTCTACGTCAACTCCCCCGGCGGGTTCGTCTCGGCGGGCCTCGCGATCTACGACACGATGCAGTTCGTCCAGCCCGACGTGGCCACCTACTGCATCGGCCAGGCCTCGTCCATGGCGGCCATCCTCCTCGCGGCGGGGGCGAAGGGGAAGCGGTTCGCGCTCCCCCACTCGAAGGTGATGATCCACCAGCTCTCGGGCGGGGCGCGCGGCACGGCGGCGGACATCTCCATCCGCGCGGAGGACATCCTGAAGACCAAGGCGACGCTCAACCGGATCCTCGCGCGACACACGGGGCAGGCGGAGGAGCGCGTCGAGAAGGACAGCGACCGCGACTACTACATGTCCCCCGAGGAGGCGAAGGCCTACGGGCTCGTGGACGAGGTCGTGACCACCCTCAAGGGGCCGAAGAAGTAGCCGTGGCGGGCCGCCGATCGACGGGGGGGGCCGCGGCGCGCGACGCTGCACCTTCTGCGCGAAGAACCGGCACGTGGTCGAGAGCCTGATCGCCGGTCCCCCGGGGGTCTACATCTGCAACGAGTGCGTCGAGCTGTGCAACTCGATCCTCCTGGAGGAGGTCCGCCGGGGAGGCGCCCGCGCCCCCGGCTCCGCGCCCCCCTCGGTCTCGGAGGCGCCGCGCCCCCCGCGGGGCCCCGGGCGCGGGACGGGCGGGGCGGGGCCCC
>CAZKTF010000324.1:0-3018 GCA_964555565.1 uncultured Planctomycetota bacterium | reverse complement strand
CGCGGCGGGGGCCGGCGTCGCGCCCTCCGGCTTCCCGGCCCCGGGCTTCGCCGGCGCGCCGGGGCCCTCGCGCCCCCCGCGCCGCCACTTCTCGGCGTCGGCCCACACCACGAGGGAGTCCGCCTCCACTTCGAACTCCCCCTTGGCGAAGGTGACCCCCTCCACCATGGTGGACACGAGGTCCCCGGTGCCCTCCTCGATGGCATCGATGGAGTATCCGTAGACGAGCGTCCACTCCCCCTCGCCGGGGGGCGGGGGACGGTCGCCGGGGTCCTGCGGCGCGGCGGGCGCGGGGGTCCCCGGGACCTTCTCCCCCGCGGGGGCGGGAGGAGGCGGCGGGGGTTCCTCGCCCCGGGCGGCCCGCGTCCCCGGCAGCATCGTCCCCAGGGCGAGGGCCGCGAGGAGAGGGATCGGGCGGGCGGAGCGCACGGGTGCGCGGGATTGTAGGGACGCCGTAACCCGCCGGCGCCGGGATTCACGGTGGACCGGCTCGTCCCCTGCTCCGTCGTGGCCCTCGCGGCCGGGATCGCCCTGGCGCGCCACCTCCCTGCCCCGGCCCTGCCCCCGGCCGCGGCCCTGGCGGCGGCGCTCCCGCTCCTCCTCGCGCTCCCCTCGGCGCGCCGGCTCCGGCGGCTCCTCCCGCAGCCGTTCCGCGACAGGGTCTCCCCTACGCTCCTCGCCCTCGCGCTCCTCCTCGGGGCCGCCCGGGGGGCGCTCGCGCGGATGCCCGGGGGACCGGACGACCTCGAGGCCCTGCTCCCGCCGGGGCCGCTCCCCCTCCGCATCGAAGGGATGGTCGTCGTCCCCCCGGACCTCCCCGCCGCGGTGGCGGGCCGCGAGGCCGACGGGACCCCCCGGCTCCGCGGCCGGATGTCGGTCGAGGCGGACACCCTCCTCGGCGCCGCTCCTCCCCGCCCCGTCTCCGGGCGGGTCCTGGTGCTCCTCGACGGCGAGCCGCCCGTGCTCGCCCCGGGGGACCGCGTCCGCCTCACGGGGGTCGTGCGGCGCCCCTCCCCGCCCGGCAACCCCGGGGAGCGGGATCGCGCCTCGGCCGCCCGGGAGCGGGGCGCGGCCGTCCTCCTCGAGGTCCCGTCCCCCGGGGGCGTGGAGAGGCTCGGCGAAGAGGGGGGGAGCGGCCCGGAAGCCTGGGTCGCGGGGGTCCGGGCCTCCGTCCTCACCGCGGTCCACCGCGCCTGCGAGGGACGGGGCGCCGCCGTGGCCGAGGCCCTGCTCGTGGGGAGGCAGGACGGGCTCGACGGCGAGCTCGTCCGGGACTTCCGACGCTCCGGGACCTACCACATCCTCGTGGTGAGCGGCTTCCACGTGGCGCTCGCGGCCGCGGCGGCGGCGCTCGTCCTCCGCCGGGCGGGCGCAGGGGCGGGCGCCACGGCGGCGGGGGCGGTCCTCGCGGCAGCGGCCTTCACGGGAGTCTCCGGCATGGGGAAGCCCTCGGAGCGGGCGCTCGTGGCGGTCGCGCTGGTCTCCGCCGCGCCCTGGTTCCGCCGCCGGAGCGACCCCCTCCACGCCCTCGCCCTGGCCGCAGGGGTGATCCTCTTCCTCGAGCCGGGCGCGCTCGACGACGCGGGCTTCCAGCTCACCGTCGCGGCGGTCCTGGGGCTGCTGCGCCTCGCCCCCGGGATCGGGGCGGTCCTGTTCGCGCGGAGGAGGTTCCTCCGCCGCTTCCCGATCCCGGCGGCGGACCGGTCGCTGCGACGGAGGCTCGGCGACGTCCTCGAGCGCGCGCTCCCGCCCGCGCTCGGCGCCTTCGCCGCGACCGCCCCGGTCCTCGCCGCCCGCTTCGGCACCGTCTGCCCCGTGACGCCTCTGGCGAACCTCGTGGTCCTGCCCCTGGCCATGGCGGTCCTGGCGCTGGCGGTCCTCCTCCTGCCCGCGGGCGCGCTCGTCCCCGGGGCCACCGCCGTCGCCATGGACGCCGCGGCGGGGGTCCTCGCGGCGACGGTCCACGCCTTCGCCTCGCTCCCGCTCGCCTGGTACGCGATCCCCCCGCCCCCGGCATGGCTCCTGGTCGCAGACGGCGCGGTGCTGGCCCTGGCGATGGCGAGGCGGCCCGCGGGCCCGCGGGCGCTGGCCGCGGCCGCCCTGGGGCTCCTGGCGCTGGCGGCCGCCCCCCGTCTCCTCCCCCCCTCGCCGCCGGCCCCCTCGCTGCTGGCGCTGCGCGTGGGCCACGGGATGGCCGTGCTGGCCGATTCCGGCGACGCGCGGGCGCTCTTCGACGCGGGCGGGCGCGGCGGCCGGGTCGGGGAGGACGCCATCCTCCCGGCGCTCCTCGCGCGGGGGGTCGTTTGCCTGGACGCCCTGTTCGTCTCCCACGAGGACTCCGACCACGGGGGGGAGGCCCTGCTCCTCCTCGAGACGCTGCGCGTGCGGCTGCTCGTCGTGGGCGAGGGGTTCGGGCGTTGCCCCCTCGGGGCCGAGGTCCTCGCGGCCGCGCGCCGGGCCGGCGTCCCGGTCCACCGCGCCGCCGCGGGGGACCGCGTGGACCTGCAGGGGCTCCGGATCGACGTCCTCCACCCGGCGCGGGGCGCGAACTTCGCGAGCGACAACGACGGCTCCCTCGTCCTCCGCGCGACGCTGGACGGCCTCTCCGCGATCCTCCCGGGGGACCTCGAGGAGGCCGGGACCCGCGCGCTCCTCCTGTCCGGGGCGGACCTCGGGGCGGACGTCCTCCTGCTCCCTCACCACGGGAGCGCGCGGAACCCGGGCCTGGTGCCCCTGGCGGCGGCGACCAGGGCGCGCCTCGCCATCGCGAGCGCGGGGCCGGCCACGGGCGCGGTCCGGTCGCTCCGCATCCCCGGCGCCCCTCCGGTCCTCGTGACCGAGGAGACGGGCGCCGTGCTCGTCCGCCCGGGAGGGGAACCGGAGACCCCGTGGAGGCCGGGGAGGTGACGCGCCTAGCGCCCTTCCGCCCCGTCCATCCGCTCCTCCTCGTCGCCCCTCGCGCGGGCGAGCGCGGCCCCGGCATCCCGCGCGGCCTCCGCCGCGACCCGCCGGAGCGCG
>CAZKTF010000323.1:0-3059 GCA_964555565.1 uncultured Planctomycetota bacterium | reverse complement strand
TACAGCGCCGCCTTGGACCGGGCGCGCGAGCTCGATCTCGCCGCCGCCCGGATGGCCCGCCGGCCGGCGGACGGTGCCGCCGTCCCGGCCGCGCCCGGTCCCCTGTCCCCGCCCCCCAATCCCCTCTCGACGATGCTGGCCTCCCTGGAACCGGTGCCCGGCAGGGCGGTCACCTACGACTCGCTCACGGTCTATCCGCTCCGCATCACGGTCCCTCCGGGGCTCTCGGTCCCTCCGGCCATCACGCTCCCTCCCGGAGCCCGTGCCCCGGGCCCCGCGGGAGCGTCGGCGGCCTCCCTCGCGCCCCTCACCCTGGCCGAGGCCCTCGACCAGCGGGCCGCCGTCGTCCGGGAGGGCCCCTTCCCGGGCCAGGCCACGGTCCTCGTCTCGAACCGCTCGCGGGACCGGGCGCTCCTCCTCGCGGCCGGCGAGGTGCTGGAGGGCGGGCGCTGCGACCGCATCGTCGCCCGCGACGTGCTGGTGCCTCCCGACACCGCGGGGGTGCCGGTCGCCGTCTGCCCCGTGGAGGAGGGCCGCTCCGGATCCGGCCGCGCCTCCGCCGCCTCGTTCCGGCGCTCTCCCGGACTCGCCGGGGCCGGGCTGCGCGGTCTGGCCCTGTCGCAGGCCGGTGCGGACCAGGTCCGCGACCTCGTCCGCCGGGAACTCGACATCCACGGGATCTCCTCCCGCTCGCGCTCCCTGGCGGACACCTTCTCGAGCCGGGGCGCGCTGGCCCCGGTCCGCCGCATCGTGGACCTCCAGGTGACGCAGCTCCTCAGGGCCCTGGAGGACCCGGAGGTGGTCGGGTTCGCCGTGGCCGCCGGCCGCGAACTCCTCGGGGTGGAGGCCTACGGGAGCCACGACCTCCTCGCCCGCAGCAGCCGCCGGGCGCTCGAGGGCTACGCGCTCGAAGCCAGCACGGTGGCCCGCGGCGGCGACCCCCCGGTGGAGGCGGCCGTGGCCGCGGCGCTCTCCCTCGTCCGCGCGGGGACCTACTTCTCGGGCGAGGCCCCGGGCGGGGGCACCGAGTGGGGGGTCGTCGCGGGGGACGAGGCGCGCGACGCCGTGGCCTACCTCGGCGCCGGGGTGTCCTCGGAGGGTTCCATCGTCCACCTGGCCCTCCTCCGTCTCTCGGCGGGGGCCGGGGGCGCGGGGCGCGACCCGAGGGGGCTCGGGGGCGCCACGGGCGTGCCAGGGGCGCCCGGGTCCCGGACCGGGGGTGGCACCGGTCCCGGGGAGGGCGGCGGAGGATCGACCCCCGACGACGCGACGACCCGGGGAAACCCCGACTCCGGGAAGGGCGCCGGCGGGCCCTCCACCGAGAAACCGAAGTAGGGGCCTCGTACCGCAACCCCTGTCGCCGGGGGGAGGTAGGCTCAGGACGGTCCCCCCGGGGGGCGGACCTCCCGACGCCGGACAGGTCGGTCGGGAGTTGACATCCGCGGGGGGGCAGGGTGGAATCCCCCGTGTCAGGGACGCGCCCGGCAGCGGAACGGGTCCGCTCGACGCGGCGCGTACGAGCCGGAGGAGGGAAGATGAAGAACGTCGTTCTGGTCGTGACGCTCGCGTTGGCCCTCGTGGCCGCGGGCTGTGTCGCCGGGCCGTGGACCGCGCGCGAGACGGTGGACGACTGGGCCGCAACCACCTACTCGGACAACGCGCTGCTGGGCACCGTCGTGTACGTGTTCGTCTGGCCGATCGGGAACTGGGGCGGAAGCATCATCGACATGGTCGTGCTGAACAACGTCGCGTGGTGGGGCAACGACATCTGGCAGGGGAAGGGCTCGACCTTCGAGCACAAGGACGCCCCGAACGGGAAGAACAACCCTCACTAGCTCGTACGCAGGCCGCGATCAGGAGCCCGGGGGCCAAGAGACCCCCGGGCTCCTTTGATTCTTCGGGCTTGGCCGGGTGGCGGGACAAGGGGTCAGACCCCGCGCGCTCACGAGCTTCACGCGAGAGCGGGGCTTCCTGTGAGGCGCGACAGGGGGTCAGACCCCGCGCGCTTTGGGGCCTCACGCGAGCGCGGTGCTCCGTGAGCGCGCGAGGTCAGACCCCAGGAACCAAGCCGGGGTGGAGGACCCCGTCGGGGTCGAAGCGCGCCTTCCAGCGTGCGAGGTCGGCCCAGCGCTCGCCGTAGTGCGCCTTCCAGCGGGCCTCGTCGAAGTCGATCCACCCGGAGAGGTAGCGCTTCCCGCCCATCTGGAGTGCGAGGTCGCTGGCCCGCTTGAGGAGCGGGGCCGCCACGGGCATCGCCGCGGGAGGGAGCCCGGGGAGGATCCCGAAGCCCATCACAAACTCCGTCCGCGGGGCCATGAAGAGCGGCGCCCGGGAGGTCGTGCCCCGCGAGGGCCAGAGCAGGACGTGCCCGCCGCCGAGGAGGTGCGGCGGGAGGTTCTGGAGCACGCCGGTGACGTAGGAGGCGGCCGCGTCCCAGGGGAGGATCGCCTCCATCCACGGGTGGGCCGCCGCCCAGTAGCCCCCGCGCTTCCAAAGCTCGAAGAGCGGCTCGAGCCGCGCCGCGAACTCGGCCATGTCGCGGTCCTCGGCGTGGACCGCGCGGTAGTAGGCCAGGCCCGCCAGCAGCTTCCGGTCGTCGGGAGGGCCGTCCGGGTGGAACTCCACGCTGGCCTGGAGGGGGAAGAACCACTGCGCGAAGGGGGTCGGGACGCCGGCGACCCTGCGGAACCCCTGGGGGCAGGGGACGCACCAGGACTCCAGGTACCCGAACCGGCCGTCGCCCATGAGCGTGCGGGCGTCCTGCATGAGCGAGGGGAGGTCGTCGTAGAGGAGGTAGTGGGTCCGGACGCGGGGGAGCGCCGGAACGAGCCGCAGCGTCGCCCGGGTGACGACCCCGCAGAGCCCCAGCCCCGAGCGCACGGCGTCGAAGAGGTCGCTCTCCCGCCCGGGCCCGCAGGTCACCACCTCGCCGGCCCCGGTCACGACCTCCAGCTCCAGGACGTTGTCCACCTGCGCCCCCTCGCGGAAGGAGGCGATGCCGAGCCCCGCCACGGAGAGGGTCCCTCCCACGGTGACGCCGAGGTTGTTGGTGAGGACGG
>CAZKTF010000322.1:0-3156 GCA_964555565.1 uncultured Planctomycetota bacterium | reverse complement strand
AGCGCGGTGGCCGGAACGGCCAGGAGGATCGCGAGGAAGATGGCGCGGAGTCGGAAGAGGCGGGTCATGGTGCTCCCCTGCTCTGTCCCGGCGAAGAGCGGACGCAATGGCCCGGTAGCCCGGGCCCTGTCGCTATGCTAGCCCCCCGCGCCGGGTATGCAAGCCCCCTGTTGGCGGGCCGCCCGGGCGGCGCCGTGCGTCTATAATCCCCGTCGCGTCGCCGTCCCCCGCGCCGCGGACGCGGGCCCCCGCCACCCGAGAGGAACCGATGCCCCGGACCCCGTCCCTCGTCCCGCTCGCCCTCGCCGTCGCCTGCCTGGGGCCGGCGGCGCCTCCCCCGGCCCCCGCGGCCGAGCCCGATTTCGTGCTGGAGGCCCGCGCGGAGAAGGACAGCGTCGCCCTGGGCGACGCGATCCGCGTGCAGGTGAAGCTCGTGAACCGGTCGAAGAAGGTGGTCACGGTGAACAAGCTCCGCCTCGCGGGGAACTCCGTGGTCCTGCAGGTGGCCTTCGAGACCCGCAGCTTCCAGCTCTGCAGGCTCTACGGGAAGTACCAGGGGAACAACTACCGCGAGGAGCCGCCCCCGGTGGACGCCCTCAAGGCCGGGGCCTTCGCCGCGGAGGTGATCGAGGTCCTCGCGCTCCGGACCGGGAAGCTCAGGTTCACGCCGGTCTACGGCGGCCTCCCTCGCGACGCCTACCCGGACCCGATCCAGGGGAGCCCCTTCGAGGTCACCGTCACGCCCGCGAAGGGGGGCGAGACCCGCGTCGGCGCCCGGATCGTCACCTCCAAGGGCGCGATGAAGGCCGAGCTCCATCCCGAGGAGGCCTACAACACGGTGCACAGCTTCCTCTCCCTGGCGAGGCAGGGCTTCTACAACAACCTCGCCATCCCGCGCGTCGTCAAGGGGTTCATGGTGCAGACGGGGAGCCCCACGCCTGGCCTCGCGGGCGGGCCCGGCTTCTGCGTCCCCGCGGAGTTCAACCGGGTCAAGCACGAGCGCGGGGTCCTCTCCATGGCCCGGAGCCAGAGCCCGAACTCCGCCGGGAGCCAGTTCTTCATCATGCACGGGACGAGCCCCGGCCTGGACGGGCAGTACACCGCCTTCGGGCGCGTGGTCGAGGGGCTCGACGTGCTGGAGGCGCTGGCCTCGGTCCCCGTGAAGATGATGGCCGGGGGCCCCGACCGCGGCCCGAGCGAACCCGTGGACCGCCTCGGCCTCGAGAAGGTCGAGATGGTCCTCCTGCCCCCCGCCGCCGGCCCGCCGCCGGGCGGGGAGAAGAAGTAGGGCCGCGCGGATGGGGCGGCCCGCCGCGCTCGCGCTCGCCGCGGCCACCCTCCTCGCCGCGGCGATGGGCTTCCTCGGCGCGGCCGCGAGGCCCTCCGGGCGGTTCTCGAAGGTCCCGGGCGACCCGATCTACCGGCTCACCGGGGAGGGCTGGACCTACCGTTTCCACGCGACCTTCCGCGTCGAGGCGCTGTTCGAGGAAGGGGACCGGCGGGAGGCGCGCGACCTCTCCCGCGAGCGGCCGGACGAGGTGGCCCGCCTCCGGGCCCGGTTCCTCGCGCGGATGGACCTCGGCTCGCTCGGGGCGGTGCCCGCGGAGGACGAGGAGATGCGCGAGAGGCTCCGCGCGAACGGCTACGTGGGAGGCCCGCGTTGAGCCCCGCCGTCCGCCGGGGCGCCCTCATGCTGGCGCTGGCGGCGACGGCGGCGGGCGGCTGGGCCCTGCTCGGGCGCGCCCCCGCGCACCGGCCCCACGTGATCGTCCTCCTCTGGGACACGACGCGGGCGGACCGGCTCTCGGCCTACGGCTACGCGCGGCCGACGACCCCCTGGCTCGAGTCCATCGCGCGGGCGGGGGTCCTCTTCGAGGAGTGCCGGACGCCGGCCAACTGGACGCTGCCCGCCCACGCCTCCCTCTTCACGGGCCTCCTCCCCCGCCACCACGGGGCGATCTCCATCGAGAGCCCCCTCTCCCCCGCCCACGTGACCCTCGCGGAGACGCTGGGCGCGGCGGGATACGACTCGATCCTCGTCACCTGCAACGAGCTGGTCACGCGGAAGACCGGGGTGGGCCAGGGGTTCGTGCGCGTGAACGCGGTCTTCGACCGCAAGGGGCCCGTGAACGCCTCGGCCGCGACCGCGGAGATCGAGTCCGAGCTGGCGGCGCGGCGCGCCGACCCGGCGCGCGCCGGGAAGCCGCTCTTCCTCTTCGTGAACCTGATGGAGCCCCACCTCCCCTACGCCCCGCCGCTCGACCTGGAGCGGCCCTGGCGCCCCGAGGGAGTCACGAACGAGGAGGTCGCGCGGGCGAAGAGGTTCCAGTTCCCCTTCGACATGGCCCACAACCTCGACATCAGCCCCCTCGGCCCGCGGGCGATCTCGATCCTCTCCTCGCTCTACGACGCCGAGCTGCTCGACCTCGACAAGCACTGCGTCGCGCTGGAGGCGCTCCTGCGGCGCGAGGGGCTCCTGGGCGACGGGCCGGGCGGGAGGCCCGTCGATACGCTCTTCGTCGTCACCTCGGACCACGGGGAGAACCTGGGGGAGGAGGGGCTCGTCGATCACAAGATCTCGCTCTCGGAGGCGATCCTCCGGGTCCCGCTCGTCGTGCACTGGCCGGGCCGGTTCGAGGGAGGGCGGCGCGTCCGGGAGCAGGTCCGGCTCCAGGACCTCTACCCCACGATCCTCGAGGCCGCGGGCATCCCCTTCGACCCGCGGCAGTTCCCGAACGCCGCGTCGCTGCTGGCCCCCTCGCTGGCCGGGCGCACCGCCGTCGCGGAACTGGCGCCCCCGCTCTCCTTCCTCCCGGAGATGCGATCGACCTTCGCCCAGTCCCCCCCGGAGAAGTTCGCCCCCTTCTACCGGGGGCTCGTGGCGGCCATCGACCCCGTGGAGGCCCCGGCGCGGCGGAAGTGGGTGCAGGTGACCGAGCACCCGGAGAAGGGGGAGAAGCACGTCTCCCGCGAGATCCTCACGGACCCGGTCGCCGACCGGCGCGGGGAGAACGACCTCCTCGGCGTCCCCGTCCCGGGCCCGGCGGACCGGGAGGCGGCGGCGCGCCTGCGCGCGGCCGCGGAGGCGGCGTTGCGCGCGCGCTAGTGCCACACGCGGAAAGTTCCGGTACAGGTCACGAGGCCACCAGGTGCTGC
>CAZKTF010000321.1:0-3169 GCA_964555565.1 uncultured Planctomycetota bacterium | reverse complement strand
GTCTCTCCGTCCCCGAGAAGGCCGCCTGGGCCGCGCGCAGGCGCGTCGCCACCTCCGCCGCGCCCGCGGGTCGCGCGCGGGGGTCCGGGGCGAGGAGCGACGACAGGAGGGCGAGGGTCTGGGGGAGGACCCCCTCGAGGAGCTTCGCGGGCTCCGGGACGGCGCCCCGCGCGAGCGCCAGCCGGACCTCCTCCGGCATCCCCTCCATGGCGGGGCGGCCGCGCAGCGCCTCCACAAGGAGGAGGCCGAGCACGAAGAGGTCCGAGGCGGGGGTGCCGTCCTGCCCGCGCGCCTCCTCGGGGGCGAGGTAGCGGGCGAGGCGCGCCGAGAGGTCCCCGGGCGCCAGGCGGCGGAGGCCGAGGAGGACCTGCCCGCCCCCCGGGAGGCCCACGGACCACGGGTTGAGGTCCCCGTGACGGAACCCCTCGTTCTCGAGCGCGACGAGCCCCTCGGCCACACCGGCCAGGAGTCCCAGCGCCCGCTCCTCGTCGAGTCCGCCCCCCCGCGCGAGGAGGTCCCCGAGCGTGGCCCCCTCGTGGCCCTTCACCACGACGAACCAGTCCCCCGCGTCCTCGCCGGCGTTCACCACCGCGGCGAGCCGCTCGTGGTGGAGCGAGGCCGTGCGGCGGACCTCGTCGAAGAACACCTCCCGGGGGATCCGCGGTGCGACCACCGCCGCGCGGAACAGGTGCACCTGGATCGGAAGCCCGAGGCCGTCCGTGGCGGCGTAGACCTCCACGCCCGACCCCGCGCGGAGCTTCTCCCGGACGGCATGGCCGCCGATGCGTTCCGGGGAGGCGGGGAGGGGGCTCATGGGCGGCGGACAGGGCAAGGTATCCCTGCCGGAGGCGTCCGGTAAGGCATTTTGGCGCCCCCGCTGCGTCTTCTCCCCGGGCCCGCGGACGCCGGGGCCCGCCCGCTCGCCGCTGGGAGGCGACCCCGGGGCAAGGTAGACTCTTTCGCGAAGGGATGCAAGGGGCTCCCCGGGGCGGGATCCTCCGCCCGGAGCCCCGTCCGGCGGGTGCGGGCACGGAGGTCTGCTTGAGCGGTAGCTCGATCCGCGACGAGGTCGAGAGGATCCGGGAACGCACGCGTCAAGAGGCGCGGCTGCTCGGGGTCCCCGACGCGGAGATCGAGCGACGGGTCGTCGCCGCGGTCGCCGAGTACTGCGCGCGGTGGGGGCTCAACCCGCAGACCTTCGCCGGCTCCGCTCCCACGCCGCCTCCGGGGATGCCCGGCCCCGGCCCGGCCGCCGCGGGCCCGGGGATCCGCCAGGGCTCCTCCGTCGCGGGGGGAGCCCCCGGGGCCCGCCCCGGAACGGCGAACCTCGGGCCGGCGGCCCCGGGGTCGCGCGCGCCACCTCCGGGCGGCGGCCCCGGCGCCCGCCCGCCCGCGTCGGCGGAACCTCCCCATCCGAACCCCGCGTCCCATGGGCCGCACGCCGTGGACCTCGGGGCCTCGCCGCTGCGGGCGTCCACTGTGGACGTGAAGGGCCCGACGAAGCTCGCCGACCTCCTCGCAAGGAGGAGCGCCCCGCCCTCGCCGAACGTCACCCCGCCGCCGGGCGCGTCCCGTCCGTCGGCGCCGCTCGGGAGCACCTCGCTCCAGGACCTCCTCGCGCGCGTGCGCGAGAGCCAGCAGAGGGTCGCCGTCGGCGCGCGGGGGGCGGGCGTTCCGTCCGGCGCGCCCGCCCCCGGCGGGGCCTGGCTCACCCCGGGGCCGGGGGGAGCGCCGGCGACGGGCCCCCCGAGGCCTCTCCGCGTCCGGGACGTCCAGGTGGACCGACGCGCGGAGTTCGCGGCGGCGCCCGCCGCCGAGGGGGGCGAGGGCGCGGTCTCCCCCCGCCGCCGCGCGATCCTCGACGAGTTCGACCGCACCTTCCACGAGGTGCAGTCGAAGCTCGATCAGCAGCTCGGCGGCGTGGACGTCGCCCCTGTCGGGGAGCCGGTGATCCCGGAGACGCTCGCGCCGGGCGACGCCGCCCTGGAGGAGATGGAGCGCCTCGCGGTGGACCTCGACCGCGCGATGGAGGACCTCCACCGGATGATGGCGCACTTCCAGGACCTCACGGGACGCCTCGCCGCGATCATGGCCCGCTTCGCGGGCCCGCCGCCCGGACAGGGCGGGGGCGCCGCATGACGGAGGAACCGGGCGGGCAGGTCTCCCCGGAGGTCCCCGCGTCCCCCCCCGCGGTGGCGGAGTCGGCTTCCCGGCGGGACCGCATCCTCCTCGGCGCCTTCGTGGCCTACGCGGCGCTGCTGGCGCTGGCGGCCTTCGCGCAACTGACCGAGAATCGTGCGATTCTAGATCTGTTCGATTTGAGGCGGCTCTTCGAATAGGGTCAGACCCCTCGTTGATGCCGCAAGCCGTTGTCGTGCAATGGCTTGCACCCGACGCGTTCACAACTTCTCGGCCCGGGAGGCCGTTGCGGGATCGGGCGGCCAGAGACTCCACGTAACCCCTCGACGCCCGAGGAACGTGAGGCCATCGCTCGCGGCGGATCTCGGGCGGGGTGCGCTGGACCTCCTCTGGCCGCGCGCGTGCTTCACCTGCGGGGAGTCGCTCGGCGGGACGCGGGAGCCCTGGCTCTGCCCCGGATGCCGGGCCGGGATGGTCCTGTTCGCCGACGGGGATCCCCTCTGCGAACGCTGCTCGGCCCCCCTCGGGCCCCTCACCGCGGCCGGGGGCTGCATGGACTGCCGCCGCCTCGGCCCGCGCTTCGACGCGGTCCGCGCCGCGGGGCGCTACGCGGGCCCCCTCCGACGCCTCGTGACCGGGCTCAAGTACGCGCGGGACCGGTCCTGCGCCTGGCCGTTGGCGGAACTCCTCGCGGCACGGCTCCGCGACTGGGGGCCGCTGACGCCCGACGCGATCCTCGTGCCGTTCCCCTCCACGCGCGCCGCCCGCCGCCTCCGCGGGTTCGATCCCCCGGCCCTCCTCGCCGCCGAGGCGGCGCGGCTCCTCCGGATGCGGACGGCGGAGCGGACGCTCCGCCGCGAGGGGCAGCCGCGCCCGCAGGCCTCGCTCCCGCGCAGCGAGAGGCTCCGGGCCCCCTCGGGCACCGTCGTCGTCGCCGACCCCCGCCGCGTGGAGGGGCGCACGGTCCTGCTCGTGGACGACGTCCTCACCACGGGGGCCACCGCCTCCGAGGCGGCCCGCGTGCTCCGCC
>CAZKTF010000320.1:0-3196 GCA_964555565.1 uncultured Planctomycetota bacterium | reverse complement strand
CTCGGACGAACTCATCCCTCAGTCGGAAGGTGCCCGGCTAACTTGACGGCGATGGCCGTTAGCGCCCGTCGGGCCAGATCGCCACCGGGAACTCCAGGTCCACTCCCCCGCCGGGGGGGATACGGAGCCGCGCCCGCGCGCGCCGGCAGTCTCCGGACTGGAGGACGCCCTCGATCCGGACCGAGCCCGGGATCTCCCAGAGCGCGAGGCCCACCCTCTCCGCGGTCGCGGGGGAAAGGACCGCGTACCCGTTGAACCCCGTGGACAGTCCCCACTCCTCCTCGGCGCCGCCGACGCCCGAGGGCGGGAGGACCGCGGCGCGCACGAAGGGGCGCCCGTCGGCGGCACGCTGGGAGACCTGCCCCACCCGGTCGAGCAGGAGCGACACGTTGGGCCCGAGCGTCCCCCGGCCTTCCCAGGCCGCGAGGAAGGCGACGCCGAGGACGTGCCGGACCTCGGTGCCGCCGAGGAACTCCTTCTCGTCCCCCTCCTCGCCGATCCGGAAGACGAACCGGTGGCGCGCCGCGGGCGCCTCGGCGCGGGCCGCGAGGTCGGCCTCCTCCATCGTGGCGGCCGGGGCCGGGAAGGTCCTGCGCTCGTTCGCCGGGAGCATCACGCCCCTGGCGATCACGATCCACTTCCCGAGGTGGTCCGCCTTCAACCGCGTGCGCACCGGGAGGTACTGCTCGCGGTAGGCGGCCTCGTTTGCCAGGCGCTCCGCCCGCTCGGCGGCGGGGTCCGGCGGCCGGGCCGCCGGGTCCTGCCCGGCGGCGGGCGGCGGGGGAGGCACCTCGGGGCCCCGCCCGCCCGTGTCGCCCCCCGAGGCGCACGCCGCGAGGAGGAGCGCCGCCGCGCCGCAGACGAGCCCGTTCCTCATCACCGCCGCCTCCCGGCCCCCTCCTTCATCACTTTGCCTGCGTCTTCTTCCAGACCCCCCCCTCCTCGTTCCAGCCGTAGCGCTCCTTCCCGTTCTCCTTGTGGATGGTCAGCTCCGAGGCCTCGAGCGTCTTCGCGGAGGACCCCTTCAGGAACACGTCGAGGTCGTAGACCGTCCCGTCCGCGGACTTGAAGTCGGCGCAGGCGAACCAGGTCCCGTCGGCGACCTTCGCCAGCTTGTCGTCGTGCACCGTCGCCAGCGTGAGCGCGAGCGGCTTCTTCGCGGTCTCGTCCCACACGAGGAAGTAGCCACCCTTGAGCTTCGTGTCCCTGGCGACCCAGGAGCGGATGGCCGAACCGATCTCCTCCTTCGAGACCGGTTCCTTCGCGGCCGGCTTCGGCTCCTTCTTCGCCCCGGGGTGCTCCTTGGGGTGCTCCTGCGCGAACGCGACCGTCCCGGCGGCGGCTGCCGCACCGGCCAGCACCACGACCCAGAGACTCATTGAGCGCATGTCCTCCTCCTTCCGCTTCGGGGGCCCATCCGTCCGCCCGCCCGGATCCTACGCGACCCGCGGCCGTTCGGGGGGATCCGTTGCGCCTCGCCCGCGGCACCGGCGCCTCGGGACGCGCCTTACTGCGCGTTCGCGACGGCGCGGAGACGGTCGGCGGCGGCGCGCTCGCCGGGAGGGCACCCGGGGGCGAGAGGGGCGCCCGGCACCGCAACTCCGGAACACGTGGAGCGGCGTCGCGACCCTGGCCGGGGGTAGAATCCCGGAGTGCCTCGGCCGAGGAGCCTCCCATGAAGTTTCGTGTCGTCCTCGAGCAGGCCAAACCCTCGATGCGACGGGGCGGGGCCGCAGGACCCCGCCCCACCCTCCACACCGCGACTCGGGAGGTATCGCCATGAGGCGAACCGCTGGTCCGCTCGCCTTCGGGCTGCTCGTCTCCCTCGCGCTCCTCCCCGCCGGATGCGCGGCTCCCTCGGGAAGCGCCTCGCCGCCGCCGGTCGCCCCGGACACCTCCTCGCATCGTCGGATGGCGTTCGTCCTCGCCGACGGCGGGTCTTGCGACCTCACCGCGCAACCGCCGGCGGAGTGGAAGGCAACCAACCTCGAGGGCGGGGTAGTGTACTACGACCTCGTGGGAGGCCCCGGCAGGCTGGTCATCACGACCGATGCTCTCCCTGGGCGGCGCGTCGTCCACGACCTTGTGGATCTCCGGCCGGGCACGCGGATCACCTTCGCTGACCGGGCGGTTCAGGTCGTCGAGCCGTAGCCGGGCCGAGGGTCGGCGTCCGGATCGGGGAGGATCCGCGGCTGCACGAGGCGGGAAGGAGCCGGGAACTGCCGGGCGTCTGGGTGCGTCCCAATCCCAGGGCACGGAGGACAGGCATGCGGCTCGGTTCCCTCATGGGCGTGTGCGGTGTCGTGATGCTCGGAGGCTGTGCCGGGTCGGAGTCCCCTTCCCTCGACCAGCCGGGACTCGAACTCCGGATCGAGGACGCCCGCCCGGACACGCGGGCGGGGGCGATCCTCACCTTCGACGCCGTGTTCCGGAACCCCGGCGCCTCCCCGGTCACCGTCTTTCGCCCGCAGGACGGGTCGTTCTACGGCATGGTTCCCCCATTCATCGATCTCGAGGTCCTCCGGCTGTCCGACCTGAGTCCCGTCCCCCGGCTCGTTCAAGGATGCGGCAACTGCGGCGGGGACTATACGGAGCGCACGATGGTAGAGGTCCCTCCCGGCGGCGAGGTGACGGTCCGCCCCATCGAGATCGTCTGCGACGAATCGCGTTGACCCTCCCGGCGGGGGCATGCCGGACAGTGGGCTCCCTTCCCCCCAGGTCCAGTCCCCCCAGCCGGTCCCGAGAGCCTCGGCCAGACAGGGGGTCACACGCAACTACGCAACTCCACGTTCGCCGACTCCGGCGGACTCGGCACCGCGGCATCCTCCGTCCCGATGTTGGGGGTATCCTCTCCGCCCGGACCGCGCGGACGGCCGCGCCCCGGCGCAAGGGCCCCCATGGAGGCTCCCCCCTCCGCGCTCGCCGCCCGGGATCGAAGTACGGTGCCAGGCACCCTCGTTCAAGGCATGCTCGGGAGGTTCCGGGCGGGGCGAGCAGGGCTACGTCGAGCAGTTCGCCGCCGCGAGGAGGTGGAGGAGACCGACCGGATCGAAGTTCCCCCGTGGACGTCATCCAGGGCGTCTGCTTCATCGACGGCATCAGGGCCCCCGCGTGATCCCCCCGAGAAACCCGTCCACAAGGCGACACTGTAGCAAGGCCGTCGGGAGCAGGCCTATCCTGCCCTGGCTTCCGGTAG
>CAZKTF010000319.1:0-3216 GCA_964555565.1 uncultured Planctomycetota bacterium | reverse complement strand
CTCGACGCCTGCCGCGCCCGCATCGCGCCGCCCCCGCCCGGCCCGCGGGGCCCCCTCGTGCTCCGGTGGGCCTGGCGGTCCCCCCGGGCCTTCGACACGCCGTCGGGCGGCGGCGAGGACCCTTCCCCGGGCGCCATGGACGCGGGGCTCCCCCCGGCGCAGGACCACCTGGTCGCGGTGGCGGGAGGCGTGGCGTGGTGGACCGACCGGCTGCAGGTCTTCGGCCTGCGGCTCGCCGACGGGGTGCCGGTCTTCCGGACCGTCCCCCTGAGTCCGGCCCCCGTCGGCCTCGAACGACCCGAGGGGGAGACCTTCGCGCCCGCGGCGGACGCCGCCGGCGCCGCCGCCGCGATCGAGGACCCGCAGCCCGGCCCCTGGGGCCGCGTGTCCGGGGCGCTCATCCGCGTGGACGCCGAGGGGCGCCTCCGCGAGAGCCGCGGGAGCAAGGGGGACGTGGACTACCCGAGGCTCCGGCGGCGCTACCTCTACCACGGCGCCCCCCTGCTCCTCGGGGACCGGGTCTACGCGACCGCCACGGAGGCGGGGGCGGACCGCCCGGGCACGGCGGCCGACGTCCGGACGCACGTCCTCGCCTTCCGGCGGGAGAGCCTGGCGCCCGTGTGGGACACCTACCTGTCCTACGGGAGCGGGCTCCGCGGGACGGGCTACGCGCCGGCCGGGAGCCTGGCCGCGCTCCACGGCCGGCTCTACCTGGCCACCCACACCGGCGTGGAGGCGTGCCTCGACGCGCGCACCGGCGCCGTCCTCTGGGCGCGCCGCTACCGCACGCCGCGCGTCGCGTCCACGACGGGGGGGATGGACCGCGTCCCCATCGGGAGCGAGGAGCCGCAGCCCTGGCCCGAGTCGCCCCCGGCCTTCAGCGGGCGCTGGGTCGCCTTCGCACCCCGGGACTCCTACCGGGTGGACTTCCTCCTCCAGCGCCCCGACCCCGCGAGCGGGCAGCTCTGCTCCGACGACCTCCCGCGGCCCCGGCGGGACCGGGCGGACCTCACGACCCTCTGGGTCCTCCCGGGCCCCGCGGGGGCGTTCTTCCTCGCCGGGAAGGCGGGGACGGAGGAGGCGCCGCTCGTCCTCAGGACCGTGCGGCCGGACGCCGAGAGCGGGATCCTCTGGCGCGGCGCGGTGATGGAGCCCGCCGTGGTCGGCCGCCCGGCCCTGGCCGCCGGCGCCGTGTACGTCGCCACGGAGAAGGCGATCTACCGCGTCCCCTACCCGGGGAAGGACGGCGAGGTCGAGCGCCTCGCCGCCCGCCCCTCCGCGCTCCCCGACGGCGCCGTGCCTACGCTCGGGAACCTGTTCGTTCTGCCGGACGCCGTCATCTCGGTCTCCGAAGACGGGGTGATGTGCTTCGGCGCGAAATAGAGGCGGGACCGGTGAACGGCGGGCGACCCAAGGGTCGCCCCTACAAAGGCGGTGGAATCGGGGCCGTTGTAGGGCCCCTGCCCCACGCGCCGAAGCCCGGAGGGCAGGGCACGACCGTCAGGCCCTGCGCGCCCTCCGGACGGTCGCCTCGAATTCCTCGAGGATCCCGGGCGTCTCCAGGGCCTCGGAGAACGCGGCGACGGTCCTCCGGACCTCCGCGAGGCGCAGGCGCGGAAAGGCGATGACGAGGGACTCGATGTCGGCGTGGTCGCGGGCCCTGCCCGCCAAGGCCTTCATGACGAGGAGGTCCCCGGGGCGGGGAAGGGGGACGAGGAGGGATCCGAGCCTCCGTCGGATACGCCTCCTCACCGCGCGCTCCTCGAAGGGCAGGAGGCCGAGGCTGCAGTCGAGGGGAACCCCGGTCGGTTCGTGGACCAGGAGCAGGACCCGACTCCTCCCGGCGAAGGCCAGGGCATCCCTGATGCGCGGGCGGATCCCGAACGGCTTTCCGGCCTCCAGGAACCGCCGCCATCGGGGTTCCTCGACGAGGACGAGGGCGTCCACGTCCACCGTGGTCCGGGGGCGCGCGAGGAGCGAGACCGCGACGCCCCCGATGACGACCCCGGGGACCCGCGCGGCCGCGAACCATCGGAGGAGGTCCCGAAGCGCCCGGACCAGTGCGGGGGAGTCCTCCGGGGACTCAGGCACGCGCGCCCCGTCTCAGCTTCGCCCAGCGGCGGCGCACGAGGGACTCTCCCCTCTCCCGGTCCGGGTCCACACCGAGGAGCCGGGCGGCCTCCAGGAGTACCGAGAGTTCCCGCAGCCGGCGCGCCGCCGGACTCCGGGGACGGCGTCCCGCCTTCTCCCGGACGGCCACGAGCACCCAGCGGTCCAGGTATCCCCTCGCCTGTTCGCGGGTCCACCGATCCATGCGTGACCTCCCGTCCCGTGATTCTACGCCAGCCGGGCGTCGGGCGGCACGAGGCGTCGCGCTCCCGCGACCCGGAGGGTGCGAAATAGGGGTCAGACCTCGGGCGTTTGCAAACAGTGGCCTCACCCCCCTCGGGGGTCAGACCCCAGGCGCCGCGTGCACCCGGCGTGCTGAGCCGCTCGCTGGCGCCTGAGGTCAGACCCCAGCGTTTGCAAACGACTGGGGTCTGACCCCCCTGCGCCTCAGCACCCAGCCATCGAGGAGTCCGTCCCCTTCCCCCCTCGTTTCGCGGTGCGGCCCGTTCGCCGCGTTCGTATAAGATCCGGGTTCCCCGAGGGCGTAGCCCACGCGCAGCGCCTCCGGTCCCGACGCCCCGTGGAGGTGCCCGCATGGACGAGCCCGCCGCCTCCCCCGACGCCGGCGCGGCCCCGATGGACGACATGGAGGGGGCCCGCCGCCTCCGTGCCGCCTACGACACGGTCCGGACCGAGATCGCGAAGGTCATCGTCGGCCAGGACGCGGTCGTGGAGCAGCTCCTCGTGGCCGTGTTCGCCCGGGGGCACGGGCTCCTCGTGGGCGTCCCCGGGCTCGCCAAGACGCTCCTCGTCTCCACGCTGGCGCGCGCCCTCTCGCTCACCTTCAACCGGATCCAGTTCACCCCGGACCTCATGCCCGCGGACATCACGGGGACCGAGGTGATCCAGGAGGACCGGGCCACGGGGCAGCGCCAGTTCCGGTTCCTCCAGGGGCCGGTCTTCGCAAACGTGGTCCTCGCCGACGAGATCAACCGCACGCCGCCCAAGACGCAGGCGGCCCTGCTGGAGGCGATGCAGGAGCACCGCGTGACGGCCGCGGGCATCACCTACGACCTGCCGCAGCCCTTCCTCGTTCTCGCCACACAG
>CAZKTF010000318.1:0-3231 GCA_964555565.1 uncultured Planctomycetota bacterium | reverse complement strand
AGGCCCGCTCCGCGTCGCGGAGGTCGTCGGCGGCCTCCGCGGCCCCGGGGAGCGGGGCCCCCCCCGCGAGGCGCTTCGCGAGGAGCATCTCCCAGCGGCCCCCGGCCCCGGCGAGGAGCCCCGCCGCCCGCTCCGGCGCCGCCAGGTCCGCGCCGGGCCGGTCCTTGCGGAACTGCGCGAGGTGGCGGCGCGCCTCGTCGCCCGCCGTCGCGTAGGAGAGCGGCGGGACCTCCGCGTTCGCGAGCCGCAGCGCCGCCGTCCCCATCATCCGCGCGAGGCGCAGGTGCCGCTCGAAGCGGGGGTCCCCGTTGCGCTCCATCCAGGGGAACCCGTCGTGGACCGAGTGGTAGACCCCGTAGGACCCGGAGAACTGGAGGTCCGCCGCCGGGATCCCCAGCCGGTCCAGGAACGCCGTGTAGTCGCTGCCGCTCCCGAGGAGACCGCAGGGGCAGGCCCTCCCCGCGTTGAGCGGGTCCTTCGCGGCCGTCTCGACGAGGACCTCCCAGAGGTTCCGCGCCGGGTCCGCCTCCGAGGGGAAGCCGGAGGCCACCTCGCGCAGCAGCGGGAACAGCGCCGGGGCGCCCGAGAGACCCAGGTCCGGGCCGCTCACCCCGGGGTCGCAGTTGAGGTACGCCACGGCCTCGCGGCCGAGCGTCTCGGCGTGCTCCTCGCACCACTCCACCGAGCCGTGGAGACCGTACTCCTCCCCGTCCCAGGAGCAGAACTGGACGGTCCGCGCCGGAGGGAAGCCCGCGCGGGCCGCCGCCGCGATCCCCGCCGCGGCCTCCAGGAGCGCCGTCGTCCCCGACCCCGCATCGACGGCCCCCGGGCCCCAGGAGTCCCGGTGGGACCCCAGGATCACCCGCCGGTCCGGGCGCACCGCCCCCGGCAGCGTGGCCACGACGTCCCGGATGGTCCGGGTCTCCTCGCGCATCCGGACCGAGACCTCGACCACGGCGCCCGGCGCGGAGAGGGCGCGGGGCTCCGGCGGGAGGAGCGCCCCGCCCGCCGGGGGCTCCGCGGGGGCGCCGCCCACGACGGCGAGCAGGCGACGCGCCTGCCCCGGGGAGAGGGGCACGCAGGGGATGCGCGGGAGGACCGCGACCTCCCCGCGCGGGAGGCGGGCGACCCCGGCGAGCGAGGGCCTCCCCGGCGTGAGCGGGTCCCCCGGGTAGATCGAGATGTACTGGAGGCTCCCGCGCTGCACGCCGTCCTCCGGCCGCCAGGGCCCCGCGGGATGGACCGGCCCCTTCCCCGCCCCGTCGTCCCCCGGGTCGGAGTAGAGGAGGACCGCCGCGGCCCCGCGGGACTCGGCCACGCGGACCTTGAGCCCGCGGAAGGACCGCCCGTAGCGCGCCAGGACCACCTTCCCGCGCAGGTCCACGCCGGACTTCTCCAGCGCCGCGGCGTCCTCCTCCCCCCCGAACCCGACGTAGACGAGGGGGCCGCGGACCTCGCCGGAGGCGGAGTAGGCGTTGAACGGGAAGGGGGTCTCGCCGGTCTCCTCCGGCCCGCTCGGCGCGTCGCTGTCGAGGAGGACGGCGGGCCCCGCGTCCCCCGCGCCCCGCGCCGAGACCCGGATCCGCCCGGGGTAGGAGAGGAGGACGTCGTAGGCCGCCTCCTCGACCCGGTAGCCGAGCGCCCGCAGCCTCGCCGCCACCAGCGCCCGCGCCGCGTCCCCCCCCGGCGTGCCCGCGACGCGGGGCCGGGCGGTGAGCGCGCGCAGCGTCTCCCGGCAGGAGGCGGCGGAGGTCCCCGCGCGGAGGGCCTCCTCCGCGCGGGCCTCCCGGGCGGCCCCCTCCGGGGAGAAGCCGAGGGCGGGCGCCCCCGGCGCGGGTCCCTCCCCCCCCGCCGCGGACAGGGGGAGGACGACGAGGACACCGAGGAGGGCGGCGGCGACCGGGCGGATCGGGCCGCGGGGCACGGGGGAATCCTACGTCGAAAGGCGCCCTGGGCCCTGAGCAGGACGAAGGCCGTCGGTGGTCGCCCACCGCGACCGCCGGCCTCCCCCCGGCGGTAAACCTTGGCCGCGTCCCGGCGCGCCCGTAGGCTCCAGCGTTTCCGCCCCGCGGGGACGCGGGGAGTCCCGGTACGCGCGGAGACACGATGCCCGAGGACGCCGCCCAGGAGCTGAAGAGGCTCAAGGAGTACGTCTGGGGCAAGTACGTGGACTTCAAGACCCCTCCCCTGGACGTGGACGAGGACGAGGCCATCGCGCTCCTCGAGCGGCACTTCAAGGACACCCCCCTCTCCGCGGACGCGGAGACCTACTACCTCGGGATCCTCCTCTTCGAGAACGCCGAGAACCACCCCGAGAAGCGGAAGACGATGCTCGCGCGGGCGAAGGTGATCTTCGAGCGGTACCGCGATCGGGCCAACGAGATGGACTGGGACGCCATCGAGGACCGCCTCGCGGACGCCTCCGACTTCCTGGACAAGGTCCCGGAGGCCGAGCGCCGCCCCCTCCTCGACAGGGCCGAGAAGGAGTTCGCGGTCGTCGAGGAGGAGCCGGCGGCCCCCGCCGGGAAGGAGGTCCCGAAGGTCCCCGGCATGGTGCTCGTCCCCGCGGGGCCCTTCCTGTCGGGCCCCATCAAGAGCCTCCGGGAGAGCAGTCCCTACTGGATCGACACCTTCCCGGTCACCAACGAGGAGTACATGGGTTTCTGCCAGGCCACCGGGTACCGGCAGCCGAAGTTCTGGGCCGAGGGGCGCCTGCGCCACCCGAGGGCCCCGGTGGTCGGCGTCTCCTGGTTCGACTCCTACAAGTACGCCGCCTGGGCGGGGAAGTCGCTCCCCACGCGCGAGCAGTGGGAGAAGGCCGCCCGCGGCAAGTCCGGGCGGATCTTCCCCTGGGGCGACCAGATCGACCACAACAAGGCGGTCTACGGCCAGCAGGACGGCAGCGACGCCGTCTCCGAGATCGGGACCTGCCCCGAGAACGTCTCCGAGTTCGGCGCCCGGGACATGGTCGGGAACGTCTGGCAGTGGACCGACACCTGGGACGGGACCGAGCCCGAGATGAAGCTCGTCTGCGGGGGCTCCTGGTGCGACCCCGTGGAGTTCCTGAGGCTCGACTCCCTCCTCTCCACGAACCCCAAGGACAAGTACGACAACATCGGGTTCCGCTGCGTCCGGGCGCCTGGGTAGGGGCGGGGCTTGCCCCAATGCTCCTGAATGAAGGGGGTCACGCAGCCGCCTTTCGGAGGGAATACTTGGGGGCCTTGCGCTTCG
>CAZKTF010000317.1:0-3244 GCA_964555565.1 uncultured Planctomycetota bacterium | reverse complement strand
TCGCGAGGGATCACGCCCACCCCCGAGAGCCGATCGACCCAGATCTTGTTGCGGTTGAGGAGGGCCTCCACGTCGGACTCGATCCGCCCCGGCAGCGTCTTCGCGAACTCCAGCGCCGCCTCGCGCCACCCGTCGGGCAGGTCGCGGGAGAGGCCGCCGACCCGCGGGTAGGAGACCGTGAAGCGGGCCCCGGTGAGGGACTCGAAGAAGTTGTAGAGGACCTCGCGCTCGCGGAAGCAGTAGAGGAAGACCGTCATGGCCCCCACGTCCATCGCGAAGGCCCCGAGGCCGAGGAGGTGGGCGGAGATCCGCCCGAGCTCGCAGCAGATCACCCGGATCGCCTTCGCCCGCGGCGGGAGGTCGATCCCCATGAGGACCTCGGCCGCCGTGCAGAGCGCGATGTTGTTCGAGACCGGGGCCAGGTAGTCCATCCGGTCCGTGTAGGGGATGAACTTCGTGAAGCCGTAGGTCTCCGCGATCTTCTCCATCCCCCGGTGCAGGTAGCCCAGGTCCGGCTCCGCGCGGACGATCTGCTCCCCGTCGAGTTCGAGGATGATCCGGAGCACCCCGTGCGTCGAGGGGTGGGAGGGGCCCATGTTGAGGACCATGAGCCCGTCCTCGGCGTGCACCCGCTCGATGCGGGTCCCGAGGGGGGAGGAGGTCGCCGCGGGCACGCTCACCGCGCCTCCTCCGACGGCCGCCGCGCCCTCTCGATGACCCACTCGGCCCAGTCCCGGTCGCTCCGCTCCCCCTCCATGGGGAACTCCTTGCGGAGGGGGAAGGCGTCGAAGTCCTCGGGCATGAGGATGCGTCGGAGGTCGGGGTGCCCGGAGAAGCGGATCCCGAACATGTCGAAGCACTCCCGCTCGAGCCAGTTCGCCGTCGCCCAGAGCGGGACCGCGGAGGCCACGACCGGGTCCTCCTCGGGGATGCGGGTCTCCAGGCGGAGGCGCTCCTTCCGCTGGAACGAGGTCAGGACCCAGACCACGCGGAAGCGTAGCTCCTCGTCGGGGTGGTCGCTCGCGGTGACGTCCGTGAGCATCTCGTAGCGGAGCTCCGGGTCGTCGCGGAGGAACCGGAGCGCCTCGAGGACGATCGCGCGCGGGAGCCGGAGGACCCACTGGCCCGCGAAGCGCCCGGCGTCCACGGTCGTGCCGGGGAACGCGGCCCTGAGCCTCTCCGCCGCCGGGTGCTCGCCTTCCGCCACCGCGCGATCCCCCTCCCGCTCCTCGACGCCTCCCGCGGCCCGCCCGGACGCGGGACTAGGCGCCCGGCGCCGCGGCCGGGTCCGGCGTCGGGCCGCGGGCGATGCCCATCTCGACGGTGGGCCGGTCCTTCGCGATCTTCTTCTGGAGCTCGATGATGGCGTTGAGGACCATCTCCGGCCGCGGCGGGCACCCCGGGATGTAGAAGTCCACCGGGATCACGTGGTCGATGCCCTGCATGACGGGGTAGGAGCGGAACATCCCGCCCGAGGACGCGCACGCCCCCATGGCGATGACCCAGCGCGGCTCCGCCATCTGGTCGTAGAGCCGGCGGCAGGCCTCCCCCATCTTGTAGGTGAGGGTGCCGGCCACGAGCATCAGGTCCGCCTGGCGGGGGCTGAAGCGCGCCACCTCGGCCCCGAAGCGGGCCATGTCGAAGCGCGACGCGGCCGTGGCCATGAACTCGATGGCGCAGCAGGAGAGCCCGAGCGGGAGCGGCCAGATGGAGTTCTTGCGGGCCCAGTTGATGACCGAGTCGAGCGAGGTCATCACGAACCCGCCCTCCTCCTGGAACTCCCCCACGTGGACCGGGGTCAGCTTTCGCTCTGCCACTCGAGCACCCCCTTGCGGACCACGTAGACCCAGCCGAGGAAGAGGACCACGACGAAGACCGCCAGCTCGGCGAACAGGTACGGGAGCCCCAGGCCGCCCCGCTCCAGCGCGGGCCGCCCGTAGAGGACCGCCCAGGGGTAGAGGAAGACCACTTCGATGTCGAAGAGGATGAAGAGCATCGCCACGATGTAGAACTTCACCGAGAACCGGGTCCGCGCGTCGGTGAGGATCGGCATCCCGCACTCGTAGGCCATGTCCTTGACCGGGCTCCGCTGCCGCCCGCGCATGGTCAGCTTCGAGATGAGCCCCGAGGCCAGCAGGCTCACGGCCGCGAACCCCGTGGCCAGCACCAGCACGACGAGGACCGGGAAGTAGGAGTTCGCCGGTGCGTCCGGGCCGGCTGCGGCGAGGGGCATGGGGGCTTCCGGGGACAGGGGTCGAGCCGCGGCCCGGCCCTCGGTCGGATGCTACGGCCCCGCCGGGACCCGGCCAAGTAATCCGACCTATCCTCGCCGGGGAGAGGGGTTTCCGGGAACGCCCCGGAGCGGACCGGGCCCCGGACCGGGATCCGGGGTCCCCCGGCCGGGGAAGTGGATTTGCATGCGGGGGTCCGATACCCTGAGGCGGATGGGAACTTCCACGGGACCGGCCCCGAAGGGAGGGGCGGCGGCCGCCGCCGGCTCTCCCCCGGTCGTCGTCCGCCCTGCTCGCATCGTCGTCGTGGACGACGACGAGACGAGCGCGCGCCTGCTGCGCGTCATGCTCAACGGCGAGGGCTACCAGGTCCGCACCTTCCAGAAACCGCTGGAGGCCCTGGCCGAGATCCAGAAGGAGCCGCCCGACGTCCTCATCGCCGACTGGGTCATGCCCGAGATGAACGGCCCCGACCTCCTCCAGAGGGTCCGGAAGCTCCCCGATCTCCAGTCCACCTACTGCATCCTCATCACGGCCTACGACCTCAAGTGGAAGAAGGTGACGGGGCTGCTGCTCGGGGCGGACGACTACCTCACGAAGCCCATCTCCGAGACGGAGCTCCTCGCGCGCATCCGCGTGGGGGTCCGCGTGCGGCGCCTCGAGCGGACGGCCGGCCTCCTCTCGATGGCCGCGGCCCTCGGGCAGGAACTGCGCGGCCCCCTCGACGCGGCCGTGAAGGGCATCGACAAGGCCCGGGCGCAGGCCGGGCGCGGCGACCCGGCCGCCCTGCTGCGGGCGCTGGAGGAGGCGAAGGCCGGGGCCCAGGGCCTCCGGGACGTGCTCGACGGGCTCGTCCACCTGGGCGACCTGCGCGAGCGGGCGCGGACGGCGGGGAACATGGTCTTCGACGTGGACCTCCCCGGCGCGGACCGTCCCCCCGCGTAGCGGAGTGGATCCCGGCCGCCCGGCGGGCTACCCTCTCCGCCCATGGGTGGCGGGGACGCGCCTTCGGG
>CAZKTF010000316.1:0-3258 GCA_964555565.1 uncultured Planctomycetota bacterium | reverse complement strand
GCCCGCGGGGTCCGCCTCGAGCGCGGCGCGTCCCCGGGCACGGGCCTCCGGCTCCGGCGACCGCAGGTCGTCGAGCGGGTCCCCGCCGCGGGCCTCCGGCAGGACGGAGGCGGCGAGGGCGCCGGCCAGGAGCGCCGCGATCACCCGCACCCGGGCTCCTCCGGTCCGGGCGCCCCGGCGGAACGCCCGTTCCCCTTCAGGAACCTCCGTGTCACGAAGGATACGGCCTCCTCGCGGTCGGCGATGCGCCTCTCCAGCCAGGCGTCCTCGACCGCCCGGAGGATCTCCCGGAAGCAAGGCCCGGGCCTGAAGCCGAGCGCGATGAGGTCGTCCCCCGTGAGGACGCGGGCGGGCCGGGGGGGCTCCGCCGCGATCCGCCGGCGCGCCTCCAGGCAGAACCGGTAGAGCGAGAGGTCCGCGTGGCTGGCGAGGCAGTCGATCCGGTGCAGCGCGAGGTGCTCCGGGAAGAGCGGATCGGCGAGGAAGCGCCGGAGCTTCGCCTCGCGCATCTGCGGGACGTTGCGGAAGGTCATGTGGTGCGCGACCAGGTCCCGCACCGTCTCCGTCTCCACGCGCGAGAGCCGGAACCGGCGGCACACGGCCTCGGCCATCTCCGCGCCCACCTTCTCGTGGCCGTCGAACCGGATCCGGTCCGCGACGCGGAAGGTCGGGGGCTTCCCCACGTCGTGGAGGAGCGCGCCGAAGGCCAGCGCCGTCCCGGGCCGCTCCGCGAGCGCGTCGAGTCCCGCGAGGGCGAGCCGCGTGTGGGTGTAGACGTCCCCCTCGGGGTGGAACTCGGGGGGCTGCGCCACGCCGATCCCCGCGGCCACCTCGGGGAGGACGACGGCGAGGAGCCCCGATTCCCTAAGAAGCTCGAGCCCGCGCGCCGCCCCGCCCTCGACGAGGATGCGGCGGATCTCCTCGCGCACCCGCTCCGCGGCGATTTCCGTGATGGCGGGGGCGTGGGCCCGGATGGCGGCCATGGTCGCCGGCTCCACGCCCCAGCCGAGGACCGCCGCGAGCCGCACCGCGCGCAGCATGCGGAGCCGGTCCTCGGCGAAGCGGGCCCCCGGGTCCCCCACCGCGCGGATCCGCCGCGCCTCGAGGTCCGCCACCCCTCCCACGAAGTCCAGGACCCGGTCCGTGTCGGGGTCGAGGAACAGGGCGTTCACCGTGAAGTCGCGGCGCCGCGCGTCCTCCGCCGGGTCGGTCCCGAAGTCCACGCCCTCCGGGCGCCGCCCGTCGCGGTACTCCCGGTCGCTGCGGAAGGTGGTCACCTCGACGACGTCGCCGGGGGACGGGTGGACCTGCACGCAGCCGAACCGCTCCCCCAGGGGCACCGTCCGCTCGAAGAGGGCGCGGACCGCCTCCGGCCGGGCCGAGGTGGCCACGTCCCAGTCCTTGGGCTCCCGGCCGAGGAACCGGTCGCGGACGCAACCCCCCGCCAGGAGGGCGGCGTGCCCCGCGGCGCGGAGCCGGCGGGCGACGGCGAGGGCGGACTCGCGGGAGGACATGGGAGGGATTGTACGGCGGGGGCTGCCGCTTGAGGGGACGTCCGCGCCCGGGCGGCCTTGACCACGTCCCTGCGCGGGGTGCCCGGCGCTGAATCCGGCGGCGGGGCCCCTACTGCGGCGGATCCTCGACGCGACCCAGGAAGAGGATTGTCCCCGTCGAACGATGCCGGATGACGAAGAGGAATGGCCGGTCCACCGCGATGACCGCCGGCTCGAACGTGAAAGTGAATTCCCCCACGCCTGCGGTCACGGCCGCCGCCTCCGTCCCCTCCTCCGTCACGCGGATGAGGGCCTGCTGACGGAACGAAGTGAGGAAGATGTCCCCTGGCAGGCCCGCGGCTCCGGAGAAGTCGGCCCGCTCGGGGTCGAAGGCGTCCGTCACTCCCAGAGATCGCAGCGGCTCCCGGAGATCGAGGTCGGACATGATCTCGAAGCGCGGAAGGAGGACAATCAGTTCTGTGGGGAAGAGGCCGGTGATCCAGCTCGCGAAGTTCGACGGGGACATCGCCTCCTCGAGCGCCGGCAGGCCGTCCGGCGAGTCGGGCACCAGGACCGTCATGGAGAACTTGTCGCCGCGGTAGGGGAAGTCGATGGCTTGGAACCCCGGCCCCCTCATCCAACCGAAACCTCCCCTCACATGCATGAGGGGAACTGCGACCTCGGAGCCGTCCGCCCGCGTGAACGGGTAGAGATGCGTCGTATCGAGCAAGAACGGCTGCGCCCACTTTCCTCCGAAGTACACCGCGTCGGTCACGACGAAGGCCGTCCGCACGTCGAGTTCACCCGCGTGGAGGACTTCCGGGATCAGGCCGTGCGTCATTCTCGAGGCCCATCGGTTGATCTCCTCTCGGGCACTCTCGGGATCCGCCGCGAAGTCCAGGGAAGTCGCCTTCGCACCGTAATGAGAACGAAGGGACCGGACGAAGCCCCTGATCAACCGGAGGCGGCGCTCCGCCCAGAGGGCGTTGGCCACGTCGAGCTGAACCGTGCGGCCGGCGTCCTGACCGAGGTCGGCGAGGATGGCGTGGAACGCCCGGTTGAGACGCTTGTCAGGGAGGTCGAAACTCAGTGCCGACGTCAATTCCTCCCGCGTCTCTCCCCGCGCTCCGGCGGCCAGCATCGCCATCACGGCCGAGACGCTGAAGGGAGAGAAGACGAAGTTGCCGGGCTCCCCACGCAGGCGCCCGTTGAGATCCAAGGCGAACGACAGGTTCCCGTCGAGAACGATCTGCCGGCCTTTCGGAAGGGCCCTCTTCGGATGGACCTGAAAGCCGTCGCCCCGGGTCTTCGCCAGAGTGGGAGCGACGCAGAAAAGGCCCGAAGCCAGGACTGCCAGGACCGACGCGATCCGGATCCGCATGTCACCACCCCCTTGGACACCGCGCGCCTTTCATCCTGCGATCCTATGGCCGGCGCGCAACCCTGCAAGGCCCCCCATGCGATCTCCGGCTCGGCGACCCGGTCCATGTGTCTGGGCAGTCTCCTCTTGACGCGAGTTCCGGTGACCCTGCGCAAGGACATGGAGAACGTCGCCTAGTTGCGGACGTCCCCAAAGCCGACCGACCCGGCCATCGCGAGGAGTTCCTGCCGCCGCCCGGGGGCCGGCGGCCGGGCCCCCCAGCGCTCAGCCTCGAAGGCGGCGGCCACCTCGCGGAGGACGTCGGAGGGCCCGGCCCCGGCGGCGAGCGCCCGCGCGGCCAGCTCCCGGGCGGTCTCGGCGGGCCCGCGCCGGATCCCCCGCGCC
>CAZKTF010000315.1:0-3269 GCA_964555565.1 uncultured Planctomycetota bacterium | reverse complement strand
GGCCGGGCCGGCGGGAGCCGCGGGGTCGTCCACCGGGAGTCAGAACTCCTGCACGAACGACAGCGTGACGACCCGCGCGCCGTAGTCGTCGAGGTTCCGGCGGCTCTCGCGGTAGGAGACCGACCGGGCCTCCAGGCGCAGCTCCGACTGCAGGGCGAGACGCCACCCGAGCCCGAGCGAGGCGTCCCGCGCCACCGAGGGGAGGTCCCCCTCGGCGTGGACCCAGCGGGCGGCGCCGAAGACCCGCAGCGGGCCCGAGACCCTGCGGTCGAAGTCCGCCGAGAGGACGTCCACCGTCTCGTCGTAGCGCACGCGGTGCGCGTGGGGGTCCGGCTCCAGCGTGCGGTTGAGGACGAAGGCCGTGTCGGAGGCCACGACGAAGGACTCGCGGGTGGCCGAGAGGAGGAAGGACCCCGCCTCCTCCTCACGCCCGAAGGTCGCCCCCAGGGAGTCGTAGGAGACGCGGGAGTCGGGGTCGTCCCGGCTCCGCTCCTTCACGCGGGCGTGGGCCGAGGCGTGCCACCCGTCGGGCCGCCGCGCCCGGAGGCGCAGGGAGAACGAATCGCCCTCGTCCGTGGCCAGCGCCAGGGTCGTCCCCCCGGCCCGCGCCCGGCGCACGAGCAGGCTCGCGTCGAAACGGTCCGAGGGGGTGAAGTCCACGCCGGCGGTGCCCACCACGGTCTTCGGGCTGGACCGGGGCCGGTCGTCCCCGATCGGCCTCGTCAGGACGACCCCGATGGGGCTCGTCGAGGTCTCCACCCCGTCCACATCCACCAGTTCGGCCACGCGCTCCACGCCGGCCCGGAGCCTCCAGGTCCTTGCCGGGCGCCAGAGCGCCTCGAGCGAGTCGCGGTCGAGGACCCCGCGGCCCTCCAGGCGGTCGGCGACCTTCGAGAACCGGAGAGCGGGGTCGGCGAAGGGCGGGGTCTGCGTGCGCGTCCCGCCGTCGAGCCGGGAGCGCTCCCGCGCCGAGACCCGCTCCACGCGCGCGAGGAGGTCGAGGGACTCCCGGGGGGCGACGTCCGCCTCGAGCCGGAGCGTGTCCTCGCGGAGCCGCGCCGCCGAGGTCCCCCGCGCCTCCTGGGAGAAGGCCCGGTCGTCCGGGGTGCCCGGCATCCCGTCGATCCCCGCGTCGGCGATCAGGTGGCGCCCGCCGAAGCGCGAGTCGGTGGCCGTCCCGGCGGTGCCCGCGAGGCAGGAGAGGTCGAGGGCCCCCCCGAGGAGCCGCACCCCGGCCCGGGCCGTCGTGGACGTGCCGCGGATCCGCGAGTCGGTGTCGTAGTTCCCCGCGTCGTCCACGGGGGTGTCCGCGCGGAACAGGGTCCGGAGGGCGTCGTCCTTCGCGCCATGGACAGAGTGGCGGACCCCGAAGCGGAAGTCCCCGGAGGTCCCGTCCACGGCCACGGAGCCGCGCCGGCGGTCGTAGCGGACGGGGGCCTCCACGGGGAGGACGTGCTCCCGGACAAAGACCTGGTCCAGCCGGGAGTCGCCGCGCCGGGAGAGCCGATCCCCCTCGAGGGTGATCGCGAGCCCCCTCGCGGGGTGCAGCCGGAGGCTCCCCCCCTCCCGCTCGCGCGCCGTATCGAAGGGGTGCGGGTCCCAGGAGGCCCGGTAGACGTACTCCTGCCGGTCCGAGTAGGCGAGCGCCTCCCAGGCGTCGTTCCTCCGCGCGGAGACCTCCACCCGCCGGTCGGGGTCCCCGAGCCCGCGGGCGTGGATCGCGAAGCCGTCGAGGGCGACCCCCCGGCGTGCGGCCGTCCCCTCGAGGTCGAGGCGGAGCAGCCGCGGGCCGCTCTCCAGGTTCACGTCCTGCTCGAAGCGGCCCGTGTCCCCGGCCGTGAACCGCACCCCCGCCTCCACGGCCCCGCGGAGGTCGTAGAGCCGCTCCCCGCCGGTTTCCATCCCGGGGTGGGCGGCCGGGGGGGGCGCACCGGCGCCGGGGGGAGACTCGTCCGCGAGCGCGGCCGGCGCGGCGGCCGCGAGGAGGAGGAGCGGGAGGCCGGCGCCGGGCCGCACTAGCGGAAGAGGGTCCGGCTGCCGAAGAACCCGTCGATGGAGTCGGAGCCGTGGATCTCGACGTGGCAGCGGAGGCAGTCGCGATAGACGCTCCCGGGCCGCTGGTCGTGGGACAGGGGCGTGGCCGGGTGGCAGGAGAGGCAGAGCGTGCGCACGTCGCGGGTCTCGAGGAGCCGCGCGTTGGGGGAGCCGTGCGGCCGGTGGCATACGACGCAGCCCTCCAGGCGCTTGGCCGTGTGGTCGCGGAGGAAGGGCCCGCCCTTCTCCGGGTGGCACTCCAGGCAGGCCCCGCGGGTCAGGTCGAAGCGGTGGAAGCCGTTCTCGTTCCCGTGGGGGTCGTGGCAGGAGGCGCACCGCATGGCCCCCTCGAGGACGCGGTGGCGGCTCGGGAGCCGGAACTCCGCCGCCGTGTCCGCGTGGCAGCGCACGCAGAGCTGGGGATCGGGCGCGCGCAGCGTCTTCCCGAGGGGCTCGTTGGGGGAGTGGCAGGTGGCGCAGGAGACCCCCTCGCGGCGGTGCTCGGCGCAGGTCCACCGTGCCAGCGGCCCCGAGCCGGAGACGTGGCAGGCGTTGCAGGCGCGGTCGGCCTCGGCGGCCTCCAGGCGCGTGGGGAGGAGGATGAGCCCCCGCCGTCCTCCCGAGGCCGCGTGCAGGCTCCCCGGCCCGTGGCAGGTCCCGCAGGACTCCCCGGAGGAGCGGAGGTCCCGGTGCCCGCTCTCGGCCATCCGCGGGTGGAAGTCGGGGTGGCAGGAGATGCACCGCGCCGGCTCGACGAAGGTCGCCCCGGCGGCGAGCGCCGCGGCCCGCGAGTCGAAGGGGCCCACGGACGGGTCGAACTCCTTCCGCCCCCGGTCCACGTGGACGGCGTGGCACCCGACGCAGGCGAGGCCCTTCGTCCCCACCCAGGCCGGGTGGCCCCGCACCGGCGTCGCCAGGACCGCCTCGTGGCAGCGCAGGCAGACCGCGTTGCTCGCCTCCCGATCGACCTTGCGGGGATGGCGGATGAACCGGTCGTCCCCGTCCACGGCGTGCCGCTTCCCGGGACCGTGGCACTCCTCGCACCCCACGGAGCCCATGTCCCCCCGCGCCAGGCCCGCGTGGAAGGAGGTCCCGAGGCTCTTCACCCGCGGCTCGTGGCAGTCCCCGCAGGACTCCATCCCCGAGAAATTCGAGGGGATCGCCCCCCGGTCCGGGTCGGCCGGGAGGGCGGCGCGCCGGACGACGGGGGCGTGCGCGGGGGGCGCCGGGGCCTT
>CAZKTF010000314.1:0-3271 GCA_964555565.1 uncultured Planctomycetota bacterium | reverse complement strand
AAGCGCCCCACCGCCCGTAAGATGCTTGGCCGCGTCGACCATACCAGGGGCGGGGGTCCCCGGGGGTTTCGAGGCCCGCCAGTGGCGGGGTCCCCGGGGACTTGTCGGGCGCCCGGTGGGCGCCCGACCCCGAGGGGAGCCCGGGGAGGTCTACCCCGCCCGGCCGTGGCCTCTGTAGGGCCCCGACCCCGCGGATCCGGCGCTACTTCGGCGGGGCTGGGACGGCGTCCTTGGGGTCCCGCACGACCTCGACCTTCCCGAGGGCCACCAGCAGGGCCGGGATCCGGTCCCCGGGAACGCGCTCGAGGACGATCACCCGCTCGCCGCGGACTACGATCGCCGACTCGCCGTCCCGGGTCGCCCTCCAGCGCGTCCCGCCCTCGAGGGGCTCCGACGGGGGATCCTTCCACTCCGGCGCGGGCGGCGGCGCTTCCGCCGGCTTCGCGCCGGCCTCCCCGGTCGGCTGCGGGGTGGACGGCGGGGCGGGCGCCTTGACCCGGTACTTCTTCACGAGGACCTTCCCGTAGGCCTCGGCGAACTCCCTCGCGTCGTCCTCGCCGTCCCAGACCGAGACCCAGGCGAGCGCGACGCGGTCCCCCGCCCCGAACAGCGCGTAGCGGTCGCCGTCCCAGCCGCCCGCGGCCTTCGCCGTCTGCCCCTTGAACTCCAGGGTGAGGTTCAGCTGGAACTTGATCCCCTCGTCCTGGCTCTTGAAGGGCCCCTTCGGGAGGCGCAGGCAGGACTGGACCTGGGCCATGAGGTTGTTGGGCACGAGGTAGGCGTTGAGCGCGATCCCCGTCCAGAGCTCCCCCATCGTGCCGTGCGCGAGCCGGCTCCATCCGGCGCCGAGGCTCGGGGCGAGGTCCGGCAACGCGACCCCCCGGGGGAGGTCCCGCTCCCCGAGGTACTTCGACGGGTGCAGGATCTGCTCGGTCGAGGTCGGGGGATCGGCGAACAGCGTGCCCACCGGGTCGCCCTTCCCGTCGCCGTCCTTCGGGAGGACCTGCTCCAGGAACGCCGAGCCGTTCCCGTAGGGGTACAGGACGAAGGCGAGCAGGACCGCGGGCGGGATCGCCATCTGCTTCTTCAGCGTGTCACCCTGCTGCGCCTCGGCCATCTGCCCCTGCATGTACTTCGGCCACCCGTCGGGCTCGGAGTCCACGAAGCGCTGCTCGTGGACCCGGGCCGAGCCCTCGACCAGCGCCCGCAGGGCCTCCGCCTGGTCGTCGAGCTCCTCCTTCTCGTACCGCTCGGAGCGCTGCTGGAAGTCGTAGTACTGGTCCTCGACCGCGTGGACCAGCTCGTGGAAGACGATCCCGCGGCTCGCGTCCTCGTTGAAGCCGCGGATGAGGGAGAACAGGTCCGTCTTCGGGTTGTAGTACCCGCCCGCCCCGGCCGCGATGAAGTCGGAGATCACCTCCTTGACCGTAGCCCCCTCCTTGGTGAAGCCGAAGAAGCCGAGCATCGCCGAGTAGCCGGCCTGCTTCGCGGGGGGGATCTCCTCGTCGATGTTGGCGATCATCTCGAGCCGGGCCTCCTCGCGGCTCTTCCAGACCCGCTTGACCGGGTGCTTGAACTTGAGCCCCCGGATCTCCTCCACCTTCTTCGCCATCTCCCCGGTGATCCGTTCGAGGACCTGGACGTCGGTCTCCTTCGGCGGCTCGGGCTTCGCGGGCTCCGCCGGCTTCGCGGGTTCCTCCGGGGCGCGCTTCGGGGGGGCGGGCGGCTCCCCCTCGGCGCGCGCGGCGGCCGGGAGCGCGGCGGCGAGGCCGAGGAGCAGCGCGAGGGCGAGGCGGCGGGCGGCGGTCATGCGGGAAGTCTCGCCGGGAACGGGGACGTCCGCAAGTAGTCAAGCAGTGGAGGCTGTCGTTTCCACCCGGGGCTTCGCTACTTGACTACTTGCGGACGTCCCCAGACCCCCGGAATCGGTCCCTCCAGCGGAGGACGCGGGCGACGTAGGCCCGCGTGCGGCTCGTGCCGCGGGCCTCCAGGAGGGAGGGGCCCGGCGCTCCGGGCTCCGCGTCGCGCCAGCCCTGCACGGTGCCGGGGCCGGAGTGGTAGGCCGCGAGAGCGAGGACCTCGTCCCCGCCGAAGGTCCGGAGCTGGCGGGCGAGGTAGGTGGCCCCGAGGCGGAGGTTCGTCTCCGGGTCCCGCAGGTCGGGCGTGCCCCGGCCGCCGCCCTCGAGCGCCATCTCGTCCGCCGTGCCCTTCATGAGCTGCGCCAGGCCCACGGCCCCGGCGTCGCTCACCGCGGCCGCCCGCCCCTTGCTCTCGGCGGCGACGAGCCCGAGGAGGAGCTCCACGGGCACCCCGGCGGCCTCCGCGGCCCGCGCGGCCTCGGGCCTCCAGCCCTCCACGCGCCCGCGGATGGCGGTCTCGTCGTCCAGGAGGGCGAGCGGGTGGGCGAGGATCCCGAAGCCCAGGGCCGCGAAGGGGGCGACGAACAGGAGGAGGATCGCGGGGAAGCCGTCCCGGCGCACGACGGGCCGGAGGCCCGGGGGCCCGCCCCTCATCGCGCGGACCGGCCCTCCGTCTCCCACCACTCCCGCCAGGCGCGCGCGAGCGCGGCCGCGGCGGCGTCCCCGGTCCAGGAGTCCACCTCGCCGAAGGAGCGCCGGGAGATCCGCCGCATCTCCAGGTCCACGGCCCTGCGCAGGTACCAGTCGGGGCTCTCCAGCGCCCGGAGGAAGGCCGGGACCGCGCGCCGCGGCTCCCCCCCCTTCGCGAAGGCCTCCACCGCCTCGTCGGAGAACCCGCGTGCGGCCAGCGCGTCGGCGAGCCACCCGCGCTCCCCCCGCTCGCGGCTCACCTCGAACCAGCCGGTGTACAGGCGCGCCGCCTCCTCGCGGTCCCGCTGGAGACGGAAGGACTCCAGGGAGACCAGCTCCAGGCATCGCAGCGCCCGTGCCGGGGCGCGCCCGGACTGGAGCGCGTCCACGAGGCGCGGCACCGACTCGCCGTCCCGCACCCCGGCGAGCGCGAAGGCGGCGACGTCGGCCACCGCCGCCTCGGGCTCGAGGAGGAGCGCCCGGAGGTCCGCCCGGGAGGCCTCCGCCCCGAGGACCCCGAGGGCCTCCACCGCGCGCGTCCGGGCCTCGATGCCCTTGCCGCGGTCGATCGCGAGGCCCCGCAGGAGCTCGCGGGCCCGGTCGCCGCCCGTCGCGCGGACGGCCGCGTCCGCCTCGGCCCGGACCGCCGCGTCGGGGTCGGTCGTGAGGAGGAGGAGCGCGAGGGAGATCGCCTCGGGTTCCCGCGCGGCGGCCAGCGCCCC
>CAZKTF010000313.1:0-3274 GCA_964555565.1 uncultured Planctomycetota bacterium | reverse complement strand
GGGGGGGGGGGGGGGGGGGGGGGGGGGGGGGGGGGGGGGGGGGGGGGGGGGAGGGACCCTGCGCCTACCCACCGGCGGCCCGCTGCGGCGCGAAGAACCTCTGGAGCGGGTCTCGGACCGGCGCGTCGGTGCCGCCGGAGGTCACGCGGCTGAGCGCCGACGGCGAGAGCCCCAGGCGGTCGAGGGCGCTCTGGCAGCGGCGCCAGGCGTCGGCCTCGATCGCCACCTCGGGCCTGGGCTTGAAGGTGAGCAGCTCCTCGCGGGCCCAGATCATCCTCCTCGTCCTCTCGTCTCGGACCTTCCTCCTCGGGCCGAGCTTCTTCTCGACGACGACGGCCCCGTGGGTGCGGACGACGGATTCCGAGATCCGCGCGCGCTCGTAGGCGAGGGCCGCGAGCTCGACCTGGATCCCGTCGCCGGTGGTCCGGACGCGCATGGCCTCGAGCTCGCGGACGATCTTGCGGAACGCCGCGCGGGCGATCGGCCCGAGGTACCTCGGCGGCTGGATGCGCGTGGAGCGTGGGACCGGCTCGCCCTTGGGGAGCGGCCGGTGGCCCGGGTTCCCGCGGAGGATCTTGAGCTGCGTCGGGGTCGGGGGGGGACCACGCCTACCCATGCCCCCCCCCGAAAACCCGCGGCCGGGCCGAAACCTGCGGGCGCGCGCGGATCCAGGGAGCGCCGGTCAGAGGGGAGTGAGGCCGCAGGTCTTCGACCCCCCCCCGACCCCATGCCATCCTGTCACCATGCAAACGGTTCACGGGTCGTTTCCTTCACGGTTGTCGGGAGACCCGACAGGTGCGGCCTCGGCGGGCCGCGCTCCCCCTCGGAACGTCTCCTCGGCGGTCTTCCGGTCGTGGCACGGCGTGCAGAGCGACTGCCAGTTCTCCTTGTCCCAGAAGAGCTTCCGGTCACCGCGGTGCGGGACGACGTGGTCCACGACGCGCGCGGCCGTAGTCCTCCCTTCTTTCTCGCACGAGGCACACAGTGGATGGACTCGGAGCCAGGCGGCGCGCGCCTTCTGCCACCGCCAGCCGTACCCGCGCTCGGCCGCCGAACCCCTCCTCTCATCGATGGCCTTGCCCTCCTGCCGCCTGCAGTCGGGACAGTAGCCCGGGCCACGCACCAGGACGTGGCACCCCATGCGGCGGCATGGGTGCAGTGGTGGCTCCGGCATGGAGGAGAGGGTAGGGGACTACTCATGAGCCCAGCGTCAGTCGTCGCGCTCCGCTGGGTCCTCGTAGAGGCCCATCCTGCAGGCCGCGTCGTGCACGGTAGCCTTCGCCTGCTCGAGGCGCGCCGGCCAGGCGGGGTCGCGGGGGGCCAGCCGGAACGACAGCAGCCCGTTCACCGCACCGAGGAAGGACACGAAGCCGTCGAAGGCCGCTGCGTTTTCACGTGCACGGTCGAGTACGCCTCGCGCCACCTCTCGAAGACGTCTTTTCGCGATGGTCTGCTTCACGATCGAGCGCTGGTCCCGCCGATTCCCGTGGCAGGTCTCGCAGAAGACGGTCCTGGCGGGCCTCACCCGGGGACGCCTCATCTCCTGCCAGTGGCCGCAGCTGAGCCGGTAGGCGACGTAGTACTCCTGCCCGCCTCTCTTCTCCGTCCTCCAGCCGACGACCGTCCGGGTGGGGTAGGACCTCGGCGTGGCCATCAGGTCTCCACGCGCTGGGACAGCCGTTCCGCAAGGACCTGGATGACTAGATCGAGCGCTTCGCGGCGACTCTCTCGCACGGCTCTAAAACCCTCAAGAATGAGACCCTCTTGGGACTTCGCCCGGAGCTTGGCGAGGAAGTGCGCCCGGTACTCATCAGTCCACATGGACAGCGAACCCCCTCGCCAGCTCCTCCGGCGTGAGTTCCCGTCCGAGGTCGCGCTCGGCCTCCTCGCGCGCGCCGGCGAGTTCGCCGCCAGCGGTCTGCACGGCGAGCATGGCCCGCGCGTACTCGGGGCCGGGCTTCGCCGCCAGGGCCTTCGCCGCGGCCTCGGCCTGCCTGAGCTCCCGGAGGCGCTCGGTGTAGAGACCCTGCGATCGCCAGGTCCTGGGCCTCGGCTTCTCGCCCGCCATCCGCGCCTCCTCCCGCTGTCGCCGTTCCTCGCGCAGGCTATCCACCAGCTCCCGGCCGAGCGGCCCTGAGCGTTCGATGCGCTCCAGGTCCTCGTCGCGCCAGCCCCAGTGCCGTGCCATGGTGACCACGCGGCTAGTCCACGACGGCGCCGCGGGTCGTCTCGTCGGCCTGGTAGTGGACCTGGTAGGTCCCGGCCGGCATGCGCACGTGCGCGTGCTCCGGGTGGGTGAGGGTCCAGGTCTCGGAGGCCTCGACCACGGGTCCGGTGAGGACGGCCGGGTCGTACCTCCGGTCGGCCTTGAACTTGGGCGCCGGGGACGCCCCGGCGAAGACCTCGACCGCGCCATCGGCGACGTGCCGGGCCCCGACCGTGGAGCCGACGGCGACCTGCCGGCTGCCCATCGCCGCCCCGCGGGGGTGGTCCCCCGCGACGCGGTAGAGGTAGACGTCGCCCTGCCGGACGTAGTGCCCCTCCTCGATGCGCCTTACGGTGCGGATCGTCGCGTCCTGGCGGCCAGCCGCGGCCTCGATCTCGGCGACCTTCTCCAGCGCCTTCTCGGTCTCACGCACGGTCTCTCCTTTCCGGCCGGTGTCTAGCACTCGGCCATGCAGTTCCTCTCGTCACCCCCGCCGATCATCTCGTGGGCCTGGCGGCAGGTCGTCGCCTCCCTCGGCACGGCCATGTAGTACACCCTCTTCGTGGACCCGTCGGTCCCGACGAGCCAGCGGTCCCCGGCATCGTCGGCGAGCAGCGCCCGCGGGGCCGAGCCCTTCCGCCCGAGGCCGCCGTCGGCGTCCACGAGGCGCGCGCCGCACTCCCTGAGGTAGAGCGCTGGCGTCATCCGCTCGATGCGGATGCGCCGGAGTTCGACGTTCTTCTCGGAGCGGACGAGCACCGCGGTCTGGGGTTCCAGGATGACCTCGGCTGGCACCTGCCGGCCCCTCCAGAACCAGTAGGAGGAGCCGTTCAGCCACTCGACCGCCGGCCCGTCCTCGCGGTGGAGGCGCCCGCCCTCCAGGTGCATGGCCGGGCGCGGCACCGCGAGCACCTTCCGTGGGGTCATCCAGTACAGCCAGAGCCCGCACTCGTAGGCGTCCACGAAGGGCATCCAGATTCCTCTGGCGGCGGCCCACGCGGCGTCCCCCGCGGCGTCCCCCGCGACGGCCCTCGCGGCGTCCCACGCGGCGTCCCCCGCGGCGGCCCA
>CAZKTF010000312.1:0-3310 GCA_964555565.1 uncultured Planctomycetota bacterium | reverse complement strand
TGCAGCACCTGGTGGCCTCGTGACCTGTACCGGAACTTCCCGCGTGTGGCACTAGTCCAGGGAGGCGAGGCTTTCCTCGAGCCTCCGGGCGAGGGTGGCGAGCTCCTCGCGGCGGGCGCTCTCCGCCGCCACGACCTCGGGCTTCGCCCGCTCGACGAAGCCGGCGTTCCCGAGCTTGGCGTCGAGGGACGCGAGACCCGCGCGGGCCTTCTCCAGCTCCTTCCCGAGGCGCGCCCGCTCGGTGGCGAGGTCCACGAGCCCCGCGAGGGGGAGGTAGACCTCGACCCCGTCGGCGAGGTGGGCCGTGGCGGAGCCCTTCGGCCGCTGCTCGGAGGGGCGGGCCCAGAGAGCGGAGGCGTTCGCGAGTCGAAGGACGCCGGCCTGCTGTCGGAGAAGCGCCTGCCTCGCCTTCTCTGCGGCCTGAATGTGCACCGCTACCTTCGCTGCTTCGGGGACACCGTACTCCGACCGCAGCCTCCGAACATGCGTCACCACTTCCCGGAGGAGTTCGACCTCCCACACGTCGCCTTCGCACTCCGGGAGAGCGCCGTACTCCAAGCCGATGACGCTCCGCGTCGGCCACGACTCCCGGGAGAGCGTCTTCCGATCGGAAGGCACGAGCAGCAGCCTCGCGGCAAGTTCGTCCGTGACGAACGGACACACGGGGTGCAGCATCCGCAGGATCGCGGCGTAGACGTGCCGGAGGGTCGCCAATGCGGCGGGCTCCGGCGCGGGCGCCAACCTGGGCTTGACGAGTTCCAGATACCAGTCACAGAAGTCGTTCCAGACAAACTCGTAGAGGAGCCGGGCGTAGTCGTGGAACCGGAACTCGCGGAGGCACTCGGCCGCGCGCATCGCGGTCGAACCGCAGCGGGCGTCGATCCAGCGATCCTCCGCGGTGAAGCCTTCCATCGCGCGTGCTCCCTCCACGAGGGATTGGATGAGGCGCCCGGCGTTCCACACCTTGTTCATGAAGTTCCGGCCGGTCTCGAACCGGTTCTCGGAGAGGCGCACGTCCTGGCCCTCGGTCGTCATCGAGACGAGGGTGAAGCGCACCGCGTCCGCCCCGTAGCGGTCGATCATCTCGACCGGGTCGATGCCGTTGCCGGCGGACTTCGACATCCGGCGCCCCTTCGCGTCGAGGACCGTGGCGTGGATGTAGACCGTCGGGAAGGGGCACTTCCCCCGGAACCGGGTGCCCGCCATGACCATCCGGGCCACCCAGAGGTAGATGATCTCGCGGGCCGTGGAGAGGAAGTGGGTCGGGTAGAAGGCCTCGAGGTCCCTCGTCTCCTCCGGCCAGCCGAGCGTGGACATCGGCCAGAGCCAGGAGGAGGCCCAGGTGTCGAGGACGTCCTCGTCCTGCCGCACGAGGGGCTTCCCCGTCTTCGGGTGGACGGCCCCGGGCGCCGGGTCCTCGAGGAGCGCCACCGTCGCCCCGTCGGCGTCGTACCAGACCGGGATCCGGTGCCCCCACCACAGTTGCCGCGAGATGCACCAGTCGCGCACGTTCTCGAGCCAGTCGAGGTAGACCTTCGTCCAGCGCTCGGGGACGAACTTCAGCGAGCCGTCCTTCACCGCGCGGATGGCCGGCTCCGCCAGCGGGGCCATCCTCACGAACCACTGCTCGCTCACGAGGGGCTCGATGACCGACCTGCTCCGGTCGGAGACCGCCACGCGGTGGGCGTGGTCCTCCACCTTCTCCAGGAGCCCCTGGGCCTCCAGGTCCTTCACGATCCGGTCCCGGGCCTGCTCGCGCGAGAGGCCGGCGTAGGGCCCGCCCTCGGCGTTCACCCGCCCCTTCCCGTCGAGGACGATCACGACGGGGAGACGGTGACGCTGCCCGCGCTCGAAGTCCGCCGGGTCGTGCCCCGGCGTCACCTTCACCGCCCCCGTCCCGAACCGCGGGTCCACCGAGGGGTCCGCCACGACCGGGATCTCCCGCCCGAGGAGGGGGAGCCGGACCTTCTTCCCGACGAGGTCGCGGTACCGGGCGTCCTCCGGGTGGACCGCCACGCCCGTGTCCCCGAGCATCGTCTCGGGCCGCGTCGTGGCCACCACCACGAAGCCCTTCCCGTCGGCCCGCGGGTAGCGGATGTGCCAGAGGCGCCCCTTCCGGTCCTCGTACTCGATCTCGTCGTCGCTCACCGCGGTCTCGAGGGCGCAGTCCCAGTTCACGATCCGGGCGCCGCGGTAGACGAGCCCCGCGTCGAAGAGGTCCACGAAGGCCTTCCGGACGGCGAAGGAGAGGTCCTCGTCCATGGTGAACTTCTGCCGGCTCCAGTCGCAGGAGCAGCCGAGGCGCCGGAGCTGGCGGAGGATGGTGCCGCCGTACTCCTCCTTCCACTTCCACACCTCGGCGAGGAAGGCCTCGCGCCCGAGGTCGAGCCGCCGGACCTTCCGCTCCTCGAAGAGCTTCTTCTCGACGACCGCCTGCGTGGCGATCCCGGCGTGATCGATCCCCGGGAGCCAGAGGACCTCGTCCCCGGACATCCGCCGCCAGCGCGCGAGGACGTCCTGGAGGGTGTTGTTGAGCGCGTGCCCCATGTGGAGCGCGCCCGTCACGTTGGGCGGCGGCATCATCACCACGAAGGGCCGCTTGTGCCCCGTGAGCACGCCCTCCGCGTCGGCCGTGAAGTCCCCGCGCGACTCCCACTGCGCGTAGAGCCGCTGCTCCACGTCCTTCGGGTCGTAGCGCGGAGGGAGCTCGGCCGCCATGGGAGATGAAGAAACTATCAGCCCCCCTCGGTCCGGGCTCAGCAAACGAGACGGCGGGACGAGGCCCGTACCCCCACCCGTACCCTTGCCCGCCGTTCGCGGCCAGAGGCGGGTAGGGGTAGGGGTAGGGGTGGGGGTGGGGGTGGGGGTGGGGGTGGGGGAGCTGCTAGCGCCCCAGGACGTATGCCAGGAAGTCCTGCGGGACCTCGACCTCGAGGTCGGCGCCGGCGGCGGCGGCCTCGGTGAAGGATGCGGGGCGGGCGAAGGCCGGGACGCCGGTCCCCGCCAGCGCGAAGGGGACGAGGTCGGGGTGGGAGCGGCGCTCGGCCGAGGAGACCGCGTGGTCGGCCACGACCGCGATCCGGTGCTCCCCCATCGCGGCCAGCCCCTCGCGGAGCGGCCCCACCACGGAGGCGTCGGCCCGCTCGATCTCCTCCACCTTCCGGTCCGGGGCGCCGTCGAGGGACGCCTCGAAGGGCCCGCGGACGACGACGACGGCGAGGTCCGCGCCGGCCCGGAGCGCGTCCAGCGCGGCGTCGGCGGCGCGCCGCTCGGCCGGGCCGGCGTCGGCGACCTCGCAGCCCGCGGCGAT
>CAZKTF010000311.1:0-3311 GCA_964555565.1 uncultured Planctomycetota bacterium | reverse complement strand
CTCCCATCCCACAGGTTCAGCCGGCATTCGCAGTGATGACGCGGTAAACGCATACGATCAATTGGTCGTCACGGAGACGAGCTCCACGCGCTCGCCGGTCTCCGGGTTCAGCTCCAGCACGACGCCGATCCCCTGGGCGTAGAACTTGTGCTCGACGGCATCCGGCTCCATGGGGGTGCCGTCGCGCGTCTTCAGGCAGTTGACGTAGTCGCCGAAGGGCACCGACACCGAGTCGTTCAAGGCGAGGACCTCGGCGTAGTCCTCGGCCTCGCCGAGGTAGAACTCCTGCCGGTAGAGGTCGCCCATCGCCCGCGCGGCCGGCATGACGATGCCGGGCTGCGCGCCGTCGATGCCCGCCTTCCACGAGCCCTCCACGCCCGCCGGCTCCCCGTCCTCGTAGCTCACGGAGAACTCGCCGAAGTACCACACGTTCCCGAGCGCGTCCTGGGCGAACCAGTCGTAGGTGTCCTCGACCAGCACCCCGTCGAGGGAGACGGTGTCCCGGACGACGACGCAGGTCACGCCGAGGATCACCTTCGTCTCGGCCAGCACCGCGACGACGATCGTCTCCGTGCCCTCCGCCGTCACCGCCTGGTAGGTGCGCGTGGTCCCCGGGGTGAGGGGCATGTAGGGGTTATCGACGCCGGCCACGAAGTCGGCCGGGTCGATGGCGACCGTGTAGAGCCCCGTCTCGTCCAGTGCGACGGCGAGGTCCAGGCGGGCCGTGTACTGGTCGTCGGCCAGCGCCTTCTCGTCGTCGTACTCCTCCTTTGCCGCGTCCTCGGCGGCCTCGCGCGCCTCCTCCGAGGCCAGCGCGGACGCCCTCGCGAGGGCGAGGAGGTAGCTGCCCTTGGCCTCGGCCTTGACCGAACCGCGCAGCTTGCTCGCCACGCCGCGCCAGGCGCTGCTCGCCCTGGAGCCGGCCAGCGCGCCCGAGGGGGCGAACGCCAACGCCGCCAGGATCCCGACGGTCAGCGCCGTGAGGGCGCCGACGACGCGGGACGACCCGGCCTCTCGCAGATGGATGCGCATCGCAGACCTCCTTTTGTCCTTGATCCGTTCACCGCGGGCCTCCTCACCGTGAGGTGTCCGCACCCCCCCGACGATACGGGTCGGAGATGAACTCGTCGTGAACGGAGGCGATGCACGGTGCCGGGCACCCATTCCCGGCCCTCTTCGCGGGCGGGCCCGTGCCTTGGAGAAAGGTCCCCGGGACGGTCCTTCACCCCGTGGCGCCGTCCACGGGCCCGCCCGTCACTTCCAGTCGGAGAGCCACTTCCAGGCGTAGTACGCCTCGTAGCTGCAGGGCGCATCGACGAGCAGTTGCCGGAGCAGCCCGGGGGCGTCGTCGCGCTTGCCCCCGCGGATGAGCGAGAACGCCTCGCCGAAGAGGCGCCGGCCCTCCGCGCGCTGCGCGGCGCGCTTCTGCAGGTAGTCGTCGATGAGGGGCTTCGCCGCGTCCGTGCCGCCGAAGACCCGCCAGAACTCGAGCCACCGGGGGATCCAGTCCGCGGGCCTCCCCTTCAGGGCCTCGGCCATGGCGGGCAGCGCCTTCGCCGCCGCGTCCTCGGCGCCCTTCAGGAACTTCGCGCCCCCCGGTTTCGACGCCCGGGCCGCCGCGGCCGCCCATCCCCACTCGCCCTCCTTCGCCCACTTCTCGCACAGCTCGGCCGTCCTCTTCTCGTTGCGGCCGTTCATGGCGTCGAGCCAGTCCAGAACCTCGTCGATGGGGTAGGTCATGAACATGTGGGCGGAGCGCTCGGGCGCGAACAGGCGCAGCTTCTGCCAGCCCTCCGCGCGGAACACGTCGTAGGCGTGCTGTCCCTGCTCGAACTTCACGACGGGGTCGTTCTTCGCGTGGACGACGGCGATGGCGATCCCGTGCTGGACCCGGGCGACGTCGGGCCGGTCCTCCCAGAGGTTCGGCTCGTTCTGGCTCCAGCAGTCCCCGGCCATCGGCATCGCGCCCTGGAAGAGGTCGGGATTGAGGAGGACCACGCTGTGGGTCAGGAACCCGCCCTGCGAGTGGCCGCCGACGTAGCTGACCGTCGTTTTGAACGCCTTCTGCACCTGCTCGGTCACGTCGGCGACGAGCGGCGCGCTCTCGAATGTGAAGTTGTTCGCGCCGAGAGGATCGGTCCCCTGCTCGCCGTTCGGGCAGCAGAGGATGGAGTCGTCGGCCCACCTCTTCGCCTCGAAGGAACGCACGTAGGAGAGGCCGTTCATGTTCGACCCGTGGAGGAACACGATCAGCCGCGCTCCGGCCCTGGCGTCGTAGCCCTTCGGGACCCGCAGGAAGTAGCGCATCCCCTTCGGCGCCTTCACCAGCCCCGTCTGGCCGGCCTTCACCTTTTCGGGCGACGCGACCTCGGAGGGCGGGTCGTCCTTCCCCGCGGCGGTCCCGCCCGCCAGCAGCGCCGAGGCCACGAGCACCATCGCGCCGGACCGCATCCTGCCTCCCTCCCGCCCCGGGTCCCCGGAGCGCCCCGGAGCCGTCGAGTCTACCGCCGGCGCGTCCGGAGCGCAGCGGCAGGGGACGGGATACCATCCCGGCCATGAACCCCTGGTTCGCGAAGGCGGTCGTCCTCGCGGGCAGCATCGTGATGGTCGCCATCCGCGCCCCCCACGGGCACAGGAGCCTCGCGATCAAGGTCGTGAAGAGCCGGAAGGGGCCCCTGGAGGTCGTCCTCCTCACGCTCGCCTGGCTCGCGTTCTTCCTCCCGCCCCTGTGGGTCGCGACGCGGGTGCTCGAGTTCGCGGACTACCGGCTCGACCCCGTCCCGCTCGTCGCCGGGGTCCTGTGCCTCGCCCTGGGGCTTTGGCTCTTCCACCGGTCCCACGCGGACCTCGGCACGAACTGGTCGGTCACGCTCGAGGTGCGGGAGGGCCACCGGCTCGTCACCGGGGGCATCTACCGCCGCGTCCGCCACCCGATGTACCTGTCCCTCCTGCTCTACGGGGCGGGCCAGGCGCTGGCGCTCCCCAACTGGGTCGCGGGACCGTCCTACTTCGTCGTGTTCGCGATCCTCTTCGCCCTCCGCCTCGGCCCCGAGGAGCGGATGATGCTGGAGGAGTTCGGGAAGGACTACGAGGCGTACATGGCGCGGACCCGGCGTCTCGTCCCCGGCGTCTGGTAATCCTCGCCCGCGGCAGGGGGGTCCGCGATCCCCCGGAGGAGCATGCCCGTGGAGGACCGTCGCGCGGCCGTCCCCCCGCCCCACCCCGCTCGCCTCGCGGAGGACGCCCTGCTGGCGCAGTGCGACGAGCGGCGGACGAAGGGCTCCGGCCCCGGGGGCCAGCACCGGAACAAG
>CAZKTF010000310.1:0-3389 GCA_964555565.1 uncultured Planctomycetota bacterium | reverse complement strand
TCCGCGACGCGGGGGTGCCGCGCGAGGATCGTCTCCTCGGCCCCCGGCGGCGGAGGGGGCGGCGGGGGCGGCGGGGCCGGCGCGGTGCGCGGAAGGCCGGTGATGACCGTCTTCTCCGCCGCCCTAGGCAAGGTCGGGGCGTCCGTGGCCCCGGGCGATCCCGTGACCACGGTCTCCTCCCCCGCGGCAGGGGCCGGGGGGCGCGCTCCCCGCGCGGGGAGGGTGTCCTCCGGCGACGCGGGGAGAGGCGGGGGGAGCGGGGGGCGGAGTCCCTTCGCGGGGAGGGTCTCGTCGCCCGCCGGCGGGGCGGGCGGCGCGCCGGGGGAGGACCGCAGGGCCGGGGCCACGGTCCTGTCGGCCGGCCTGGCGGGCGCCGGGCTCGGGCCGGAGAACGTCGCGGTGGAGTCGTCCACCGCCTTCCCGGCCCCTTCCCCCTGGACGCGGATCCCGGCCACGGTGACCGCGGAGACCGGGTCGCCCGCGGGGGGACGCGAGGCCTTCGCGGGGTCCCGGGGCACGCTGGAGATCATCGTCTCGTCGCCCGAGGGAGGGGGCGGCACGGGCACCTCCCCCGAGGAGTCGTCGGCCGGCCGGCGGGGGACCGCGGCGATGAAGGTCTCGTCGCCGCTCGCCCCGCCCAGTTCGGCGAGGAGGTCCAGGCGGGCACCGCAGTCCCGGCAGAACTTCAGGTTCCCCTGGGAGGCGTTTCCGCACTTGGGACAGGTCCGATCGGCCATCCGACTCCTCCTCTACCTCATCGCGACAGGAAGAAACCAACCACGGCCCCCGCCAGGAAGATGAGCGCCACGACGATCGCGGCCACCGGGACGCCGCGGCGCCCCACCGCCGCACCGGCGACCTCGGGGTCAGACCCCTCGTTCACGGGCGGGGTTTGCAGACGCGCAGGCTCGCGCGCGGGGTCGGACCCCTCGTTCACGGGCGGGATCTGCAAACGCGCGGGGTCTGACCCCGGGACCTCGTGGCCGGCGGCCGCGGGTGCAGCGAACTCCGCGGTCCGGTCCCGGCGCAGGGTCGATAGCTGCTGGGTGGACTCGCCCGCGGACGACCCGGCCAGGATCGCCGCCGCGTCCACCGCGATGCTCATCGTCCCGTCGCTGGATTCGAGCGCCTTCACCTCCGGGAGGCCCGGCCCCGAGAGCCACGCCACGACGCAGGTCACGTTGTCCGGGGCGCCGTTGCGGTGGGCCTCCTCCACGAGCCCCCGGACCGCCGCCGCGGGGTCCGGCGCGCCGCCGAGGATGGCCGCGATGCTCTCCTCGGGCACCGGGCCCGTGAGGCCGTCGGAACAGAGGAGGAGCCGGTCCCCCTGGGCGAGGTCCGCGCGCTCGGAGTCGGGGACCAGGCGGCCCGCCTGGCCCACGGCCTTCGTGAGGACGCTCCGGCGCGCGTTGTAGGCCTCGCTCCCCGGCTCGAGCACCCCCTCGCGGACGAGTTCCTCGGCGAGCGACTGGTCGCTCGTGAGGCGCTTGAGGAACCCGGCCCGCAGCAGGTAGCACCGGGAGTCCCCCACGTGGGCCACGAGGACCGCGCGGCCGAACACCACCGCCGCCGTGAGCGTGGCCCCCATCCCCTGGCGCTCGGGGTTCGCGGCCGCGTCCTTCACCACCGCCTGGTTGGCCAGGTCCACGGCGATCCGGAGGTCGTTGCGCAGCTCCGCTTCCGCGTCCCGCTGCGGCTGGAGGGACCAGTCCCGGCGCAGCGACGCGAGGAGCGTGTCCACCGCGATCCGGCTCGCCACCTCTCCGGCGAGCTGGCCGCCCATCCCGTCGGAGACCGCGAGGAGGACTCCCTTGGGTCCGACCCTCTCGGGGGCCCCGGCCGCGGGGACCCGCCCCTCGCCCCCGGGTGCCAGGTCCGCCACGAGGAAGGAGTCCTCGTTGTTCTTCCGCACGAGGCCCTGGTCGCTCACGCAGGCGAGGCTCGCCAGAACCTCGGGCTGCGCCGGGGACCCGGCCTCCGCCGGGCGGCGGATGGCGGCCGTGCGGTCGTCGGCGGGGCTCACTCCGGGGGCCCCGCGACCTCGAAGCACTGGTCGCCCATCCGGAGCAGCGTCCCCCGCTCCATCGTGCGGATCCGGCGGATGCGGATGAGGGTCCCGTTGCTGCTCCCCAGGTCCTCCACCAGCATCCGCCCGTCCCGCTCGTAGAACTGGGCGTGCTCGCGGGACAGCAGCGGGTCGCCGGGGAACACCAGGTGCCCCTGCCTGCGGCCGAGGACCGTCTTGGAGGGCGTCAGCGGGTAGGACGGGCCGTCGGTCCCGTCGCGGAGCACGCGCACGAGCACCCCCCGGGACCGCTCGTTCCCGCTGCCGAAGTTCCGCACCCCGGGCTCGGGCGGCGGCGCGACCGTGGGCGTGCCCGCCGGGAGCTCGTGGTAGATGAACACGAGGTCCCCGATGTTGATCATGTCCCCGTCCTCGAGCTCGGTCGGGGCCCAGAGGCGGAAGTAGACCCCGTTGAGGCTCCCCAGGTCCTCCACCCAGAAGCCCCCGGAGCGGAAGACGATCCGCGCGTGGCGGGCGGAGAGGAGCGGGTCGTCGGGGAACCGGACGTCCCCCTCGGTGCGGCCGATGACCGTGTGGACGGACCGGAGCGCGAAGTTCCCGACCTTCTCCCCGGCCCGCACCTGCACCAGCGACCAGCCCGTCGGGGGGGGGGACTCCGAGGAGGAGGAGTGGGAGACGGGGGGGGCGATCATGGTGGAGGCGGGAGGGGCCTCGCCGACGACGCCGGTGATCGAGGACGTCACGGCGCCGGGCGTGCCGATCCTCTTCCCGCACCCCGGGCACCACCGCACGGTGGCGCCCGCCGGGAGCGGGTAGCCGCAGCCCGCGCAGGACCGCGGCGCCGTGGTGACGGGGACGGCGGAATGCGGTGTCGGGAGCGCGAGCGAGGCCGTGGTCGGGACGGGGGGGAGGGCCACGGGGACCGGCGTCAGCATGCCGCCCGGGGTCTCCATCAGGCCCCCGCGCGAGGCGCCGGAGCCGGCGGCGCCGGGCACGTCGATGCTAGTGGTGCCGCCCGGGGACAGCACTCCCGGCCGCCTCGCTGAGGCGGGACCCGCACTCGACGCAGAAGAGGCTTCGCAGCTCGTTGCGGCTGCCGCAGAACCAGCAGGACTTCATGGACTCCCCAATCCGCCCCCGATGGAGGAATCGCCCGACCCGGCGTGACCCTATCCGCGCGCCGGTGGGGAGTCAAACCCCGCCCGGGGGCGGGACGTCCCGGGCGGGGCTTGCGCGGGGGCGGCGCCCGGCGTACTGATGGGCCCCGTGGAGGGATACGCCGAGGTCTGGCTGCTGCGCCACGCGGAGGCGGCGCCCGCGCGCGACCCCGGGGGCGACGAGGCGCGGCCGCTGACGGCGGCCG
>CAZKTF010000309.1:0-3406 GCA_964555565.1 uncultured Planctomycetota bacterium | reverse complement strand
GGTGAGGATCGACATCGCGCCCGCGCGAGAGTCCGCCTGGAGGCCGAGGGGGTCCTCGACCGCGCCGAGTCCGACGCGGCGGGGGAGTCCTTCGGCGGGACCGTCGCGGAGGCCCTCCGCGCGGCCGCGGCCCCGGCCCCCCCGGGCCGCCGCCCGCTGGCGCTCCTGCTGCTCTCCCTCGCCGCGATCTCCCTCGCCGCCGCCTTCCTCCTCGGCGGCCTCGCGGGAGTCCGGGGACCCGCGGGGCGGGGCACGACGCGGGAGGGCCCCCGGCCCCGGCCCGAGTAAACTTTCCCGATGCTCCTCCTCGAGGACGGCCGCCTCGCGGTCCGCGCGCTGCTGAGGACCCCCGTGCGCTCCTTCCTCGTCCTCCAGGGGATCGCCTGGGGGGTGGGGATCGCGATCTTCCCCGCGGCGGTCATCGAGGGAAGCCGCGCCGCCGCGGTGGGCCGGGCCGAGGAGTGCGGGACCGGGCGGGTCTCCCTCGCCGCCGAGCCGGGGACGCGCCCGCTCACGGTGCGGGACGCGGCTTCCCTCCGGTCCGGGGTCCCGGGCTTCCGGCCCTTCCGGGTCGGGTGCTTCCGCGTCCAGGCCGGAGTCTCCGCGGGGGGGGCGGGCTCCGGTCCCGCGGCCGTGGACGTCCTCGGCACGGACCCCTCGGGGGCCGCCGTGCGCGACCAGCGCCTCGACCGGGGGCGCTACCTCGAGGCCCGCGACGAGGTGCCGGGGGCGCCGGCCGCCTGCGTCCTCGAGCCCCGCGCCGCGGAGGCCCTGTTCCCCGGGGCCGATCCCCTGGGGCGGCGGCTGCGGATCCCGGGGGCCGGGAGGGAAGGAGCCGCGATCGAGGCGGAGGTGGTGGGGCTGCTGGCGCCGCGCACGGAGCGGGCGCTCAGGACCGACGACTTCGGGCTGGAGATCGGGCACCGGCTCGAGCCGCTGGTGCGCCGGATGCTCCTGAGCCTCGGCGTGCCGCCCCTCGAAGACGGGTGGAAGAGGTCCGAGCGGGGGGTGCACCTCCCCCTCTCCCTCCTCCCGCGCGAGGGGGACGCGGTGGACTGGCTCCTCCTCCGGACCCTCCCCGAGGAGGCCCCCGGCCTCGCCGACGCGGCCCGCGGGGCGCTGGTCGCCCGCGGGGCCTCCCCGGTGGCCCGCGCCAACCTGCTGTGGCCCTTCCTCGCGTCGGGCCGCGTGGACCACTACATGCGGCTCAAGGACGCGCTCGTGGCGGCCTGCCTGGCCATGGGGGCCGTGGTCATCGCCAACGTCATGCTGCTGTCCCTCCTCGTGCGCACGCGCGAGATCGCGGTGCGCCGCGCGGAGGGGGCGACCCGTGGGGACATCGCGGCCCAGTTCCTCGTGGAGGCCGGCATCCTCGGCGCCGCCGGGGCGGTCCTGGGGATCCCCCTCGGGATGGCCCTGGGGTGGGTGCGTCTCCAGTTCGCGCCCTACACGACCATGGCGCTGGCCTTCCCCGTGGGCACGGTCCTCCTCGCCTCCGGGGTGGCCGTGGCCGTGGCCCTGGCGGCCGGGGTCCTGCCGGCCCGGCGGGCCGCGGCCCTCGACCCCGCCGCCGCCCTGAGGGAACCGTGACGGCGCGCGAGCTCCTGGGGATCTCCACGCGGGCGCTTCGCCGCCGCGCCCTCCGGTCCTGCCTCACGGCCCTGACCGCGGCCGTCGCGGTCGGGACGGTCTCCGCCACGCGCGCCCTCATCCGCGGGAGCGAGGTGGGGCTCGAGGAGGACCTGGGGAGGCTCGGGCTGCGCACCCTCCAGGTGAGCGACGACCCGGTCCTCCGGTTGCGGGAGGCCCCGCCGTCCCGCGCCGAGCCCCTGGGCCCGGCCGACTCCGGGCGCGCCCGGGAGGGGCTCCGCGCCGCGGGGGTGGAGGCCGTCGTCGTGGAGGCGCGGGTCTCGCTGGGCCTCGTGTCCGCGGTGGACGCCGTCCTGCCGGGGGGCGCGGCCTCGGCGGAGGGCCCTTCGATCCCGGTCCCGGTCATCGCCACGGGACCGGAGTACGCGGCCACCTTCGAGGCGAGCCTCCGCGAGGGGCGCTTCCTGGAGGCGGCGGACCTCCGGGAGGGGGCCCCGCCGGTGTGCGTCCTGGACGCCGAGACCGCCGAGGCCCTCGGCCGCGGCGGGCGGGCGGGGGGGGAGGTGACGATCCGGGGAGCGGGGGGCGAGCGGCGGGCCCGGGTGGTCGGGGTCCTGGAGGACCCCTTCCGGCTCCGCCCCCTCGGGCACTCCCCGGACATGATCGCCTCGGCCCGGCACGCCATCGCCCAGGTCCTGGCTTTCCGGAACGCCTACGTCCCGGCCGCCGCCGCCCCCTCCCGCGGAACCCAGGGGAGCCCCCCGGGGGCGGGGCTCCTCCTGGCGGTCGTGGCGCGCCGCGAGGAGGCCTCGCGCGCGCACGACGCGCTGGAGGCGGCGCTCGGGACCGAGGAGCGCGGCCTCGTGGTCTGGTCGCGCGGGACCTGGGCGCGCGGGGTGCTCGAGGCCGTCACGAGCCTCGCGACGGTGGTGAACGTCGTGTGGGGCGTGGTCCTGGCCGTGGCCCTCGTCATGATCGCGACCGTGACGACCGTGTCGGTGCGGGAGCGGACGGCCGAGGTGGCCATCCGGCGCGCGGAGGGGGCCACGCGCGCCGCGGTCGTCCTCCAGCTCCTCGTGGAGGGCGGGCTGCTGGCGCTCCTCGGGGGCCTGGCCGGGATGCCGCTCGGTCTCGTGGCCGCGGACGGGCTCGCCGCCCTCCTCACCTGGCAGCCCCGGTCCTCCGCCGCGGACGGCGCCCTCGCGGTCGGGCTCGGGGTGGTCGTGGGGATCCTGGCCGCGGCGATCCCCGCCGCCCGCGCCTCCCGCTTCGACGTCGTGGAGGGGCTCCGCCGTGCCGGGTGAGGCCGCCCCCGTGGTCCGCCTGGAGGGGATCGAGAAGACCTACCCGCGGGGGAGCGCGCCGGTGCAGGCCCTCCGCGGGGTGGACATGGAGATCCGCCGCGGCGACTGGGTCGCCGTGACGGGCCCCTCCGGGTCCGGGAAGAGCACGCTCCTCCACGTGCTGGGGCTCCTCGACCGGCCCACCCGCGGGCGCTACCTCCTCGAGGGGGCGGACGTCACGGGGCTCGACGACGCGACGGCCTCGCGCCTGCGCGGCCGGGCCATCGGCTTCGTGTTCCAGGACTTCCACCTCCTGCCGGAGGAGACGGCGCTCCGCAACGTCCTCCTCCCCCTCGTCTACGCGGGGGTCCGCGGGCGGGAGGCCCGCGCGCGCCGGGCGCTCGAGGACGTGGGCCTCGGCGATCGGATGGAGCACAGGCCCGGGGAACTCTCGGGGGGCGAGCAGCAGCGGGTGGCCATCGCGCGGGCGCTCGTGAAGGACCCCTCCCTCGTCCTCGCCGACGAGCCGACCG
>CAZKTF010000308.1:0-3421 GCA_964555565.1 uncultured Planctomycetota bacterium | reverse complement strand
CCATGCTTGCTCCTCGTCCCGGCGCGGCTCACGCGGCATTGTGATAGGGGCTCTAACCGCGGCGGCGCTCGCGGCCGCCGGCTGCGGCTACGCGCTCGGGCCCGCCCGGGTGGCCACCGACGCGGAGACCATCTCGCTCCCGGTCTTCGACAACCGGACCTTCCGGAAGGGCGTGGAGCTGGACCTGGCGCGGCTCCTCCTCTCCGAGGTCCACGCGCGGACGGGCCTCCGCGTCGTGCCCGAGGGCGGCGACCTCGTGGTCCGGGGCACCCTCGTCGCCATCGACGAGGACGTGCTCTCGCTCCGGGAGGGGCAGCGGATCCGCGAGTCCGCGGTCCTGGTCACGGCCGAGGTGGAGATCGAGGACGCGCGCCACGGGACGACCCTGCTGCGCCGCACCCGGATCACGGAGCGGGAGTCCTTCGTCCCCTCGCTCGGGGAGAGCCTCCGGAGCGCGCGGGCGGAGGCCCTGCGCCGGCTCGCCTCCGACATCGTGGACCGTCTGGAAAAGCGGTAGGCCGCGGCGGTAGACTGGCCGGCGGTTCCGACAGGGTCGCGAGGGAGGGTGCATGTCCATCATCAGGGTCGTCGATCAGTACAACTTCCCGCACCTCCTCCGCGAGCTCGGCCGCGCCGTGCGCGGCGGGGACACGAACATCGCGGCGCTGGTGGATCGCGCCAACACCTTCGTGTGCTGCATCTCGATGCTCCCCCCCGGGGACCGCTCCGCCCTCGTCGAGCTCTCGAAGAAGAAGGGGATGGAGGCGATCCTCGCGCGGCCCCGCGACCCGGAGCGCGCCGAGTCCTACGACCTGGTCACCATGGGGACCTTCACGCAATACCTCAGCCTCATCAACGACGTGAAGGAGCTCGGGCCGAGCATGCTCCGGCTCGGGAGCGAGCTGAAGCGGACCCTCTACGACTACCGGGAGCACGTGTTCGTGATCCAGACCCCCTCGGGGGACGTCGAGCTCGGGCGCGACACGCGCGTCATGGGCGTCCTGAACGCCACCCCCGACTCCTTCAGCGACGGCGGCAAGCACGACACGGTGGCGAAGGCCGTGGCGCACGCCAAGCGCCTGGAGGACGAGGGCGCCGCCATCCTGGACGTGGGCGGGGAGTCCACGCGCCCCGGCGCCGAACCGGTCCCGCCCAAGGAGGAGCAGCGCCGGGTCGTGCCGGTGATCGAGGCCCTGGTGAAGTCCGGCTTCGGGATCCCCATCTGCGTGGACACGCGCAACGCCTCCACGGCCGAGAAGGCGCTCGCCGCCGGCGCGGCCATGGTGAACGACGTGAGCGGGCTCCGCCACGACCCGGAGATGGCGGGGGTCGTCGGGCGCGCGGCGGTCCCCGTGGTCCTCGTGCACTCGCGCGGCTCCCCGCAGGACATGGCCCAGAAGGCCCAGTACCACGACCTCCTGGCCGAGGTCCTCTCGGAACTGCGGGACTCGATGCTCATCGCCCGCAACGCCGGGGTCGAGCTGAACAACGTCATCCTGGACCCCGGGCTCGGCTTCGCCAAGACCCCGGAGCAGAGCATGGAGGTCCTCCGCCGCCTCGGCGAGCTGAGGACCCTCGGCCGCCCGCTCCTCGTGGGGCCCTCCCGGAAGTCCTTCCTCGAGAAGATCACCGGCGCCCCGGTGAAGGAGAGGGACCTCCCCACCTCGGCCGCCGTGGCCGCGGCGGCCTACTCCGGGGCCCACCTCGTGCGGGTCCACGCGGTCGCCGAGGCGGTGCAGATCCTGAAGGTCGTGGACGCCGTGCGGCGGCTGGTGTAGCGGGGAGCCTCCCCCGCCGCCGCCCCCATGCACACCTGCGCGTGGTGCGGCACCGGCTACGCCGAGTTCCGGCCCAGGTGCGAGTCCTGCGGCGGCGCGCTCCCCGCCGCGCCGGGCGCCCCGCCCGTCGATCCGCCCCCGCCGCCGCCGCGGGCGCTCCCTCCCGGCTTCCGCCGGCGCGTGCTGTACACGAAGAACGTGATGACGATGATCGGCCTCGGGTTCACGGGGATCGGCGGATTTCTCACGCTGATCTTCGCGATCATCGCCATCGCCGGGCGAGAGCCGTCCCTTTTCCTGGGTGCGGGCTTCAGCGCGCTCTTCCTCACGGGCGGCATCTTCATGCTCCGCTTCGGCCTGCGGCGCGGCCGCGGCATCCTGCTCGCGTTCGAGCATGGCGTGGCCACGCAGGGCCGCGTCACGGACGTCTACCTCGACACCTCCATCAAGATCAACAACCGCTCGCCCTGGGCGGTCGAGTACGCCTTCGAGGCGGGCGGCCGCAGCGTCCGGGGGAAGGCGCACGCGTGGGACGCCGACCTCGTCCAGGAACTGCACGCCGGCGGGCCAGTCCACGTGCTCTACGTCGAGAACGACCCGGAGCGGAGCACGCTCTACCCGCCCATGAGCTGAACCCGGAAGGGCCGGGTCCCCCTCCCCTTTCCGTCCGGCCCGCCGCGCGCTGCGATACCCTCCGCGGCGCATGGTCGTCGTCGTCGCCGCCGCCCCCGCCTACCGCTCGCCGCCCATCGTGGCGGTGGCGTTCCTGGCGCTCGTCCTCTTCCTCCTGGCGCGCGTCCTCCGGGGGACGGTCTTCGGCGGGATCGTCCGCGGCCTCTCCATCCTGCTGGGCCTCGCCTGCGTTGCGGGCATCCTGGCCGTGCTCCTGTTCACCCCGGAGGTGGCCGGCACCTTCGAGGTCCTCCTCCCCGTCGTGACCGTGACGCTGGTGGTGATCTTCCAGCCCGAGATCCGCCGGGCCCTGCTGCGCTTCGGGGAGCCCGCGGCCCCCGCGGTCGTGCTCGCGCCGCCCGCGGCGCTCGACGAGGCGGCGCGGGCGGTGGAGTTGCTCGCGCGCGAGCGCCGGGGGGCCATCCTCGTCTGGGAGCGGTCGGTCGGCCTCGGGGAGCTGGTCCAGACCGGTACGCCGCTCGACGCCGCGGTCCGGGCGGAGACCATCGTGTCGCTGTTCGCGCCGGGCTCGATGCTGCACGACGGGGCGCTCGTCCTCCGCGGCGGGAGGATCGCCGCTGCGGGCTGCGTCCTCCCCCTCGGCGAGGGCGCGGTCCCGCCCCCCGCCGGGCTCCGCCACCGCGCGGCGCTGGGCCTCTCGGAGCAGACCGACGCCCTCGTGGCCGTGGTCTCCGAGGAGACGGGCGCGGTCTCCGTCGCCCGCGAGGGCCGGCTCGTGACGCTGGAGTCGCCCGCCCGCCTCCGCGAGGTCCTCCGCGCGACGCTGGAGACCCCCGGGGGGGGGACCCCGGGGCGGGCGTGAGCGCCGCACCGGGGAGGCTCTTCGGGACCGACGGGATCCGCGGCCCCGCCGGGGTCGGCCCCCTCTCCCCGGAGGGGCTCGTCGCGCTCGGGCGCGCGCTGGCCGGCGCGGTCGGGGCCCGCCGCCCGCGGGGGGCACCGCCTCCGCG
>CAZKTF010000307.1:0-3426 GCA_964555565.1 uncultured Planctomycetota bacterium | reverse complement strand
CCTCCGCGGGCTGCGGCACCGGGGCCGCGGGCGCCGGCCCCCCCCGGGGGAGGGAGGCCAGCGCCCGGACCGTCGAGGGCCCGGGGGCCCCGGCCCCCCGCGCCGAGAGGGCCCGCTCCAGCGCCCCCGCCACGTCGTCGGCGCGCAGCGGCTTGCGGACGTAGTCGGTCGCCCCGGCCCACATGGCGGCCGTGGCGTCCTCCACGTTCCCGTAGCCCGTCATCATGAGGATCGGGACCGCGGCGTCGCGGGCCCGCAGCCTCTCCAGGACCTCGCGGCCGCCCATCCCGGGCATCCGGACGTCCAGGAGGACGGCGTCGGGACGCGCCTCGCCGAACCGCGCCAGCGCCGCGGGCCCGTCCGGCGCGACCTGCACCGCGAACCCGCGCCGCGTGAGCGCCCGGCGGAGGAAGAAGCGCATGCTCTCCTCGTCGTCCACCACCAGCACGAGGGGACGTCGTTCCGCGCTCACGCCGCACCTCCCGCCGGCCGCCGCAGCGGCAGCCGGACCGTGAAGACCGCGCCGCCGCCCTGGGCGTTGGCTCCCTCGATGCTCCCTCCGTGCGCGCGGACGATCCCGTGGGACACGGCGAGCCCCAGCCCGGTCCCCTCGGATCCGCGGGTCGTGAAGAAGGGCTCGAACAGCCGCGGGAGGTGCTCCGGCCGGATCCCCGGGCCGGTGTCGCGCACGCGGAGGACGAACTCCGCGCCCTCGGTGCCGGTGCTCGCCTCCACGCGCCCCCCGGGCGGGGTGAGGGCCACGGCGTTCGCCAGCAGGTTCAGGGCCACCTGGTGCAGCTCCGCCGGGTCCGCCGGGAAGGGCGGGACCGCCCCGGCCCGGACCTCCAGGGCCACCCCGCGGCGCGCGGCCTCGGGCTCCACGAGGGCGGCCGCGTCCCGCAGGACCGCCGCCGCGTCCACGGCCTCGACCCGCGGCTCCCGCGGGCGCGCGAACTGGAGGAGGTTCTCGGTCACCGCGCAGCCGCGCCGCGCCGTCCGCTCGATGAGGTCGAGCGCCTCCCGGGTCGCCTCGTCGCGGGCGTCCTCCCGCGCCTCGGCGGCGGTGCCCTGGATCCCGCCGAGGAGGTTGTTGAAATCGTGGGCCACCCCGCCGGCGAGGGTCCCGATGCTCGCCAGGGTCTCGGCCCGCACGAGCGCGGCGGACTTCTCGCGCACGCGGCGCTCCAGGTCCTCGTTGAGCGCGCGGACCTCCGACGTGGCCCGCCCCAGCGCCCCCGCCATCCGGTTCACGCCGGCGGCCAGGTCGGCCACCTCGCGGCTCCCCGACTCCTCCACGCGGTGGGAGAGGTCGCCCGCCGCGAGCCTCTCCACCCCCGCGGCGATCCGGTTCACCGGGACGAGCGCCGCGCGCCCGAGGAAGAACCCGTGCAGGCCGAGGAGCGCGGCGAAGAGCCCGAGGACGAGGAGCGTCGAGGAGGCCGCGAGGGAGGCGGCGGTCCTGCGGGCCGCCTCGGCCTGCCGCGCGCGGAGGGCGTCCTCCAGCCGGGCGAGGCGCGCCTCGGTCCTCCGCCGGATCTCCCGGGCGAGGATCCCCGCGTTGTCCGCGGCGGTCTCGCCCAGCGCGGTCGTCTGCGAAGCCACGAGCGCGCGGGTGGCGGCCGGGTCCCCGGCCGCGAGCTCGAAGGGGAGGTCCTCCAGGTCCCGGCGGGTGCGCTCCACGAGGTGGACCGCCGCGGCGCGGACGACGGCCTCGGTCTGGGCGAGGTCCTCCTCGCGCGAGCGGACGGCCCCGTCCAGGGCCTCGCGGACCAGGTTCCCCGTCTCCTCCTCCATGCGGCCGCGGAGCCAGGGGGCGTGGACGAACCAGACGGCGAGCCCGGCCCCGAGGAACGCCCCCGCGAGGAGGAGGGCGAAGAGGGCCCGGAGTCCGGGCAGGCGGCGGGGGGCGGGGAGGGCCACGGCTACCTCCCCGCCGCGCGGGGCTCGAAGGAGTCGGCGGCCGCCACGAGCGCGAGCGGGATCTCGAGCCCGCTGCGGCGGGCGGCCTCCAGGTTGAGGATCACCCGGAGCGACCGCATCCGGCCCACCGGCATCTTCCCCGGGTCCTCCCCGCGCAGGGCCCGGGCGGCGAGGACGACGCTCGATCGCCCGAGGGCGCGGAAGTCCACGGTCACGCAGACCGCCGCGGAGCGGGCGGCGGCGGGCGCGGTGGCCAGGACCGGGCGCCGGGCGTCCGTGGCGGCCGCGGCGGCCTCCTCGCTCCGCGTGTAGACGGCGATGTCGATGGGGATCCAGATCGCGTCGCAGCGGGGGGCGACCTCGGAGACCGCGGCGTGCACGCCTCCGTCGCGCTCCAGGTCCGCGGCCCTGCGCTCCAGGACGGCGAGCGCGAGCGGCGGGTCGGCCGCCGCGCCCGCCCGCCGCATCTCGGCCACCTCGGCGCGGGAGACGGGGTTCCCCGCGTCGTACACGACCCCGAGGGTCGCGAGGGTCGGGAGCGCGCGACGGAAGACCGCGAGGACCTCCGGGGACGCCACGCCGTTGGAGTTCCCGCAGAGGTTGCGGCCGGAGCCCTCGGGCGAGGCGACGACCCCGGAGCCCACGGGGTCGGTCACCGCCGTGAAGACCACCGGGACGCGCCGCACCTCCTCCCGCGCCCGGAGCGCCGCCCCCGTTCCCATGGCGTAGACGAGGTCGAACCCCTGCTCCTCGAAGCCCCGCAGGGCCGCGCGCGCCGCCGCGTCGTCCCCCCGGGCCTCCACGACGCGGTACTCGGGGTCCAGGCGACCGAGGGCGAATCCCTCCCGCACGCCCTCGAAGGCGAGGCGGTCGTTGGGGGAGTCGTGCCAGAAGAGGACGCCGACGCGGGGCCTCGCCGAGGCGTCGGCGGGCGCCGCGCCCGCGAGGGCGGCCGCGAGCGCGAGGACCGGGCCGGCGCGACGGGGATTCGGGCAGTGCATGGGAGGACCTCCGGACGCAAACGGGCGACCGCAACGAGTGTATCGCCAGAGATACGGTCGCGCGAGCGCCGTCCGCGGAGAACCGGACGGAAGTCCCTCCTCTTTCCCCTACCCCTACCCCTACCCGCCTTCCGAGGAGAACGGCGGGTAAGGGTAGGGGTAAGGGTAAGGGCAGAGAGAGGGAGGGCCTGGAGACCCTGCTCACCCTGCCCCTACCCGCCGTTCGGCGCTCACGGCAGGGCCCGGGCACGTGCATGGGAGCGGTCCTTGTTGATCGCACCGACGGATGCCCCTAGAATCACCTCTTGCGCCGGGCGAGTCCCTCGACACGGTTCCCGGGCGGGGGGCACCGGACGAGGACGAGAAGGAGATCCCCGGTCCCATGAAACTCGTCGCCTGCCCCCGCTGCGGTTCGCAGTTCGATGTCTCCGCCTTCTCGCCGGGCGCGACCTTCATGTGCGGCGCCTGCCGGAACGTCCTCCAGGTCCCCGCGGCGTCGCCCCCC
>CAZKTF010000306.1:0-3470 GCA_964555565.1 uncultured Planctomycetota bacterium | reverse complement strand
CTCATGAAAGCGATTGTATACACACAATACGGACCGCCGGATGTTCTTCAACTCACAGAAGTAGAAAAACCTACTCCCAATGACAATCAAGTCCTGGTAAAAGTTCATGCGGCCTCCGCAAATGCGCTTGACTGGCGGCTCTTCGAGGTGTCACCGCTCTTGGTCCGCTTATTTGACGGCGGGCTTCTCAAACCAAAAGACACGTCAATGGGAGTTGACATCGCGGGGCGGGTGGAGGCCGTTGGCAGAAACGTAAAGCAGTTTCAGCCAGGCGATGCGGTCTTCGGGGTCGCCAAAGGCGCGTTCGCCGAATATGTGTGTGCTGGTGAACATAAGCTGGCACTGAAACCGGACAATGTATCGTTTGAGGCCGCCGCCGCCGTCCCTGTAGCGGCATTCACCGCGCTTCAGGCTCTTCGCGATAAAGGAAGAATTCAGCCAGGGCAAAAGGTTCTGATTAATGGGGCCTCGGGTGGCGTGGGGACATTTGCCGTGCAGATTGCCAAAGCCTTCGGGGCGGAAGTGACTGCCGTATGCAGCCCGCGGAACCTGGACATCGCGCGCTCAATTGGCGCAGACCATGTCATTGATTACACGCGAGAAGATTTCACCAAAAATGGGCAGCGTTATGACTTGATTCTGGCCGTTAACGGATACCACCCGATTCTGGATTATATGAGGGCATTAAGCCCCGAAGGAATTTATATCGCGGCTGGAGGTTCCATGGCTCAAATTGTCCAAGGGATGCTTCTGGGGCGATTCCTATCGAGGTTCGGGAGTAAAAAGCTCGATTTCATGGGGATAGCGACAACAGACCAAAAGGATCTGGTTGTTATTCGAGACCTTCTCGAAGCTGGCAAAGTCGTACCCGTTATCGATAAATGTTATCCGCTGAGTGAGGTTCCTGAGGCTATCCGGTATCTTGTGGAAGAACACGCCAAAGGAAAAGTAATCATCACCATCGCGCCTAATAACCAAGCCTAGCCCGCTGGGAGGAATACTGATGAAAGCAATTGTATACACACAATACGGCTCACCCGATGTTCTTAAACTTGAAGAAGTCAAAAAGCCGACCCCTACGGACGATGAAGTACTGATCAAGATTCATGCGGTATCCGTAAATGGATCTGACTGGGAGGGACTGAGAGGGAAACCGTTGTATGCCCGCATCGGGGGGCTTCGAAAGCCATCTGAGGGGATACTCGGATCCGACATAGCCGGGCGAGTTGAAATGGTTGGCAGGAACATCCGGCAATTTCAACCAGGGGATGAAGTATTTGGGGAAACCTTGAGGTATAGGGGTGGTTTTGCCGAGTATGTCTGCGCTCCTGAACGTGGATTGGCACGGAAACCAGCCAGTATGACATTCGAGGAAGCAGCGGCCATCCCGCAAGGGGCCGTGATAGCCCTGCAGGGGATTCGTGATAAAGGACAGGTTCAGCCGGGGCAAAAAGTTTTGATTAATGGCGCCGGTGGCAGCGCAGGTACGTTTGCCGTGCAGCTTGCCAAGTTATACGGAGCTGAGGTGACTGGGGTGGATAATACCGGCAAGCTGGACTTTATGCGCTCACTTGGCGCAGACCACGTCATTGATTACACCCGGGAAGACTTCACCAAAAATGGAAAACAGTATGATCTGATACTTGATCTTATCGCACATCGTTCGGTTTTTGCCTACCAGCGGGCACTCAGACCTAATGGAAGTTATTTCATGGTCGGAGGTTCTGTAGCTACCATGTTCCAGAGTTTGCTCTTGGGACCATGGATTAGAAGAACCACGGGCAAGAACATACGCCTCCTGTTGGTTCGACCCAATCAAAAAGATTTGGTTTTTATAACGGAGCTTTGTGAAGCTGGCAAAGTCGTCCCGGTTATTGATAGACGGTATCCGTTAAGTGAGGTTCCTGAAGCGCTCCAGTATCTTGGAGAAGGACGCGCCAAAGGCAAAGTCGTCATCACCGTGGAACGTTCGATGGACAAGTAACAAAACAACCATTAAGGAGATAAAAATTTATGAAAGCCGCCATTTACAAATCATACGGCCCCCCTGAAGTCTTGAAGATAGAGGAGATTGACCCGCCCGCCATCCAAGAGGGGCATGATGACAGAGTATTGATAAAAGTGCATAGCGCTTCAGTCAATCCATTTGATTATCTGCATCGGAAGGGATATTTACCCACCAGGCTAGAGAATGGTTTTACAAAACCCAAACAGCAAGTAATGGGAATAGACGTTGCAGGTACGGTTGAATCAGTCAGCAAGAATGTGCACAGGTTTAAAGTTGGGGATCATGTTTTCGGGAGTTGTCTTGGATCACACGCAGAATATGTGCGCCCTCGTCAAGATGCCATAACGATGATGCCAAAAAACTTAACCTTTGAGGAGGCAGCAGCACTACCGTGTGTTGCTCTGACAGCGCTGCAAGCATTAAGAGATGTAGCTCAAATTAAGAAAGGTCAAAAAGTCTTGATCTACGGTGCCTCGGGTGGCATTGGACATATAGCGGTTCAGCTTGCCAGATTTTACGAGACTGAAGTAACCGGTGTTTGCAGCACGTCAAATCTTGCCTGGGTTAAAGACCTTGGTGCGCATCATGTAATCGACTATACCAAAGAGGATTTCGCCGATAACGGCAAAAAATACGACATTATTTTGGATGCTGTGGGTAAGCGGACGTTTTTCAACAGTAGGCGTTCACTAACCGAAACTGGTGTTTACATAACAGAACATGTTTTATATCCAAAATACCATCCAGTTCAATTATTTCTTGGTTCGTTACTGGGCGACAAAAGAGCAAAAATACATCTTACGAAACCAAACGATAAAGATTTAGACTTTATACGAGAACTTATGGAGGATGAGAAAATAAAACCAGTGATTGAAAAGTGCTATCCTTTGGATCAGATTGTAGAGGCTCATCGACATGTTGAAAATGGGCATACGAAGGGGAAAGTCGTTATTGAAATCCAAAAAGGGTAATTTTGCATCCGTTATATAAAACCTCTTGTCAGCAGTAATGCCTAGCATGTGCGCGTCAAGACCTGGCCTGATGAGCATGGCGATGATGCCGATGATTTATGGAAAGCACCTCTGACTGGCGTGGCTTCAACTTTGGGTGGTAATCAATCAGCTAATACTATTCGGGCTACTCCTCGCCCTGCACGCGCTCCATCAACCGAACAAGGTCAAAGACAATCTTCTCAGGCAATTCAAGCGGCTCGCCACTCTTAAATCGCGTTAGGCCGCAATCCGGGTTCCTTCCAAAATGGGTGATGAACATAGATGCTCAAATCCGACATATTGCGATTTTATCCGATTTCGCGCCATACATCTGCTGGAGGTTTTGAGCATTTTTCAACAGAATGGGGCCTGGAAGATCAGGAGTTCTTCAAGCCCGCGGCGTTGGGGCACGGAGTCGGTCGGCGTTTCGCGCCGCAGCAGGGTAAATCTCCGCGCGCTGAAGAGGACGA
>CAZKTF010000305.1:3290-3522 GCA_964555565.1 uncultured Planctomycetota bacterium | reverse complement strand
TCGCTACCCGAACGATCGGGCTTCTCTCGCAAATGTCCTGTAACGGATGCGATGCTTGAGAGCTTTATATCACAGGTCCGGAAGTCAAGGGAAGAAACATTACATGCATGTGTGGGCGATCGCTGGGTGTTGGAACCGGGAAGCCTATACCCCCTCTTGGTCCAGAATCCGCTGAGCCACCTCCTCGTCCAGGCCCCCGATCAGAATCATCGCTCTCTTCAGGTCCTGCGCC
>CAZKTF010000305.1:0-3280 GCA_964555565.1 uncultured Planctomycetota bacterium | reverse complement strand
CAAGGCAGACAGGATCCGCCCGGTGACATCCTGCTTCGGTGCAGCTGATTCGATGGGTATTCGGTACTCGTCGCGAGGCTGCAGCCCGACCTGCGCGAACTCGTCCCGGGAGAGGGTGATCGGTCTAGGCCCGGGCTCGATAGAGAGGCCCTGGGCGTCAGACCGGAAAGCATAGCCGTCACGGCTGAGGTGGAGGGGCATTCTTGAATCTCCAAATGACCTCTGGCGGTAAAGAGGGTCCTGTTATCGGTGCGGAGGTCCCCCAAAAACCTCAGGCAGAGGATGCGTGTGGCTCGTCCTACGCGGCCTTCTTGCGTCGCATCAAATCCTTCGCCCGTCGGATTGCCGCCTGCGCCCCCTTCTTCTCCCGGATCTTCTGTCATCGAGACGCCTATTATCCCCCCATACCGGACGCTTATTTTCCCCCCCCTTGCTGAGGCGCAACCGATCAGGAGGGGAACATGGAGCCAGCAGAGAGATCGCCTAGTGTGACCGCGGCACCGACGGGTGCCGTGGAGGGCGAGGTGATCAACCAGAACGTTTACGGTGCGGTGCGGACGCTGGCCGAGCAGGGGGTGTCGAAGAAGGCGATCGCCCGGCAGTTGGGGCTCGACGTGAAGACCGTCAGGAAGTGGCTGAGGCGATCGTGGGCTCGGGGACGACGGCGGGTCCGGGGCCGGGTGCTGGACGCGTGGCGGGAGTTTCTGCAGGCCCGCGCTTCGGAGGTTGGCTTCAACGCGGTCGTGCTGACGCGCGAGTTGGGGGTGATGGGCTACAGCGGAGGGTACTCGGCGCTTCTGAAGTACGTGGCGCCGTGGCGGAAGGACTGGCGGGGCGAGGGGTTGCCGACGGTGCGCTTCGAGACCGGCCCCGGCGAGCAGGCCCAGGTGGACTGGGGGTCGACGGCGCTTTACCTGGGTGAGGAGCGCGTCCCGGTGCACCTGTTCACCATGGTCCTGGGGTTCAGCCGGCGGATCTTCGCCAAGGCGTACCGAAGCGAGGGCCTCGAACCGTTGCTGGACGGTCACACCGCGGCCTTCGCGCACTTCGGGGGGCGAACCGAGACCATCCTGTACGACAACCCGCGGACGATCGTGACGCGCAAGGACGAGGCTCTTGGGCACGTCGTCTGGAACGCCACCTTCAAGGACCGGATGGACTTCTACGGGGTGGTGCCGCGTCTGTGCCGCTTCTACCGGGCCCAGACCAAGGGCAAGGTGGAGAGCGGGGTGAAGTACGTCAAGCGCAACGCCCTTGCCGGCCGCCGCTTCCGTGATCTCGACGAGCTCAACGCCGCTCTCCTGGAGTGGTGTGTGACCGTGGCCGACCAGAGGGTGCACGGCACGACCCACGAGAGGCCCTGCGAGCGCTTCGCGCGGGCCGAGACGCTGACCCCCGTCGACCTCCGGCCGCCAACGCCCCGCGAGCGGATGGTCATTCGCCGGGTCCCCTCCGACTGCTACGTCGCCGTGGAGACTAACCGCTACCCCGTCCCGTTCGCCTGGACCGGGCGCGACGTCGAAGTGCAGATCCTCGCCGCCGAGGTCGTCCTCCGCAGCGCCGGCGCCGATCCCGTCCGGCACGAGCGCATCGCGGGGAACCACCAGGTGGCTCGCTGGCGCGGCGCCCCACGCCGGATCGTCAAGGGCCAGGCCCTGGCCCCGGGCGGCCCGCCGCGCCTCGACCCGGTCTACCCCGCCGCTCTGGGCGAGGTCGAGATCCGGCCGCTGTCGCGCTACGAGGAGGTGACGGCATGAGCGGCCTCACCGCCCAGCTCGAGAGGATCCAGGAGCAGCTGCAGCACCTCCGACTCATTCGCGTCGCCGAGGAGCTGCCCGGTCTTCTGCAGGACGCCAGCAAGAAGGACCTCGCCTACAGCGACTTCCTCGAGGAGGTTCTCAGCCGCGAGATCGCCGCCAAGCACGAGCGCACCACCGCCATGAAGACCACCATGGCCCGCTTCCCGTTCCAGAAGACGCTCGACAGCTTCGACTTCAAGTTCCAGCCCTCCATCGACCCCAAGGTGATCAAGGAGCTGGCCACCTGCCGGTTCATCGCCGACACCGACAACGTCCTGCTGCTGGGTCCTCCCGGCGTCGGCAAGACCCACCTCGCCGTCGGGTTGGGATTGAAGGCCTGCGCCCTCGGCTACCGCACCGCTTTCACCACCGCCGCGGGGCTCATCGCCACCTTGACCCGGGCCCACAACGAGGGCCGACTCGAGGACAAGCTCAAGCTGCTCGTCCAGCCCAAGCTCCTCATCCTCGACGAGATCGGTTATCTGCCGATCGACCGGTTGGCGGCGAACCTGTTCTTCCAGCTCGTCTCCCGACGTTACGAGAAGGGCGCCATCCTGATCACCTCCAACCAGTCGCTCACCGCCTGGGGCGAGGTGTTCGGCGACCGGGTCATCGCCACGGCCATCCTCGACCGGCTGCTGCACCACTCGACCATCGTCAACATCAAGGGCGAGAGCTACCGCCTGAAGGAGAAGCGCAAGGCCGGGCTTCTCACCCGCAGCGAGCCGTTCACCGACCCGGCCGGGCATGCCCCGGAGGCTCGAAATACCCCCCTGCTGGAGCCCGTCCAGGAGGCTGATCGTTGAACCGGGTCCATCCTGCGCAGTCTTTGCAGACTCACCGGCCTGTCACTCACTCGCTGTCAGAGCCCAACTACGAAGGAGGGCAAAGAACCGGAACTGAAGACCGGAACCAGACTCTCAACCACGCAGGGGGGGAATATTAAGATCCGGATCGGGGGGAAATTAGGCGTCCGGTTGACACGGGGTCGGTCCTGAGCCATTTGCTGGCCCGCGGCCTCTGTTAACGCAGACCTGGATCCTTGTCTCTCGCATCAAGTCTCTCCCGTAACGCTTCTATCGTAGCCTCCAAGGCAGCATCCACTCCAGAATCCTCGTAGTGTGGAATGGCATCCTCTCCTTCCTCCACCGCGCTGAGTAACCGATTCAGAAGACGCTGGAACGCTTCTTCGGCGCTGTCGGCGTAACGATGAATGGTTTCAAGTTGATCCCGGGAGAGGCGCGCAAGCCTCGGGTGTCCGACGTCCATCGAGTCACGAAGGAGCATGGCCGGGACAAAATCCCTTTCGATCTCAGCGTCCTCGAGGCCGATCTGTCGCAGGGCAGCGCGGACCTTCTCCCGGTTGGGGCCGTAGAGGACTTCGAGGATGCGATGAAAATTCAGAAGAGATTCCGCCAAGAACTCCCCTGGATATTTGGCCTCGCGGAGTAAACGGCGAGCAATGTGGTAGTAGTGGAGCG
>CAZKTF010000304.1:0-3528 GCA_964555565.1 uncultured Planctomycetota bacterium | reverse complement strand
GCGCAGCCGGCGAGGATCAGCGCGAGCACGGCCTCGACCCTCGTCCGCATCCGGGGAGACTACTCCGGTTGCACCCGGGGTTCAACGGCCTGCGGGGCCGTCCGGCGCGGGCGCCCCAGGACCGCCAGCGCCACTCCCGAGAGGGCGAGGAGGCCCCCCAGCCACTCGCTCGCGTGCATGGCGAAGGCCCCCGTCTGGACGGACTTCGACGCGAGCGTCATCGGGGCGTTCAGGAAGGTCGTGAGGCCCGCGGTGCTCGCCGGGAGGTGGCGGAGGAGCCAGGACCAGGCCGCGAAGCCCCCGATCGTGGCCGGGAGCACCAGGAAGGCAACGAGCCCCCACTCCCGGCCGTCGAGCGCGCCCGCGGCCGGGAGGCCCGTGAAGGGGAGTGCGGCCGCGACGAGGAGCCCGCCCAGGACGAGCACGAGGAAGGTCCAGAGGACCGGGGAGTGCTCGCGGGCGACCGGCCTCGTGAGCGCCGAGTGGATCGACCAGCAGAGCGGGGCCACCGCGACCTCCGCGACCCGCAGCCCGAGGGACTCCCCCGGGACCTCCCGCGCAGTCGCGATGAGGACCACGCCGCCGAGCCCGAGGACCAGGCCGCCGAGCTTCCGCGCCGTGAGCGGCTCCGCGAGGAAGAGCGCCCCGAGCGCCACCAGGTAGAGCGGCGTCAGCGAGGTGAGGACGGAGGCCACGGGCCCCGCCACGTGGTGCTGCATCCCGTGGTAGAGGAACCCGTTGTAGCCCGGGACGCAGGCCAGGGCGCAGAGGAGGAGCCGCCCCGGGTGGGCCCGGAGGATGGCCATCGACTCCCGCCGCCGTACCAGGAGGCACCACGCCCCGCAGAGGACCGCCACGGGCAGGAACCGCACCGCGACGAGGTCCCACCACCCGAGCGGCGCCGCCCCCGCGCCCGGGGCCAGGAGCACCTCGAAGGCGAGGAACGTGTTGCTCCAGACCGCGAAGAGGGCGAGCGTGACGGCGACGAGGACCCACCCCGGCGGCCGGCGGGGCCCGGCCTCGGCGCCTCCGGCAACCGCCCCTGCTGCGACCTCCTCCCCGGGGACTGGCATCCGGGGATGGTAGCCGCGTCTCTCGCCGTCCGCGGCACGCCGAGGGCCCGACGGCATTCTGGAAGGGGGGGCCGATCGCGGGCCCGCGGGCGAGGTCGTCCTGGCGCGGGCTGGCCGTGACGAGGGGGCGCGTCCGATCGTATTGAGTTATCCACATTCAAATCGCACGTGTTCCTCAGGGATGTCCGTCCCATGAGTTAGTATTCTGATAACAATGGAGACCACACTCGCCTCCCACCCCCTCGAGGCCGTGCTCGAGTCCCTCCGCAGGCGCCGCCCCGTCCGGGTGCGCCTGCTGCTCCGGGACGCCCGCGACCTCCTCCACCTCGCCGAGAGCCCCGAGTTCCTCTCCCTCGGCTTCTCCCACGTCGCCGACCTCGCCGAGTCCCTCGGCATCTCCGCCGACGAGGGGCGCCGGCTGCTCTCCCTCGCCCGGGCCCTCCGGGCCTGGCCCGAGGTCGAGGCCCGGCTCCTCGACGGCCGGCTCAACCCCGAGAAGGCCTCCGCGCTCGCGCGCCTGAAGGAGATCGACGGCGCCCTCCACCTCGGCGAGGACTGGCTCGCCCTGGCCGAGCAGGAGACCACCCTCCAGTTCCAGCGCCGGGTCAACCGCCGCTGCGAGGAGACGCTCCGCGGGGAGCCCGTCGAGAGGGTCAGCGGCTGGGTGACCTGCCACGGCATGGAGGCCTTCCGCTTCGCCCGCCGCATCCTCTCGAGGAGGGCCCGCCGCCGCATCACCCGCGGCGAGACCATCGAGGCGCTGTCCCATTACTTCCTCGACCGCGAGGACGAGACCCGCGTCGCGGCCGGCGTGCGGCGGGTGGGCGACACCTCCGACCTCCCCGGCATCCGCACCATCCCCGAGGAGGTCCGCCGCATCGTGCGCGAGCGGGCGCACTTCCGGTGCGAGTTCCCCCGCTGCTCCTACGACACCTGGCTCGAGTACGCGCACATCGTCCCCCACCGCCTCGGCGGCAGCCGCGAGGCCCGCAACCTCCTGTTCCTGTGCGGAGTGCACCACCGGGCAATCGACTGCGGCATCTTCGAGGCCTTCGTCGAGGACGGGCAGGCGATGTTCGTCAGCCGCTACGGCTTCCTCTTCCTCGGCCCCGTCCTCCTCCCCCGGCCGCCGGACGGGTGACTCCCCGTCGCTGGTAGGGGCGGGGCTTGCCCCGCCCGCCGTGTGTCTGTGGGGGGTCGGCGCGGGGCTCCCCGCCCGCCGTTAGCGGGGGTAGTGCACCACCGCGACCTCCGGGCCCTCGGAGGGGATGCCGACGAGGAGCGGACCCGCGCCCGGGGGGACGCGGAGCATCTCCCGGATCATGGCGGTGCCCAGGACGACGCGGGGGTCGGGGTCGTTCCGGAGGACCTCGAGGGCGTTCTCCACGGGGACGCCTTCGCCGGGGAAGACGGGGAGCGTGGCCGGGACGGGGCCCGGGAGGAGCGGCCAGGCCTTCCCGTTCCGGAGGAGGATCCCGGCGCGGAGATCCCCCAGGGCGGGAGCGGGGAGGCCCGACACCCCCGCCAGCAGCGCGCGGGTCCCCGCGCCGGAGAGCCTGAGGCGCGCGGCCGGGCCCTCGAACTCCGCCCCGGCCCCGCCGCCCGCCTCGTAGAGGACCTCCGCCCAGGCGGCCTCCGTACCCACGGTCACGGTGACCGGGGGCTCCACGGCGCGGAGGACCTCGACCCGGACGAGGTCCACCCAGCGGGCCGTCTTCGCGTCGGGCGCGGCGAGCTCCACCGCCGAGAGCCGCACGACCCGCAGCGCCGGCCCGAGCATCCCCGGGAGGAGGAGGAGGCCCGAGGCGAGGGCCGCCGTCGCGGACACGAGCACGAGCGAGCGCCCCGCGCCGTAGCGACGCCGCCTGCAGACCAGGACCACGAGGACGAGCGCCACGGCGGCCGCGGTGAGGAACGCGAAGGTGCGGGGCGGGAGGGAGCGCGGCTCACCCGGGACGGGGAGCCGGTGGAGGCCGGGGGCCACGCGCAGGTCCCCGCGGAGCGCCGGGTGCGGGAGCGCCTCCCGGGGGGACGCGAGGAGGTCCGCGGCCGCCTGCACGGACGCCTCGTCGGGGACCGTGACGGCCACGCCGAGCAGGGGACCGCCGGACAGCGCCGCCTGGACTGGCCCCTCGGCCGTCCCGCGGGTGACGGCCACCCGTCCCCCGGCGGCCAGGAACCTCCGGAGGGTCCCCTCCCACTCCTCGGCCTCCCTGTGGTGGATCGGCGGGCGGGCGAGGACGACGGCCCCCACCGCGAAGTCCGGCGTGACCGGGAGGTCGAGGACCTCGCGCACCACGATCCGGCGGGCGCCCAGCGCGGCCCGGAGCGACGCCATGGGCCCCTGCCGGGGGGCCCCCACGAACAGGACGTCGCCCGCGGTCGGGTCCGCGGCGGCCCGGGCGCGCGGGGCCGCGGCACCCGCCAGCAGCACCAGCGCGGCCAGCACCGGGAG
>CAZKTF010000303.1:0-3539 GCA_964555565.1 uncultured Planctomycetota bacterium | reverse complement strand
GGCGCGCGGGTCGAGCGCCGCGCCCGGGGCGGGCAGCAGCGCCGCCACCACCTCCTCGCCCCGCGGCCCGGGGAGCCCGAAGACGCAGGCGTCCCGCACGCCCGGCGCGTGCCGGAGCGCCGCCTCCACGTCGTCGGGGTAGACGTTCAGGCCGCCCGGGCTCTTGATGAGGTCCTTGCTCCGGCCCTTGAGGTGCAGGAACCCGTCCCGGACCTCCCCCAGGTCCCCGGTGTGGAACCACCCGTCGCGGAGCGCCTCGCGCGTCCGCTCCCCGTCCTCGAAGTAGCCGCCGAAGACCGAGGGCCCGCGCACCTGGAGCTCCCCGTCCGCGCCCAGCCTGTGCTCGACCCCGTCGAGGAACCGCCCCACGGACCCGGCCCGGCGCGCCCGCGTGGTGCCGCAGGTGAGCACGGGGCTCGTCTCCGTCAGCCCGTAGCCCTGGAGGATCGGGAACCCGAGCCGCCCCCAGAACTCCTCGAGGTCGCGCTCGAGCGGCGCCCCGCCGCAGAGGAAGAACCGGACCCGCCCCCCGAAGCGCCGGTGGAGCGGGCGGAAGGCGAACCGCCGCCCCGCGGTCCCGAGCGGCCCGGCCAGGGCCCACGCCGTCCGGAACCAGGCACCCCGGAGGCCCCCCGCGGTCTCCCTCTCGATCCCCTCCCGGAGGCCCTGGAGGATCCGGGGGACGAGGACCGCCGCCGTGATCCGCTCCTCCTCGAGCGCGTGGACGACCGCCGAGGGCTTGAGCGTGTCCAGGTAGACGACCCGCGTCCCGGCCGTGAGGGGGAGGAAGAAGCCCACCGTCTGCTCGAACATGTGGCTCAGCGGGAGGAGCGAGAGCATCGCGTCCCCTGGCGAGAAGCGCTCCACGCGGGCGAGGGCGGCCACGTTGGACGCCACGTTCCCGTGGGTGAGGATCACCCCCTTGGGGGCGCCGGTCGTCCCGGAGGTGAAGAGGATCTCGGCCGTGTCCCCCGGGGAGTTCCCCGGCGGGGGCGGGTCCGGCCCGCGCTCGGCGGCGGTGCGCGCGTCGATCTCCTCGACCAGCAGCGCGGGGAGGTCGGAGGGGCCCGGGGCCCCGGCCCTCGAGAGGACCGCGGCCCGCGCCCGCACCCGCTCCGCGATCCGCGCCGTGAACTCCGCGCTGGCCCGGGCGTCGAGCGGCACCGCTACGGCGCCCAGGCGGAGGACCGCGAGGAGCGAGAGCCCCCAATCGGGCCCGTTGGGCGCCCGGATGAGGACCCGGTCGCCGCGACGGACCCCCGCGGCGTGCAGCACCGCCGCGATCCGCAGCGCGCGGGCCGCCGCCGCCGCGCCCGAGAGGGGAAAGGAGCGGAACTCGGTGCGCCGCCGGAGGGCGACCGCGTCCCCGCGCGAGGCGAGGGCGCCAAGGGCCTCGTCGAGCGTCCGGATCGTCACGGGGACATCGTGACAGAACTCCCCCCGGGCCGGAAGGCCGGCCGCGCGAGGCCGGGAAGGTCCCGTTCCTCCCCGCGCCGGGGACGGCCGTTCTCGATGACCCCGCGGGGCGCCCCGTGGCTATACTGCCCCCCCGGAAGAGATGGGGGTGGCCCGGACGGAGACGACCGCCCCGTGAGTCCTGACCGACGCAAGCCGCCCAAGCCCGGCGTGCCCGCGGGAGCGGGATCCGTCCCCCCGGCCTCCGACCCGCCCCCCCCGCCCGCGCCGGAGACGACGCTCGACCCCACGATCCTCGACGCGCTCCGCGGGATGCAGGAGGAGGGGGACCCGGACATCGAGGGGGACCTGGTGAACATCTTCCTCGCGGAGACACCCGCGAAGATGGCCGCCCTGGAGGAACTCGCCGCGAAGGGGGACGTCCGGGGGCTCGAGCGCGCGGCCCACGGGCTGAAGGGCACGGGCGGGACCCTCGGCGCGCTCGGGCTGGCCGAGAAGTGCCGCCTCGTGGAGGAGTTCGCGCGCGGGGGGGCCATCGCCGCCGCGTGGGAGACGGTCCGCACGCTGCCGGAGGAGTTCGAGCGCGTCAAGGCGGCCCTCCTCGCGCGCCGCGCCTCGCGCTGAAGGGGGAGTCCACCCCGGTTCCGAATCCGGTCGTGCGCGGCGCCGGTGAAGGTAGTATCGGCCGCCCGTCCCCGGTCGGGGCGTAGCTCAGCCTGGCTAGAGCGCTTGGTTCGGGACCAAGAGGCCGCTGGTTCAAATCCAGTCGCCCCGACCAGACCCCACGCGTCACCCGGCTCGCGACGTAACAAGTCAGTTATTCAGGTACGTCCCCTATAGTCGCCTCCTTCCCCCCGGAGAGTCCCCCTGCCCTTCCACGTCCTCGGCCTTCCCGCGCTGCTCACGGAGACGCTCCGGCGCCTCGGCTTCGAGCGGCCGACGCCGATCCAGGAGAAGACGATCCCCCTGATCCTCGCCGGGCGGGACGTCGTGGCCTCCGCGGAGACCGGGAGCGGGAAGACGGCCGCGTTCCTCCTCCCGATCCTCTCGAGGCTGCTGGCGGGACGCCGCCCCGGCGGGACCCGGGTGCTCGTCCTCGTCCCCACGCGGGAGCTCGCGCTCCAGGTCCGCACGGTGGCGCTGGAGCTTTCCGCCGGCACCTCCGTCGGGGTCGCCGCGGTCTACGGCGGCGTCGGGATGGGGGAGCAGACGCAGGCGCTCCGTGGCGGGGTGGACATCGTGGTCGCCACGCCGGGCCGACTCCTCGACCACGCGGGGCGGGGCGCCACGCGGTTCCACCACCTGGAGGTCCTCGTCCTGGACGAGGCGGACCGCATGCTGGACATGGGATTCCTCCCGGACATCCGGCGCATCCTGGCTCTGCTGCCGACCGCGCGGCAGACGCTCCTGTTCTCCGCGACGATCCCGCGGGAGATCGAGAACCTCGCCCGCGAGGTCCTCAGGCACCCGGAGAGGATCCACATCGGCCACCCGCGCCGGTCCTCGGTCCCCGTGGGGATCACACACGCGATCTTCCCCGTGCCCTCGCATCGTAAGACCGCGCTGCTGGCGGTGCTGCTCCGCCGCGAGCGGATGGCCTCGGTCCTGGTCTTCACCCGGACGAAGCACCGGGCCGACCGGCTCGAGCGGGCGCTCGCGCCGCAGGGCTTCGAGGCGGGGGTCCTCCACGGGGACCGGAGCCAGGGCCAGCGGGAGCGCACCATGGCCGCCTTCCGGGCCGGGCGCGTGAAGGTCCTCGTGGCCACCGACCTCGCGGCGCGGGGCCTCGACGTGGAGGGGATCACCCACGTCGTGAACTACGACTTTCCGAAGGCTCCCGATGACTACCTCCACCGCGTGGGCCGTACCGCCCGCGCCGACGCGAAGGGGGACGCCTTCGCCCTCGTCTGCCCGGAGGAGGCGGGGGAGGTCGCGGCCGTGGAGCGGGACCTGGGGGCCGCGATCCCGAGGGTCACCCTCCCGGAGTTCGACTACGCAGCCCCGCCGACCCCGGGGAGCGGGGGCGGATCCCACGGCGGCCACGGGCCCCGGGGGCGCTCCGGCGGCGGCGGCGGCGGGGGAATGCCCGGCGGAGGCGGAGCCCGCGGCGCCTTCCCGGCCCC
>CAZKTF010000302.1:0-3591 GCA_964555565.1 uncultured Planctomycetota bacterium | reverse complement strand
CGCCTCCCGCGGGGACGCGCGCCGGGGGGCGGGCTCCTCGCGCCCCTCCCCGCGCGGGGGGAAGAAGGACCACGGGAGGAGCCGCGGGGCCCGCCCGCACCGGGAGAAGGCCGGGGGCCGGCGCCGGATGGCCCCGGCGCCCGCGCCGCAGCCCGAGCTCTGGGCGGCGCCGGAGCGCTACCGCGAGCTCGCGCGCCGCGCCATCGGCGTCCTCCGCCCGAACGGGCTGCTGGCCTGCGCGCTCAACGCGCGGCGGGTCTCGGCGGAGGAGTTCCTCCTCGTCATGAAGGACGCCGCCGTGGACGCGGGCGTGGACCTCCAGGTCGTGGAGTCCCACGGCCAGCCCGCCGACTTCCCCACCGCGGCCGCGTTCCCCGAGGGGCGCTACCTCAAGTTCCTCGTCTGCGCGCTGCGGTAGCCCCCCGGCGGGTATCCTCGCGGCCATGGCGCCGGACCCCGACGCCCCGGCTTTCACCCCGCCGAATCCCCGGCAGGGGGGTTGATGCCTTCCCTCAGGGAGGGGTAGGCTTCCCCCTGCCGGGGGACGGTCCCCGGCGAGGAGGTGGCTCATGGCGGGTCGGCTGAAGGGGAAGAGGGTCCTGTTCGTCGTCGCCCCGGAGCAGTTCCGGGACGAGGAGTACCTGGAGCCTCGCCGGGTCCTCGAGCGCGAGGGCGCCCAGGTCGAGGTCGCGTCCACGAAGCCCGGGACGGCGACGGGGATGCTGGGGGCGAAGGTCGAGCCAGGCTTCCTCGTGAAGAACGCCCGGGCCTCGGACTTCGACGCGGTCGTGGCCGTGGGCGGGATGGGCTCCCCCGAGCACCTCTGGAACCACACCCCCCTGCACGCGATCCTCCAGGACCGCGCGAAGGCGGGGAAGGTCGTGGCGGGGATCTGCCTCTCGGGCGCGGTCCTCGGCAAGGCCGGCGTGGCGAAGGGACGGCGGGCCACCTGCTGGCCCGACGCCGCGGCCATCGAGGAGCTGAGGAAGGGCGGAGCGCGCTACGAGAAGCAGCCCGTGGTGGCCGACGGGAACGTCATCACCGCCGACGGGCCCGCCTCGGCCCGCGCCTTCGGCGAGGCCATCGCCGCCGCGCTGGGCGGAGGCCCCGGCCGCGACGAAGAAGAGTAATTGTAGGGGCGGGGCTCCCCAGGCTCGGCCCGCCACTGGCGGGCCTCGAAACCCCCGGGGTCCCCCGCCCGCCGTCGCCGTCACCACAGCCCGTCCGACGCCCGCGGGTCCCCGGGCCCGCGCGCATCGCCGCCGGGCACGTCTTCCCCGCCCATCCCGATCAGCGCCTCCGGCACGCCCGCCTCGCGGGCGAGGTCCCCGGCGCCCAGGTCCTCGACGGACTCCACCGTGAGGACCGGGGCCGCGGGGGGTCGGGCCACGACGCCCTCCAGCACGAAGGGCCCGCGCGCGCGCAGCAGCCCCCCGAACCGCCGGTAGGCCTCGGGGAAGAGCACGCACTCCACGAGCCCCTCCGCGTCCTCCACCGTGAGGAACTTCATGGGCTCCCCGCCCCGGGTCCGCACGCGCCGCGTCGTCACGAGCCATCCCCCCACGCGGATCCGCCTCCCCCCCAGGCCGGGGACCTCGCCGCTCGGGACGCAGCCCCGCTCGCGGAGGGCCGCGCCGAAGAAGGCCACCGGGTGGGCCGTGGGCGTGAGCCCGAGGAGGTGCATCTCCGTCGCCACGCGCTCCTCCGGGGTCTCGCGCCGGAGGCGCGGGAAGCGCGGGAAGGGGACCTCCACGCGCAGCCCGAGCCCGCCCGCCGCCTCCCCGCCCCCCGGCGCGCCCCGCCGGGCCCGTCCGTAGAGGACCCGCGCGCGCCAGAGCAGCTCCGCCCGCGGGAGGTCGAAGGCGTCGCAGGCCCCGCAGGCCGCGAGGTTGCGCGCCTCGGCCTCCTCCATCCCGGGGACGCGCCCCGCGAGGTCCGCCAGCGACGTGAAGGACCCCCCCGCCGCGCGCGCCGCCAGGAGCGCCTCCCGGGTGGACCCGCGCAGCCCCCGCACGGGCCTGAGGCCGATGCGCAGCGCCCCGCCCTCCACGGAGAAGCCCGCGCCGCTGCGGTTCACGCAGGGGAGCAGGATCCGGACCCCCGCCCTGCGCGCCTCCTCCAGGTACTCGCGCGGCTCGTAGAAGCCGCCCTCGTTCTCCAGGACCGCCGCGAAGAACTCCGCCGGGTGGCGGGACTTCATCCACACCGCGCGCCACGCGACGTGCCCGTAGGTCTCCGCGTGGGCCTTGCAGAAGGCGTAGCCCGTGAAGCGCGCCATCTCCTCCCAGATCCGCGCCGCCGCGTCCGGGTCCGTCCCGCGCGCCGCCGCCCCCGCGAGGAACCGCCCGCGCACCGCCGCCAGCGCCCCGGGGTCGCGCGCCCGGCTCATGGCGCGCCGGAGGTCGTCCGCCTCGCCGAGGGAGAGCCCCGCCACCGCGTGGGACGCGCGGAGGACGTCCTCCTGGAAGAGCATGACGCCGTGGGTCGCCGCGAGCAGCGGCTCCAACGCCGGGTGGAGGAAGACGGTCGGCTCCACGCCCGCGCGGCGGCGGAGGAACCGGTCCTTCATCCCGCTCGACGCGGGGCCGGGGCGGATGAGGGAGGTCGCGATCGTGGCGTCCTCCCGGGTGCGCGCGTCCATCTCCCGCAGCAGGTTCCGCACGCCCGGGGACTCGATCTGGAAGCACCCCACCGTGCGCCCCTCGCGCAGCAGCGCCGCGCAGCGCGCGTCCTCCCCGGGGATCCCCTCCAGGTCGGGCGGCGTCCCGCCCCCCCCGCGCACCAGGGCGCAGGCGTCGGCCAGGACGGAGAGGGTGCGGTTCCCGAGGAGGTCGATCTTCACGAGGCCCATGGCCTCCACGGGGCGCTTGTCGTACTGCGTGACGACGCAGCCCTTGGCCGCGCGCTCCAGCGGGACGAGCGTGGCCAGGTCGCGGTCCGCCACCACGACGCCGCCCGGGTGGACCGAGAGGTGGCGCGGGAGCCCCGCCAGCGCGTCGGCCAGCCGCAGGGCCTCGCGCACCTCGGGCCGGTCGAAGCCGAGGCCGCGCGCCTCGGGCCGCTCGCGCAGCGCCGCCTCGAGGCCCTCCGGGGCGTGGTGCGGGAGCCGCTTGCCGAGGCGGTCCACCTCGCGCGGGGGGACGCCGAGGGCCTTGGCGGCCTCGCGGAAGGCCGAGGTCCCCTCCATCGTCGCGTAGGTGCAGAGCGTGGCGGTGCGGTCCTCCCCCGCGACGCGCCGCAGGTGCTCGATGACCTCCTCGCGCCGCCGCCAGCAGAGGTCCAGGTCCACGTCCGGGCAGTCGCGCCGCCCCGGGTTGAGGAAGCGCTCGAAGTCGAGGTCCCGGGCGACGGGGTCCACGATGGAGACGCCGAGGGCGTAGGCCACGAGGCTGTCCGCCGCCGAGCCGCGCCCCACGCACGGGATCCCCCGCTCCCGCGCGAAGCGCACGATCTCGTGGACGAGGAGGAAGTACCCCGCGAAGCCGAGCGACCCGATCACCCCGAGCTCGCGGTCGAGGCGCGCCCGCACCGCCGGGGGCACGGGGCGCCAGCGCCGCGCGACCCCCTCCTCCGCGAGCCGCCGCAGCCGCG
>CAZKTF010000301.1:0-3598 GCA_964555565.1 uncultured Planctomycetota bacterium | reverse complement strand
CTCGACCGCCGCGCAGGAGCTGGCCTTCACGCTCGCCGACGGCTTCGCCTACGTGGAGGCCGCAGTGGCCGCGGGCCTCGACGTGGACTCCTTCGCCCCGCGCCTGTCCTTCTTCTGGAACGCCCACCTCGACTTCTTCGAGGAGATCGCCAAGTACCGGGCCTCGCGCCGGATCTGGGCCCGGCACATGCGCGACCGCTTCCACGCGAAGGACCCGCGCTCCTGGCTCATGCGGTTCCACACCCAGACCGCCGGGGTCTCCCTCACGGCCCAGCAGCCGGAGAACAACATCGTGCGCACCGCCGTCGAGGCCCTCGCCGCGGTCCTCGGCGGGACGCAGTCCCTCCACACGAACTCCATGGACGAGACCCTCGCGCTCCCCACCGAGAAGTCGGTCAAGGTCGCGCTCCGCACGCAGCAGGTCCTCGGCTACGAGCACGGGGTGGCCTACGTGCAGGACCCCCTCGGCGGCTCCTACTACGTCGAGCGGCTCACCGACGACATGGAGCGCGAGGCCGAGGACTACTTCCGCCGCATCGAGGAGCAGGGCGGGGTGCTCGCGGGGATCGAGAAGGGCTTCTTCCAGCGCGAGATCGCGCGCGCGGCCTACGACTACCAGCGGGCGCTCGAGCGCGGGCAGAGGATCGTCGTCGGCGTGAACCGCTTCGTCGAGGAGGGGGAGCGCATCGAGATCCCGCTCCTCCGGATCGGCATCGGCGCCGAGCGGGAGCAGCGGAAGCGCCTGAAGAAACTCCGCGGGACGCGGGACGGGGGCGCCGCGAAGCGGGCGCTCGAGCGCGTCCGGAAGACCGCCACGGGCCGCGGGAACCTCATGCCCGTGCTCGTGGAGGCCGTCCGGGCGCGGGCCACCCTCGGCGAGGTCGTCGATGTCCTGAAGGGCGTGTTCGGCGTGTACGTGGAGAAGCCGGAGTTCTAGGGGAGGGTCCGACATGGCGGAGCGCAAGATCCGGGTCCTCATCTGCAAGCCCGGGCTCGACGGGCACGACCGCGGCGCGAAGGTCGTCGCGTCCGCGCTCCGCGACGCGGGCATGGAGGTCGTCTACACCGGGCTCCGGCAGACCCCCGAGATGGTCGTGGAGACGGCGCTCCAGGAGGACGTGGACGCCATCGGCCTCTCGCTCCACTCGGCGGCCCACATGACCATCTTCCCGAAGGTGATCAAGCTCCTGAAGAAGCGCGCGGCGTCCCACGTCCTCCTCACGGGCGGGGGGATCATCCCCGACCAGGACCGGGCCGAACTGGAGAAGATGGGGGTCGGGCGGCTGTTCGGCCCGGGCACCCCCTCCACCGAGATCGTCGCGTACATCCGCGCCGAGGTCGCGAAGCGCCGGGGCGCGCCCGCGAAGGCCTAGGCCCCGGGAACGAGGACCGAGGACCGCACCGCATGGCGAGCGAGCAGGCGTACCCGCACCTGGAGGAGACGCACGGGCTCATCCGCGAGACGGTCCGCGCCTTCGCGGTGGGCGAGGTCGCCCCCGGGGCCATCGCGCGGGACCTCTCGGCGGAGTTCCCCGCCGCGCTCTTCTCGAAGATGGCGGACCTGGGGCTCCTCGGGATCCCGATCCCCGAGGAGTACGGCGGGGCCGGGATGGACACGCGGGCCTACGTGATCGCCGTGGAGGAGGTCGCGCGGGTGGACGCCTCCCTCGCGCTCGGCCTCGCGGCCCACACCTCGCTCGGGACCTACCCGATCTACGCCTTCGGGACCGAGGAGCAGCGGAAGCGGTTCGTGCCGCGGCTCGCCTCGGGCCGGGGGATCGCCGCCTTCGCCCTCACGGAGCCGAACGCGGGCTCCGACGCCCAGGGGACCGAGACCACCGCCGTGGAGTCCGGCGGCGGGTGGCTCGTGAACGGCACGAAGTTCTACTGCACCAACGGGAGCCACGCGGCCACCATCGTCTTCACCGCGGTCACCGGGAAGCGCCCGGACGGGCGCAAGGAGATCTCCGCCTTCGTCGTGGAGCGGGGGACGCCGGGGCTCCGCTACGGCGTCCTCGAGAAGAAGCTCGGGATGCGCTCGAGCGACACGCGGGTCCTCCACTTCGAAGAGTGCCGGATCCCGCGGGACAACATCCTCGGGGGGCCGGAGCAGCGCGGCGAGGGCTTCCGGCGGTTCATGGAGACGCTCGACGGCGGGCGGATCTCCATCGGCGCCATCGGCGTGGGCCTCGCGCAGGCGGCGCTCGACCGGGCCCTCCCCTACAGCCGCCAGCGGAAGGCCTTCGGGGGGCCCATCGGGGACATGGGCGGCGTGGGGGACCGGCTCGCGGACATCGCCGTAGACATCGAGGCCGCGCGGCTCCTCGTCTACCAGGCCGCCTGGCTGAAGGACCGCGGGCTCGAGTTCGCCCGGACGTCCGCCATCGCGAAGCTCTTCGCCAGCGAGGCCGCCATGCGCTGCTGCGATTCGGCCATCCAGGTCCTCGGCGGCTACGGCTACACCCGGGAGTACGAGGTGGAACGCTTCTACCGCGACGCGAAGCTCCTCGAGATCGGCGAGGGGACGAGCGAGATCCAGCGCATGGTGATCGCCCGGGGCCTGGCGAAGGAGGTGGAGCCGTGAGGTACCGGAGGCTGGGGGGGTCCGGCGTCCGGGTGAGCGAGGTCGCGCTCGGCTCCTGGCTCACCTTCGGGGCCTCGACGGACCAGGCGACCACGACCGCCTGCGTGCGACGCGCGCTCGACAAGGGGATCAACTTCCTCGACACGGCCGACGTCTACGCCCGCGGCGGCGCGGAGCGGGCGCTCGGCGCCGCCCTGGAGGGGGTCCCCCGCCGCTCGATCGTGCTGGCCACGAAGTCCTTCTGGCCCACGGGCGAGGGCCCCAACGACCGCGGCCTCTCCCGCAAGCACGTCTTCGAGGCCCTCCACGAGAGCCTCGGGTATCTGAAGACCGGCTACGTGGACCTCCTCCAGTGCCACCGGTACGACCCGGACACCCCGCTCCCGGAGGTCGTGCGCGCCATGGGCGATCTCATCGCGCAGGGCAAGGTCCTCTACTGGGGGGTCTCCTGCTGGACCGCCGCCCAGATCGCCGACGCCTGCCGCACCGCCGACCTCCTCGGCGCGCCGCGGCCGGTCTCGAACCAGCCCCCCTACAACCTCATGGACCGCGCCATCGAGGCCGAGGTGATCCCGGTCTCGGAGCGCGAGGGTCTGGCCCAGGTCGTGTTCTCCCCCATGGCCCAGGGCGTCCTCACCGGCAAGTACCGCGGGGGGAAGGTCCCCGCGGGCACCCGCCTCGCCGACGAGCAGCGGAAGGTCTGGATGGCCAAGTACCTCGACGCCGAATCCCGCCGCCGCGTGGACGCCTTCTGCGCGCTCGCCGCCGAGGCCGGGATGCGCCCCGCGCGCCTCGCGCTCGCCTGGACCCTCCGCGCCCCCGCCGTCGCCGCCGCCATCTTCGGCGCCACCCGCGTCGAGCAGGTGGACGAGAACGTCGAGGCCGCGGGGACCGACCTCCCCTCGGACCTCCTCCGCCGCCTGGACGGGATCTTCCCTCCGCCCGCGGCGCCGCCGCAGCCCTAGCCCAACTTCCGCAGTTCAACGGGGCCGGATCAGTTCTGACAGGGGTTTA
>CAZKTF010000300.1:0-3611 GCA_964555565.1 uncultured Planctomycetota bacterium | reverse complement strand
GGCCACGGCCGCGGCCAGGGCCGCAACGACCAGGAGCGCGCGCATGGCCTTCCTTTGTACCGCCGTAGCCTACTCGGGGTCGAGCCGCAGCAGCAGGTCGTCCACGGCCCCCGGTGCCGTGAGTTCCGTCCGGAGGGGGCGGCGCCCGGACCCGCGCGCCTCCACGGCGAGCCTCCCTCCGGCCAGCAGCGAGGCCGGGAGCCCCTCGAGCCGGAAGGCGCCCCGCGCGTCGGTGGCGGCCTCGCGCCCGCCGATCCGCACCGCGATCCCCTCGAGGGGCCGCCCGTCCTCCGCGGCCAGGACGCGCCCTCCCGCCGCGAACTCGCGCGGGAGGACGAGGTCGAGGGGGCCCTCCGGCGGGACCCCGCCGGGGAGGCTCCGGCGCGCCGCGAGCGGCCCCCGCGTCGCGCTGAGGTCCAGCGACGCCACCCCGTCGGGGAGCGCCGCAAGGTCGAGGGAGAAGGTCCCGTCGGCGCCCGTCGTCCCTCCCTCGATCGTCCGCGTCTCCCCCGCCGGACCCCGGACGCCGCCGGCCCCCGCCGCCGCCACCGCCACCGCCGTCGCGCGGACCGCCGCGCCGCGGACGGGCCTCCCCTCGGCGTCGAGGACCCGCCCGGAGAGCCGGCGCCCGCGGGAGGGAGGCGGGGCCTCCGTCCCCTCCGAGGGGACCGACCCGCGGAAGAGCCCGGGCCGGAGCGCGTGCAGGAGCCAGAGGGCCCCCGCGGCCACCGCCAAAAGGACGAGGATCCTCAGGGCGATGCGGCGCCGGCGCGTAGCCATGGAGTGGCTCACGGTGGTGTGATGTTAGGGGTCAGACCTCGGGCGTTTGCAAACAGTGGGGTCAGACCTCAGGCGCCGGCGAGCGGCTCAGCACGTCGAGTGCACTCGGCGCCTGGGGTCTGACCCCTGTGTATCGCCAGCACGGACGCAGCACGCCGAGTCCACTCGGCGCCTGGGGTCTGACCCCTGTGTGTCGCCAGCACGCACGCCTCAGCACCGGCGTAGAATACCGCCGTGCACGGGCTCTCCTGCGACCGCTGCGGCAAGTCGCTCCTCGTGGACGAGGACGTGCGCTACCTGTTCGAGCTGCGCCTCGTGGCGGCCTACGACCCTCCCGAGATGACGCGGAAGGACATGGAGGCCGACTTCCAGGCCGAGATGCGCCGGCTCCTGAAGGCGATGGAGGGGCGCGACGCCGGGTCCCTCGAGGAGGAGGTCGCCGCGATCCGCCGGTTCGACCTCTGCCCGCCGTGCCGAGCCGTGATTCTGGCCAATCCGTTGCAGCGGGACTAGGGGGTCAGACCCCAGGCGCCGAGTGCACTCGACGTGCTGAACCGCTCGCCGGCGCCTGAGGTCTGACCCCGTCGGCAGCTCTGCGTGTCGCGGAGCCGAGTGACCCACTCGTCAGCTCGGACGTGGTTCGGCTATTCGAAGGATGTCCTCCCCATAGAGGCTCGCGCGGTGCTCGCCCACGCCGGGGACCGCCGCGAGCGACGCGAGGTCGGGGGGCGGCGTCCGGGCGATCTCGAACATGGCGTGGTTCGGCAGGACCGCGATCGAGGTCCGCTTCGTCTTCTCGACGACCGCCTTCCTCCAGTCCTTGAGGCGCCCGAGCCGCCGCTGGCCCGAGAGGCCGAGGCGCGCTCCGACCGCGTCGTCGGGCCGCGGGGGCGGGCGGTCCGGGAGCGCGTCCGGGGCCTCGAGCCCGTGGCGGACCGCGGTCACGAGGTCGTCCCCGTACCGGCGCAGGATGTAGGGGGTCACCCCCTTCAGGGACCTGAGGGCGGAGGTCGTCTCCGGGCGCGCCTGCGCGATGCGCAGCAGCGTCTCGTTGGCCAGCACCTTGAAGGTCGGGCGGTTCATGGCGCGCGCCGTCTCCTCCCGCAGCCGGTGGAGCTCGCGCAGCACCGCGCGGCCGCGCTCGGGCAGGTCCCGCACGCCGCGGAGGCGCAGGAAGGCCCAGGGGTCCTCATCCCTCGGCGTGGGGACGCGCTCCTCCAGGCGGCGGAACTCGATCGCGGCCTCCTCCACGAGCCCGGACTCCTGGAGCCGCGCCTCGAGCCTCTGGGCCAGGGGGATCACGAACTGGACGTCCTCGACCAGGTACGCGCGCTGCCCGGCGGAGAGGGGCCGCGTGGACCAGTCGGAGCGCGTGAACGCCTTCTCGAGCGTGACGCCGAACTCCACGCGCACCAGGTCGGCGAGCCCGAACCGCTCCACGCCGAGCATCATGGCCGCGGTCATGGTGTCGAAGCTGCCCCGCAGCTCCAGCCGGAAGTCGCGCTTGAGGCAGACGATGTCGTAGTCGGCCCCGTGGAGCACCTTGCGGATCCGGGCGTCCGCGAGCGCGGGGGCGAGCGGCGAGAGGTCGCGGACCTTCAGCGTGTCCAGCACGAAGAACCGGTCCCCCGGGAGGGCCACCTGCATGATGCAGACCTTCTCGAAGTAGGAGTGCATCGAGTCGGACTCGGTGTCGAGCCCGATGAAGGTCTCGCCGCGGAGGGTCTCGCCGAGGGTGGCGACCCCCTCGGGAGTCTCGATCCAGGTGTGCGGCGCGCAGTTGGGAGTCACGACGGGGGCGGGATGGTACGGGCGCGGGCCGCGGGCGCGCAGGAAAGGCGGACAGAGGCGGAGGGGTCGTTAGGGGTCTGACCTCAGGCGTTTGCAAACAGTGGCCTCTGGAAGCAAGGGGTCAGACCCCAGGCGCCCAAGGTCTGACCCCTAGTCCTTCGCCACGCGCGCCGCGCCCTTCTCCGCCTCCTCCCGCACGTCCGGCCCGGCGTCGGGGGACTCCCCGGCCTCGCGGTAGAGGCGGAGCGCGCCCGCGCGGTCGCCGTCGGCCTCGCGGCAGCGCGCGAGCCCGAGGATCGCGTCGGGCGCCCCGGGCCGGCGGCGGAGGGTCTCCTGGTGAAGGAGCGCGGCCCGGCGCCACCCCTCCTCCGTGTCCAGGGCCTCGAGCGTGGCGCGTGCACCCAGGGCGCGCAGCCGCGGGTCCGCGGGGTCGGGGCCGAAGGCCCGCTCGAAGATCGCCCGCGCCCGCGCAACGTCCCCCGCGAGGAGGCCCTCGAACAGGATCGCCTTCGCCACGTCCGCCGCGGCGGGACGCGGGTCGTCGAGGATCCTCGCGAAGGCGGGCCGGCGCTCCGCGATCTGGGCCTCCAGGTCCTTCACCGCGGCCACCGCCCCGTTCGCGAGGGGGTCGGGGACGAGGTCCGCGGAGAGGCGGAGCGCGCGGAGCGCCGCCCCGAAGAGGCCGAGGGCCTGGCGCTCGCGCGCCGCCTCGTTCAGCATCTGCGCCGCCTGGGCGGGGGAGAGCTTCGCCCTCCCCCCGCGCTCCAGCGCCTCCTCCACGAGCCGGCCCGCCCGCCGCACCTCCCCGAGGGCGAACCGGGCGTCGGCCTCCGCGTAGCGGCCCTCGGGCGCGTCCGGCCACAGCGCCCGCGCCGCCAGCGCCTGGGCGAGGGCCTCCCCGGGCATGCGCCGCCCGAGGAGGACGGCGGAGAGGTTCCTCCGGATCACGCCCTCGAACTCCGCGTCCACGGCGTAGCCGGCCCGCTCCCGCCACCAGTCGTTCAGCCCCGCGGCCGCCCCGGCCGCGCGCCGCAGCCGCC
>CAZKTF010000299.1:0-3614 GCA_964555565.1 uncultured Planctomycetota bacterium | reverse complement strand
CGTGCCCGCCGGCGCGGCCGCCGGCGCGGCGGTCATCGCGCCGGGAGGGGCCGCCGCGGCGTGCGCGGGGCCCTCGTAGGCCATCCGCACGTCGCCGAAGGCGATCCGTTCGCCGCCGCGGAGGACCCGCGCCCCGGACAACGTCTGGTCGTCCACGAGGATGGGGTTCCGCTCGCTCAGGTTGACGAGGCGCACGCCCGCCTCGTCGCAGAACAGGTTCGCCTGCCGGCGGGAGACGGAGGGGTCCTGGAAGCGGAACCAGGCGCCCGGGTCGCGCCCGAGCAGGAGCTCCCCCGTCCGGTCGAGGGCGATCTCCCGGCCCGCGTCCGCGCCGGCCACGATCCGAAGACGCCCGAAGCTGCCCATCGCCCCCCCCCGTTTCCGCCCGGGGCCCGCCGCGGCGGCCCAAGGAAGCGGCATACTACGACGACGGAACGAGTTGATCCCCCGCTTCCCCAGACCTTAGATTCCCCTCACCCACCGGCGGAGGGAAGATGCCCCAGGCGTGCCCGCAGTGCAGCGTCGCCTTGCCCGAGGGCGAGACCGTCTGCCGGGCCTGCACCCCGTCGTCCCCCACGGGCGGCGCGACCGCGGGCGGGTCCCGCCGCCCACCGCCCCCCCTCCCGCCGCGGTACCAGGTGGTCCGCTTCCTCGGACGGGGGGGCATGGGCCAGGTCTACCTCTGCCGGGACACGCGGCTCGAGGTGGAGGTCGCGCTGAAGATCCTCCCCCCGGAGGTCGCGGCGGACGGCGAATCGCTCGCGCAGATCGAGAAGGAGGCACGGGCGGCGGCGAAGTTCCGCGACATCCGCGGGATCCTCTCCCTCTACGGCTTCGAGCAGTTCGGGGACACCTGGTTCCTCGTCATGGAGTTCGTGGGGGGCGGCTCGCTCTCGGACCTCCTGAAGAGCCGCGGGAGGCTCTCGGAGGCCGACACCCGGAGGATCGGGGCCGAGGTCGCCGACGCGCTGGGGGCGGCCCACGCGAAGATGGTGATCCACCGCGACATCAAGCCCGCCAACGTCCTCCTGACGACGGACGGGAGGGTGAAGGTCGCCGACTTCGGCATCGCCAAGGTCTTCGCCGACACCTCCGCGAAGATGTCCGCGATGACGGTGGCCGGGACCCCGGTCTACATGGCCCCCGAGACCATCCTCCAGAAGCGCCCCGACGGGCGCTCGGACCTGTACTCGCTCGGATGCATGCTCTACGAGCTGGCCACGGGGAGGCGTCCCTTCGACGGGGGGTTCGCCGAGATCGCCATGGCGAAGATGAACCCCGCGGCCGTGCCGCCCGACCCCCGGCAGGTCGCGCCGGACCTCTCGGAGGAGTTCTCGGCCGTCGTGCGCCGTCTCATGGAGTTCGACCCCGCCCGGAGGTTCGCCGACGCCGCGTCCTGCGCCGCCGCGCTCCGCGGGGGCGCGGTCCCGGCCCCGTCGGCGGCCCCGGAGGGGGAGCTCGGGGCCACGATTGCCGTGCCCCGGGGCCCGGCGCCGGCGACGCAGGCGCCGACGGTCTATTCCTCCCCCGCGACGCCGCCCTCGGGGACCCTCCTCCCGACAGTCCTCCCTCCCGTGGCGCAACCGGCCGGAACCCTCGCACCGACGATCCTCCCGGGCTCCCGGGCGCCCGGCACGGTGCCCCCCGCAGTCCAGTGGGCCGCGCCGACCCTCGTCCCGTCCGCCGCGCCCACCCTCGTCCCGGGCGCCGGCGCTCCCCCGACCTGGTACCCGTCCCCCGCCGCGGCGCCGGGCGCCCCTCCCGTCCCCGCGGCCGCCCCCCGGAGGGGCCGCGGAGGCCTCCTCATCGGGATCGCCGCGGTCGTCCTCGCCCTCGCGGGGGGCGGCTGGTACCTCAAGCAGCAGCAGGAGGAGACGCGGCGGGCGCTCGAGGAGGGGCTCCGGAAGGCCCGGGACGCCTTCGCGGCGGTCGAGGGGAGTCTCCCCCGCGACCAGTCCTTCCTGGACCCGGGCTCCGTCGTGGCCGCGCTCGCGAAGAAGAAGTCGGCCGAGGAGGTCGCCGGCCGCGGCGACCCGAAGATGGCCACGGACCTCTACCGGGAGGGGACGAGCCTCCTCGAGGGGGCGATCGCCGCGGCCGTCAAGAAGGAGGCGGGCGACCTCCGGCCGCGGGCGGAGCAGGCGGAGCGCACCGTCGTCGAGGCGCTGAAGGGCCTCGCCGGTCCCGAGCCGGAGGGACTCGCGGCGGCGCGGGCCGCGCGGGAGCGCGGCGAGGAGGCCCTCCGCGCGGGGAACGACGCGGCGGCCGTGGCGGGGTTCCGCGACGCGAAGCGGCTGTTCGATCCCCTCGCGGAGGAGGCGGGGCGCCGCAAGGGCGAGGCGGCCCGCGAGGCCCTGGGGGCCCGGGACGAGGCGGAGGCCGCGGCCCGCGCGCTCGACGTCGCCCGCCGGGCGGCGGAGGAGTCGGGTCGCAAGGCCGCGGAGGCGGTCCGTGCCGGGGAGGGCACCGCCGAACGTCTCCATCTCCAGGGGCAGTCGCGCGTGGAGGAGGAGGAGCGCGCGGGGGTCTGCAGGCGCGTCTCCGAATGCCTGACGAAGGCCGGCGAGGTCTGGGTGTCCACGCTGGGGAACCCCGCCTGCGCGGGGCTGGCCCTGGACGAGAAGACCGCCCGGGAGGACCTCGAGCGCGGGAACCTCGCCGCGGCGCTCGCGGGTTTCCGGAAGGTCCGGGACCTCCGCCGCAGGGTCCTCTGCGAGGCGCAGGCGGGAGTGCTGCGATGCCTCGGCGACGCGGCCTCGATCCCGGCCCCCCCGGCGCTCGCCCCCGCCGAGACCGCCCTCCAGGGCGGCGACCCGGTGGCCATCGCGGCGGCGACGGCCGGCCTCCCTCGCGCCCTCGAGACGTCCCTCGCCGCGGCCCGGACCGCCTGGTCGAAGGCGGAGACCGCTCGCCGGTGCGCGGACTGCGACCACTCGGGTCGATGCCCGAAGTGCTCGGGGAAGGGGGAGACCGCCCAGCGCTGCGGCGTCTGCGGGGGGAGGGGGGAGCTCCCGGCCGACTGCGGAACGTGTGGGGGCCGGAAGAGGATCCAGTGCGAGAACTGCGGCGGGACCACCCGGGTCGAGGAGCGCTGCAAGGCGTGCGACGGCACGGGCAAGGCGAAGTGCGCCGCCAGGGGGTGCGACGGCGGGAAGGCCCCGTGCCCGGGGTGCGACGGCCGCGGGTGGAACACGTGCCCCTACTGCGGGGGGAACGGCGGCAAGGGATGCCTGCTGTGCGAGAACGACGGCAAGCTCGACTGCACGGATTGCGGCGCGAAGGGCCAGGTGAACTGCAAGACCTGCAAGGGCAGGGGCCTGCAGCCCTGCCCGGCGTGCGAGAAGCGGGGGACCGTGAACGTGCCCTGCGGGGTGAGGGAGTGCCGGAGCGGCACGGTCCCCTGTCCCGACTGCCACGAGACCGGGAAGGTGGCCGTCAAGTGCACGGGCGGTTGCGACGCGGGCAACGTCCGCGCGGATTGCCCCTCGTGCGGGCGCTCCGGCAGCTGCCGCGCCTGCGGCGGGACGGGCCGCCGCGCGGAGTAGACGCGCCGTTAGCGCCATCGCCGTCAAGTTAGCGGGACCTCTTGCGGCGGGTGAAGTGGTGGAGGGAGA
>CAZKTF010000298.1:0-3634 GCA_964555565.1 uncultured Planctomycetota bacterium | reverse complement strand
GGCCGGGCCAGCAGCGCCCGCGCGGCCCCGCGGCCCGCCCGGGCTTCCCCCGTGGCCAGCCGCCGGAGGCGCGGCTCCACGGCGGCGCGGAGGAACCCCTCGAGCGCCTGGCGCGGGAGGGATCCCGCCGGCAGCGTCGCCGCTCCCTTCCCCGCGGTGTCGAGGAAGGTCTCCACGAGGCGCGACAGCGCCTCCCGCTCCCCCCTCGGGAGCCTGGCGAAGGCCATGGCCAGGAGGTCGCGCAGCGGCGCGCGGGCGCCGGGGGGGACGAGGGCGTCGGGGGCGAGGCTCCAGGTCGTACCCGTGCCGCCGCAGGCGGGGCAGGCCCCCTTCGGGCTCCACCAGGAGAAGGAGGCCGGGGTGGGGGCCTCCCCCCGCGTCCCGCATCGGGGGCACCCGAAGCGCTCCGAGAAGAGGAGGTCCTCGGCGGCCGGGGCGCCGTCCCGCGCGACGATGACGGTCCCGCCCGAGGCCCGGAGCGCCGCCTCCACGGAGTCCTGGAGCCGGGACCGGAGGTCCCCCCGGACGACGATCCGGTCCACGACGGCGGCCACCTCGGCCGCCGTCGCTCCCGGGGGAGCCTCCGAGAGGTCGAGGACCCGCCCGTCCACGCGGGCCCGGACGAAGCCGTCCCGCCGGGCCCGGTCGAGCGCGGCGGCGGCGTCCGGGGAGGCGCCGGGGAACAGGGGGGCCAGCAGGAGGACCCGGGCGCCCTCCGGGAGGGCGGCCACGGCGTCGGCCACCTCGCCGGGGGAGCGGCGGGCCACGGGGCCGTCGCAGCGGGGGCAGCGGACGTCCCCCACGACCGCGTAGAGGACCCTCAGGTAGTCGAGGAGGTCCCCGAGGGACGCGAGGGTCGCCCGGGGGTCGCGCGCCGGCGGGTCGGCCGGGACGGCCAGGGTGGGGGGGAGCCCCTCGATCCGGTCCACCTCCGGGCGCGCCCCGGCGCCCAGGTGGGCTCTCAGGCGCGGAGAGAGGCACTCCAGGTACCGGCGCTCCCCCCAGCGGAACAGGGTATCCACCGCCAGGGAGGACTTGCCGCTCCCCGAGACCCCGGTGAAGACCACGAGCCGCTCCCGGGGGAGGTCGAGGTCGATCCCCCGGAGGTTGTGCTCGCGCGCGTTGCGAACGAGGATGAGGCCGGCCATCCGATCGGGAGCCCTCCTCCCCGGCGGTGCCTGAGCCTCTTGATTCTACGCCGGAACGACACAACCCGCGGGGGGGAAACGGGTTGAATACGCTGGGGACTTGGGTTGTTTATGCCTTTGACCCCCCATGGGTGGTGGGTGGGGGGGGCCTACGGCGGGCGGGGGGTCCTCCGCAACAACGGCGGGCCGGCCAAGCCCGGCGTCAACCCCCCGAAGACACACGGCGGGCGGGGGGGCCCGCCGCAATAACGGCGGGGGGGGGCAAGCCCCCCCCCTACGGGGGCTATTCTTCGTCGGTTGCGGACGGGGCGGGCGCCGCGGGGGGGTCTTCCCCCCGCTCCTTCGCCAGCCGGTCGAGGATGGAGGTCACCCGCAGGGCCCCCTCGATGCTGGGGTCGAACTTGAGGGTCAGGCGGGGGGTCACCCGGGTCGTGAGGATCCTGGCGACCTCGCGCTGGATGAAGGGGCTCGCGTCCTTCAGGGCGTGCTCCGTCTTCGACTTCTGCCCCCGGGTCCCGAGGACCGACCAGAAGACGATCGCGCTGCTCAGGTCGGGCGCCAGCTTGACCCGCGTCACGGTCACGAACCCGAGCCGCGGGTCCTTCAGCTCGAAGAGGATCACCTCGCTCGCCCGCTGCTTGACGATCTCGGAGAGGCGCTTGAGCCTCACTTCGTTCGGCATGGTGTCCTCAGAGTACTTCAACCCGGCTGTCGATCACCTCCGCGTCCGGGCAGCCGCGGAAGTACTCGAGGAGCCGGTCCGCCTCGGCGCGGACGAGGGTCCGGTCGCCGGAGACGAAGGCGGCGCCGATCCGCGCCCGCTGGAGGAGGTCGTTGTCCCCGACCTCGGCGACGGAGGCGTGGAAGCGGTGCCGGGCCCTCTCGATGAGCCCCTTCACGACGCTCCGCTTGTCCTTCAGGCTCCGGGCGCCGCGCACGAGCAGCTCGGCCTGGACGATGGCGATGAACATGGAAGAGCCGTCACGCGAGAGTCCGCTTCACCTCCGTCACCTCGTAGGACTCGATCACGTCGCCGACCTTGATGTCGTCGTAGGCGGCGATCTTCATGCCGCACTCGAAGCCCTCCTTCACCTCGCGGACGTCCTCCTTGAATCGCTTGAGCGACTCCAGGGACGCGTTCGGGAGGAGGAGCTTGCCCTCGCGGTAGAGGCGGATGGGGGTCGTGCGGCGGATGGCCCCGTCGGTGACGGCGCACCCGGCGATCGCCCCCACCTTCGACATGTGGAACAGCTCCTTGATCGTGGCGTGGCCGAGCACCAGCTCCTTCCTCTCGGGGGGGAGCAGGCCCTCCATGGCCTTCCGCACGTCGTCCACGACCTCGTAGATGATCTGGTAGGTCCGGACCTCGATCTTCTCCTGCTCGGCGAGCTTCACCGCCAGGGGCTCGGCCAGGACGTGGAAGCCGATGATGATGGCCGCGGACGCCACGGCGAGCTTGACGTCGCTCTCGTTGATCGCGCCGACGGCCGCGTGGAGGACCTTCACCGTCACCTCGCCCGTGGAGGTCTCGACGAGCTTCTTCTCGATCGCCTCCACGGAGCCCTTCACGTCGGCCTTGAGGATGATCCGCACCTCGGGCAGCACGCCGCCGCGGATGCGGTCGAGGACGTTGTCCAGGGTGACCGCCTGCCTCTCGACGCGGTTCGAGGTCCGGTCCCGGCGCACCCGGCTCTCGGCGATCTCCTTCGCGACGGACACGTCCTCGAGGACGTAGAAGCGCGCCCCGGCCTCGGGGACGTCGGAGAGCCCGACCACCCGGACCGGGGTGGCGGGGGGGGCCTCGTCCACGTCGTTCCCGCGGTCGTCGTAGAGCCCGCGGACGCGGCCCCAGGCCGCGCCGGCGAGCGCGATGTCCCCCACGCGGAGGGTGCCGGCCTGCACGAGCAGCGTGGCCTCCACGCCCCGCGCCTCGTCCTTGGTCGCCTCGAGGACCGTCCCCGCGGCGCGGCGGTGGGGGTCGGCCGTCAGTTCGAGGAGGTCCGCCTGGAGGGAGAGCATCTCGACCAGGTGCTTCACCCCGTCCCCCGTGGTGGCGGAGACCGGCTCGATCATCGTGTCGCCGCCCCACTTGTCCCAGATGAGGCCCAGCGTGGAGAGCTGGTTCAGGACGCGGTCCCGGTTGGCGTTCGACTTGTCGATCTTGTTGAGGGCCACCACGATGGGGACGCCGGCCGCCCGCGCGTGGCTGATGGCCTCCTCGGTCTGGGGCATGACGCCGTCGTCGGCCGCCACCACGAGGACGCAGATGTCGGCCACGGTCGCCCCGCGGGCCCGCATCGCGGTGAAGGCCTCGTGGCCGGGGGTGTCGAGGAAGGTGACCGGGCGTCCCCCCTCCGTCGTGACCTGGTAGGCGCCGATGTGCTGCGTGATGCCGCCCGCCTCGCCCGCCGCCACGTTGGTGCGCCGGATCGCGTCGAGGAGCGAGGTCTTCCCGTGGTCCACGTGGCCGAGGACGGCCACCACGG
>CAZKTF010000297.1:0-3636 GCA_964555565.1 uncultured Planctomycetota bacterium | reverse complement strand
CGGGGTGGACGCGGCGGTGGCCTTCGGGGTGGGACCCCGCGCGGCGGGGGCGCTCCTCCTCGCGGCCAAGACGCGGGCGCTGCTCGACGGCCGGCCGGCGCCCGCGGCCTCCGACGTGCGGGCGATGGCCCGCCCCGTCCTCCGCCACCGGCTCGTCCTCTCCTTCCAGGCCACGGCGGAGGGGGTGGACGCGGAGGCGGTCGTGGACCAGGTCCTGGCCGCGCTCCCGGCCCCCGACGGGTGGAAGCCCCCCGCGCCCGCCGCCGCGGCCGGCTGGCTCGCGCGGCTGCGGGGGTAAGGCGTCCGAAGGAGGCCGTGGCGGCGGGTACAATCGGGTCCCCGGCCCCACCCGGAGGCGACCCATGCCGCGGATCCTCTTCCTCCTCCTGCTCGTGGCCCTCTCCCCCGCGGGGCCCGCGCCCGCCGCGAGGGCGGGCGACGATCCCGCCAGGCCCCCGGCGGCCGACAGGCCCGTCCCCCCGAAGGACTCCACGGACGAGCAGGCGAAGGAAGCCCTCGAACGCTTCGAGCGGGACTTCGCGACCCGGGACACCGACAACCAGGTCGAGGCGGTGAACTCGCTCCGGAAGGTCCTCCACCCGAGGGTCGCGGACCGGCTCCTGGACCTCGCCCTCAAGGGGAAGGACACCGCGGTCCGCACGACCGCCCTGAAGGGCCTCGCCCGCCAGGCCTCCAGCGCGCAGCGGCTGGGTCCCCGCATCGCGAAGTGGCTCGAGGATCAGGCGGACGCCAACCGGAAGGCCAAGGCGAAGGGGGACTACGGGATCCCCGTCGATCCCAGGACCGGGGACCCCGTCTACGACACCCCCGAGGCGAAGGAGAAGATCCGCCTGAGGCGGGAGCGCGGCCAGATGCTCGCCGAGGCGGTGAAGTGCCTGGGGACCTGGGAGTTCCGGTCGGCGCTGGAGACCCTGGAGGAGTTCCTCCAGGACGGCAACGACGACCTCGTGGCGGAGGTCCTCGGGCAGATCGGCCGCTGGAAGGAGTGGCGCGCGCTGCCGGCGCTCCTGGACCTCTTCGAGATGTACCCCGAGGAGAACCACTTCGAGACCGGGTCGGTCACGGTGGACACCGGGGCGTCGGGGAACGAGGACAACCAGCGGGCCAAGCGGAAGTACATGGCCAAGTACGGGGACCCGGACAAGCGGCGCCCGCGGCCCGTCCTGTTCCGTGCCCTCAAGAAGGCGCTGAAGGACATCACCGGGCAGGACTTCGAGAAGCCGAAGGACCTCCGCGATTTCCTGAAGAGGCCGGAGGTGAAGAAGAAGGTGGACGCGAAGTAGGGGCGGGCTCTAGCCCGCCCGCCGTCGGCGAAGGCGCGACCGGTGAACGGCGGGCGACCCAAGGGTCGCCCCTACAAAGGCGGTGGAAACGGCGCCTTTGTAGGGGCGGGGCTCCCCGGGCTCGGCCTGCCACCGGCAGGCCTCGAAACCCCCGGGGGCCCCCCGCCCGCCGTTCCCCGCCCGTCCCGTCAGGACGTCGCCCCGACCTCCTCGAGCACGCGGTCGAGGACGCGGACCGCCTCCTCGATCTCCCTCGCGAGCGAGTCGGCGAGGAACAGGACCCGCAGGCGCGCGACCTCGCCCGAGGGGCCGCAGCCGAGGAGCTTGAGCCCCCGCTCCCAGCCGACGCGGATGACGTCGGCGCGCCGCCGCACGGCCAGCCCGAGCATGAGCCCGCGCCGATCGAACCCCTCCACCATCCCCGGGTGCCGGTCGCGCAGCCGCCCGAGGAGGACCTCCAGGTAGGCCCCCTTCACGCGGCAGTTCTCCGGGTAGGAGAGGCCGCCGAGGACCGGGTCCCGCCCGTTCACGTAGGTGTCGAGGACGGCGTAGGCGAGCTGGTTGTCGAAGACCTTGCCGCCGCCGAAGGTGTTGGAGTGCCAGCCCGTGTGGAGCATCGGGGCGTAGGCCCCGCGGGCGAGCGTCACGCCGACGATGAGGGGCTTGGCCGTGGCGACCACGTCGGGGCGCACGCCGAGCTGCTCCCCGAAGAACAGCGTCCCCGTGCGCCCGATCGTCTGGACCTCGTCCACGAGGAACAGGCCGCCGTGCCTCCGCACGACCTCCTCCACGGCGCGGAACCACGCCGGGTCGGCCGGCACGTAGCCCCCCTCGCCCTGCATCGGCTCGGCGATGAAGCCGGCGAAGAGGTCCCGCGGGATCCGGCCCGACTCCACGACGGCGCGCACGCCGCCCGGGGCGTCGAGCACCTGCGCGAGGGGACGCGGGTCGAGGAGGGCCTCCAGCTCCTTCGGGTCGCCGTTGTAGCGGATGCGGCGGACCCAGCGGGACTGGGGGTAGCCGGTGCGCTGGGCCTTCTTCGAGATCGTGAAGTGGAGGGCCCCGAGCGTGCGCCCGTGGAAGGCCCTCCAGCACCCGACGATGAAGAACGGGTAGTCGGCCAAGAGCGGTTCGGGGCGGCTCTTCTCCCCGTCCAGCTCCGGGACGCGCGCGATGCCGAGGTCCGCCGCCACGCGCGCGAGGGTGTCGAAGCCGTGCTGCTCGAGGAACCGCTTGTAGCGGACCTGCCAGGCGACCTTGAGGGCCGCCTCCACCGCCTCGGTGCCCGAGTTGGAGAGGAAGGCCTTCCAGGGGCCCGTCCCCGGGTAGGCGGCCGCGGCCTGCGCCGCCGCGAGCGCGGCCAGGTCCTGCGGGAGGTGGACCCCCTGCACCCCCTCGGCCAGCGCGAGGAAGTCGTCCGTGTTGATCTCCCGGCGCGTGAGGAGGTCCAGCTCCTCGAGCACCCGCAGGTCCGCGCGGATCCGGGGGTGGTGGAGGTCGAGGAGCTTCTGGGCCACGCCGAGGTAGAGGTCCATGTAGACCCCGGCCGCGCAGCGCACGAAGGGGCCCGCCTCGGGCCAGCCGAGCTCGATGACCGGGGAGTCCTCGGCCAGGGTGGTGGGCAGGATCGCGTCGGCGTGGCGCTTCCGGGCGGCGGCGTGGAAGGGGGTCTCCATCGCCCCGGTGATCGAGACCGTCGCGGTGCCGCGGTTCAGGCGGTGGCCGCGGACGACGACGTCGGGGATGGAGCCGAGCCGCCCCCTCTCGGCGGCGAGGTCGTAGCCCTCGACGACGGTCGGGAGGCCCTCGAGGATGTCGCGGGCGGGGGTGCGGGCGTGGCGTGGCATGTCGAGAATCCTACGCCGCCCGGCGGGGGCGGACGCCCCGTTTCCCCGGGGAGCGGTGACGAGGGTCCCCTCCCGGTGCGGACCCCCTCGTGCCCGTCAGATCAGCTGGATCTCGTCGGCGCGGATGCGGCGCTCGCAGTAGTGGCAGCGGAGGCGGAGCGGGTTCCGCTCCTCCACCCGGACCCGCGGGGCCACGGGGTCGTGGTGGGTGATGCAGGAGGGGTTGGGGCAGGAGAGCACGCCGTCCAGGACCGCCGGGAGCTCGAGGGGGATCTTCCGGACCACCTCGTAGTTCTCGATGATCGACACGGTGGCCCTGGGCCCGAAGAGGGCCAGGCGCGCGAGCTCCGCCGCGGTCAGGACGCGGTTCTCGATCTTGAGGATGTCCTTGCGCCCCACGGCGCGGCTCGGGAGGTTCATCCCCACGGTCACCACGCTGTCCTTCGGCACCCCGAGGACCGCGAGGCACCGCAGCGCCGTGCCCG
>CAZKTF010000296.1:0-3667 GCA_964555565.1 uncultured Planctomycetota bacterium | reverse complement strand
GGAACCGCGGGACCCGCACGCTCGGGCCGGAGGAGGCGGCGGACCTGGTCCGCCGGGCGGCGGCGCTCGGGCTCCCGACCTTCGCCCACGCCATCGGGGACGCGGCGGTCCGCGCGGCGCTGGACGCCCTCGCGGCGGCCCCCGGCCTCCCCCACCGCGTGGAGCACGCGCAGTGCGTCCACCCCGACGACCTCCCGCGCTTCAGGGCCGCGGGGATCGCGGCCTCGGTCCAGCCGGGGCACATGGCCTCGGACATCCCGAAGGCGCGGCGCGCCTGGGGGGCGCGGGGCGCGCGCTCGTTCCCCCTCCGCTCGCTCCTCGACGCCGGGGCGGAGGTCCTCCTCGGCTCCGACGCCCCCGTGGAGCCCGCGGAGCCGCTCCTCTGGGTCCACGCGGCCTCGGAGCGGCGCACCCCCGCGGGGGACCCGCCGGGGGGGTGGTTCCCGGAACAGCGGATCGGCCGTGCGGAGGCCCTGGCGCTGGCGGCCGACCACCCGATCCGCCCGGGACTCCCGGCGGACCTCGTGGCCTACGCGGAGGACCTGCTCGGGGGCCCCGCGGAGGCCCTCCTCCGCGCCCGCCCCGCGGCGGTCTGGATCTCCGGGGCGCGGGCTAGTCCGGGCTGATCTTCCCCTCCTCGGCGAGCCACCCGCGGCGGCCGCTGAGGCGGTAGACGACGATCGAGACCGCGCGGCCGGGGCGGAGCGTCCGGACCACCAGGTCGAGCGCGTCGGGGGTGGTGAGCGCGACCCGATCGAGGGAGTCGAGGACGTCGTCCGCCTTCATGCCGAGCCGCTCCCCCGCGCCGCCCGGCCGGACCCTCAGGACCTTGAACCTCGTGGCGACCTCCCCCACCCGCGCGACCTCCAGGTCGAGCCCGAGCCGCTCCCGCGCGAGCCGGATCCCCGGGTGCTCCGGGTCGCGGACCACCTTCACCGCCAGCGCCACGGGGTCGGGCACCGTCCCGCGCCGCACCGCGAGCCTCACGCGGTCCCCGTCGTCCTTCTCGAGGAGCCGCTTCTTGAACTCGAACACCCCGCTCACGGGCTTCCCGTCCAGGGAGAGGATGACGTCCCGGGTACGGAGGCCCCCCTCGGCCGCGGGCCCGCCCGCCTCCACCTTCGTGACGACGAGGCCTCCCCCCTCCAGGGCCACGTCGAAGCCGACCCAGGTCCGCTTGGGGGAACGGGAGGGGTCGATCAGGTCGGCGAGGACCGACTTGACCCGGTCCACGGGGATGGCGAAGGCGATGCTCCTGGCAGGCCCGAAGATGGCCGTGTTCACCCCGATGAGCCGCCCGTGGATGTTGAGGAGCGGGCCTCCGGAGTTCCCCGGGTCGATGGAGGCGTCCGTCTGGATGATCCCGTCCAGCGCGCCGCTCGAGAGGTTCACGCTCCGGTTCAGCGCCGAGACGACCCCCGTCGTGACGGTGCTGGAGAACCCGTAGGGGTTCCCGATGGCGATGGCGGGCTCCCCGACCATGAGGTCGGCGCTCGTCCCCATCTCCACGAAGGGGAAGGGCCCCGTCCCCCGGACCCTGAGGATGGCCAGGTCGTTGCGCGGGTCGTCGGAGACGAGGTCCGCCAGGACCCCCTCCTCCTCCTCGCCCGATTCCGGTCCGCCGCCCCCGCGGTCGAAGAAAACCACGTGGATCTGGGAGGCCTGGGCCACCACGTGGGAGTTCGTCACGACGTAGCCGTCCGGGTCGATGACCACCCCGGATCCGAGGCTCGTGGTGCGGTACTCCCTGAGGCGCGGGCTCCTGGGGGGGATGCCGTTCAGCCTCCGGAACCAGTCGTCGAGGGAGAGTCCCTCGCTCCTGAGGATCCGGTCCGTCCGGATGTTCACCACCGCCGGGGAGACCCTCTCCACGGCCCGGACCACCGCCGTGCGGCGGAGGTCGTCCTCCGCGCCGGGGGGGAGGGGGACGGGGGACTTCCCCCCCTCGTCCGCGGACGCCCGGGGGATGCGGGGGAGCGGGCCCGGGGCCGGGCGGAGGAAGGTGGCCGCCACGAGCGCGGCCGGCAGCACCAGGCAGGCGACGACGGCGCGGGACACGGGGGACCTCCTCCGGCTCACGGGGACCCTGCGTCCCCCATTATCCCTTGGACGCGCGGAGAGGCGTCGATCCCGTGCCGCAGAGGCGGGAGGCGGGTAGGGGGAGGGGTATGGGCAGGGAGACGGTTGGGGAGGAGGCTTCCGGTCGTGGCTCCCCTCCCCCTCCCCCTGCCCCTACCCATGCCCCTCGACGTGCCATGGAGGTGATCCGCTCCGCCCGGGTGGTCTCCGGGGGGACCCTCCTCTCCCGCGGCCTCGGCCTGGTCCGGGACACCCTCCTCGCCCACTCCCTGGGCGGGGGGGCCGCCGCGGACGCCTTCGCCGTGGCCTTCCGGATCCCCAACCTCCTCCGCGAGGTGGTCGGCGAGGGGGCGCTCACCTCGGCCTTCCTCCCGGCCTACGCGGGGCGGATCGCGGCCGGGGACCGGGAGGGCGCGCACCGTCTCTTCCGGGCCGTGCTCACGCTCCTCCTGCTCGTGCTGACGGTCCTCACGGCCGCGGCGGTCGCCTTCTTCGTCACGGTCCCGCCCGAGGCCCTCCACCCCGACGACCCGGCCAAGACCCGCCTCATCCTCGGGCTCTCGGCCTGGTGCTTCCCCTACGTCGTGCTCGTGGCGGCCACGGCGCTGTTCGCCGCGGCCCTCAACGCCGAGGGGCTGTTCGCCGCCGCCGCCCTCGCCCCGGCGGCCATGAACCTCGCCTGGATCGCCGGGACCGCGGCCCTGGCCCCGCTCTTCGCCGACACCCCCGCCGGGCGGGCCGTCGCGGTGGCCGCGGGGGTCCTCGTCGGCGGGCTCGCCCAGGCCGCGCTCCCGATGGCGGCCCTCAGGGCCCGCGGGGTCCCGCTGGCGCCCTGCTTCGACTTCCGCGACCCCGGGATCCGGACGATGCTCCGGCGCATGGCCCCCGTGGTCCTGGGGCTCGCCCCGGTCCAGGTGAACGTCCTCGTGGACTCGATCCTGGCCGAGAAGTTCGTTCCGGGCGACGGGGCCAACGGGGCCCTCTACTACGGCAACCGGGTCCTGCAGCTCCCCCTGGCGCTGGTCGGGATCTCGGTGGCCGTGGCGGCGTTCCCCGTGTTCGCGCGCCTGGCCGCCGAGGGGAAGCGCGCCGCCCTCGGCCGCTCCCTCGCCGGGGCGCTCCGCGCGACGACGTTCATCTCGGTCCCCGCGGCGGCGGGCCTGGCGGTCCTCGCGCTCCCGGTGGTCTCGCTCCTGTACCGCCACGGCGAGTTCGGTGCGGCCGACGCCGAGGCGGCGGCGGGGGTGCTGCGTTGGTTCCTCCTCGGGCTCCCCGCCTTCTGCGCGCTCCAGGTGATGACGCGCGCCTTCCACGCCGCGGGCGACACCGCCACGCCGGTGCGCGCCGGCCTCTGGATGGTGACGGTGAACTTCGGCCTCAACCTGGCGCTCGTGGGGCCGATGCGGGAGCGCGGGCTCGCCCTCTCCACGGCGGTGAGCGCGTGGCTCAACCTGGGGGTGCTCGCGCTCGCGGCCCGGCACCGCCTCGGGCTCCGCGGGCTCCGGTCCGTGGCGGGGACCGCGGCGCGCACGGCCGCCGGGCGCGACGGCTCCCGGGTGCGCTCGACGCTCGCGGCGCTCGGCGACGC
>CAZKTF010000295.1:0-3688 GCA_964555565.1 uncultured Planctomycetota bacterium | reverse complement strand
GGGCGCGGGCGCGGTGGTCGCCAGCGACTACGCCAAGGGGGCGCTCTCCGACCCGGTGCTGCGCGCGCTCTTCGCGGCGGCGCGGGCCGAGGGGGTCCCCGCGCTCGTGGACCCCAAGCGCCCGGACTTCCGCGGCTACCGGGGGGCCGCGGTCCTCACGCCCAACCGCGCCGAGACGGAGCGGGCGCTCGGGGTCCGCGTGCGGAGCCGCGCGGAGGTCGAGGCGGCGGGACGGGCCCTGCTGCGGCGGTTCGGCCTGCGCGCGGCGATCGTAACCCTCGACCGGGACGGGCTCGCCCTCTTCGAGCGCGGGCGCCGGCCGGTCCTCGTCCCCACGCAGCCCCGCGAGGTCTTCGACGTGACCGGCGCGGGGGACATGGTCATCGCGGCGGCGGCGGTGGCGCTCGCCAGCGGGGCCACCCTGGAGGAGGCGGCCCGGCTCGCCAACGCGGCGGCCGGCGTGGAGGTCTCGCGCCTGGGCGTCGTCCCGGTCACCCGCGAGGAGATCCTCGAGGCGGTCCACTCCGCGGGGAAGGACCCGAGGGGGAAGGTCCTCCCGCTCCCGGCGCTGCGCGAGGTGCTGCAGGCCCGGCGCTCCCGGGGGGAGCGCGTCGTCCTCACCAACGGCTGCTTCGACCTCCTCCACGTGGGGCACGTCCGCTCGCTCCAGCGGGCGCGGGCCGAGGGAGACCTCCTCGTGGTGGGGCTCAACAGCGACCCCTCGGTCCGGCGGCTGAAGGGGCGCGGCCGGCCGCTCGCCCCCTTCGCGGAGCGGGCCGAGACGCTGGCGGCGCTCGGCTGCGTGGACTTCGTCGTGGGCTTCGGGGAGGACACGCCGGAGCGCCTCGTGCGCTCCGTTGCCCCAGACGTCCTCGTCAAGGGGGAGGACTGGCGCGCGAAGGGGGTCGTGGGCCGCGGGTCCGTGGAGGCCCGGGGAGGCCGCGTGGTCCTCGTCCCCCTCGTCCCCGGCCGATCGACCACCGCGATCCTCCGCCGGATCCGCGGCGGGCGATGAGCGGGAAGCACCTGCGGGCGGTCTTCCTCGACCGCGACGGGACGCTGCTCGACCAGGACGGGTACCTCGGCGACCCGGCGGGGGTGCGGCTCCTCCCGGGCGCGGCGGCGGCGCTCGCGGCGCTCGGGCGGGCCGGCTGGCTCCGGGTCGTCGTCACCAACCAGTCGGGACCCGCGCGCGGGATGTTCCCCGGGGAGCGGATCCGCGCGGTGGAGACGGCGGTCCTCGCCGCGGTGCGTGCCGCCGGCGGGGACCTGGACGCGACCTACACCTGCCTCCACCTCCCGGGGGCCCCGGTGGCGCTCTACGACATCGAGTGCGAGTGCCGCAAGCCCCGCCCGGGGCTCCTCCTGCGCGCGGCGGCGGAGCGGGGGATCGACCTCGCGTCCTCCGTGGCGGCCGGGGACGACCTGCGCGACCTGGAGGCCGGGCGGGCGGCCGGGGTGCGCGCCTCGGTCCTCGTCCGCACGGGGAAGGGGCGGTCCGTCGAGCGGAAGGCGCGGGAGGCCGGACTGGCGGACGCCGTCCTCGCTACCATCGCGGATCTGCCGGCGTGGCTCGCTTAGCCCGACCTATTCACGAGGGCACGCGGTCCCGCGGCGTCCTCGCGCCGATCCCTGCGTCGGGACGCGCAGCGTGGCGGCCTCCGGCCGCCACCTGCGCTCCGCCTCGCCTACCCTCATGGGGTATGTCTTCGGCGGCCCTCCTTCCCGGGGTCGGGCTGCCGCGGGCAGCCCGACAAGTCCCCGGGAGCCCTCTCGGCGCGATGCCGCTCGCGGGACAACTCGGCTCGCCGGGCCCTCCGGCCGGTCTATCGCAAGCCTTGCCTGCATAGGTGCTTGCCGTCCATCCACGCGCACCCTCGTGAATAGCTCGGGCTAGTCGTACACTCCTCGGAATGCGACGTCTGCCGCCCGAACCGCTCGCGCGCTACGAGGAGGTCCTCCGCCGCTTCCCCGGGATCCGCGTGGGCGTGGTCGGGGACTTCATGGCGGACGTCTACGTCCTCGGGACGCCGTCCCGGCTCTCCCGCGAGGCGCCCGTGGTCGTGCTCCGCTGGGAGGGGGAGCAGGTCGGGCCCGGCGGCGCGGCCAACTCGGCCAACAACCTCCTCGCCCTCGGCGCCCGCGTGGCCGCGGTCGGGCACCTCGGGGACGACGTGCCGGGCCGGGTCATCCGCGAGCGGTTCCGGGCGGGGGGCGCGGACGTGGGGGGGCTCCGGCTCCTGCGCGGGGACCGTACGATCACCAAGACCCGCTTCCTGGCGGGCGACGTGCACCGCAGCAAGCAGCAGGTCCTCCGGCTCGACCGGGAGCCCGAAGACGGTCCCGCGCCCGGGCTGGCGCGCCGGGTGGCGGCCTCCGCCCGCCGCCTGGCCCCGCGCGTGGACGCCTGGCTCGTCTCCGACTACGGCTACGGGACCGTGACCCCGCGGGTCTACGAGGCGCTGCGCGCCGGGCCCGGCGGCGACCGGAGGGTGGTCGTCGTGGACTCGAGGCGGCGCGTCCGCGAGTTCAAGGGGGCCACGGCGCTCACCCCCAACGAGGAGGAGGCGGGGACCGCGGTCGGGCAGGAGATCTCGCGTCCGGAGCAGGTGGCCGCGGCGGGGCGCGCGCTCCTGGCCGGGACCGGCGCCGGGTGCGTCCTGGTCACGCGCGGCAACCAGGGCCTCGCGCTCGTGGGCCCCGGCGGCGAGGAGTGGCTCGTCCCCCCGAGCGGCGGCGACGAGATCACCGACAACAACGGGGCCGGGGACACCGTGGCCGCGGTCTTCACGCTGGCCCTGGCGGCGGGGGCCTCGCCGCTCGACGCCGCGCGCCTGGCGAACCACGCCGGCGGGGTCGTCGTCATGAAGGTGGGCGCCGCGACCCTCACCCGGGAGGAGCTCCGCGCCCGGTACCGCTCCGCGGCGCGCGCCCGGGCCCGGGGAGGCCGCTGATGGCGGGGCGCTTCGTCCCGGACCACGGGGAGCTCGCGGGCCTCGTCACCGAGGCGAAGCGGGCGGGCCGGCGGGTCGTCCTCACGAACGGGGGCTTCGAGATCCTCCACGTGGGGCACGTCCGCTCGCTCCGGGACGCGCGGTCGCGGGGGGACCTGCTGGTCGTCGCCGTCAACTCCGACGCCTCCATCCGCCGCAACAAGGGGAAGGGCCGTCCCGTCGTCCCCGAGGCCGAGCGGGTCGAGGTCCTCGCCGCCCTGGAGTGCGTGGACCTGGTCACGGTTTTCGACGACCCCACGGTGGACGCGCTCCTCAGGCTCCTCCGCCCGGACGTCCACGCCAAGGGGACCGACTACACGCCGGAGACGGTCCCCGAGCGGGAGACGGCCCGCGAGGTCGGCGCCGCCATCGCCATCGTGGGGGACCCCAAGGCCCACGCCACGAGCGACCTCCTCCGGAGGATCCGGGGGAAGTGAGGGGCGGCGCCGGAGGCGGGCCGCGGGGCGGGGGCCCTCCCGCCGCGGCCTCCCCCCCGTCGTCGCCGGCGGCCCTCGCCCGGGAGGCCCTGGCCGCGGGGGACGCGCCAGGGCCTCCCGGGCGGAGACCTCCTCGTCACCGACGCGTCGATCCGCACGGCCTGGTTTCCGCTGCGGAACAAGGCGCTCTGGACCACGCCGCGGCCCGCCGTCGGCGGCGAGTCGGTCGACTGCCAGCCGTCCTGGCCGAGGAGATTG
>CAZKTF010000294.1:0-3729 GCA_964555565.1 uncultured Planctomycetota bacterium | reverse complement strand
CGACCGCGCCTCCCGCTCGGCCGCCGCCCGCTCCGAGCCCGCCGCCCTCCAGCCGAGGACGACGAGGCCCGCCGCCGCGAGGACGAACACCCCCCAGGCGGCGCGCCCGGGGGCGGCATGGGGAGAGGGTCCCTCCACGGGGAGATCGTCGCCCCCGGGCCGTCGCGGGCCGGTAACGAAGATGTACCGGGGGGCGTCCCCCGGCGCCCCGCCCCCGCCCTCATCCCCCGCCCCCCCGCGGCCGATGTAGAACCGGCACTCCGCCGGTCGGGCCCGGGCATGGGCCCCGCCCGGCGCCGGCCCGCCGCCAGGAGGAACCCGCCCATGGTCCGCACCAGGTTCGTCGTGCCGCTGGCCGCGCTGCTCGCGGCGGCGTCCCCCGCGGTCGCGGCGGACGAGGACGGGGACATCCGCGCGGAGCTCCGCGCGCTCCGCGAGCGGGTGAAGGAGCTGGAGACGAAGCTCGAGACGGGGGGCGGCGATCTCGGGAAGGCGGTCGCCGACTTCATGGCCGCGCACCCCGGCGCCTCGGGGGGCAACGTCTCCGCGCCCGGCGCGAAGTCGCTGAAGTTCTACGGCGGGGTCCGGATGCGGGCGGAGCGGTGGGACCGCTCCTACCGCCCGAACGACCCCCTCGGGAAGGACGTGCAGGACCAGGCCCTCCTCCGCACGACGCTCGGCGTGGACGCCGACGTGACCGACTCGCTCCGCGCCAAGGTCGAGCTGCGCGACGCGCGGGCCTTCGGGCAGGAGCCGAGCACGACGACCGAGCTCCAGGCGGCCGGCGGGGGGCTCGACCTCAAGCAGGGATGGTTCGAGGCGGACGACCTCCTCGGGAGCGGCTGGAAGTGGCGCGTGGGCCGGCAGGTCCTCAAGTACGGCGACGAGCGGGTCGTCGGGGACAACGACTGGGGGAACTACGGCCGCTCCTTCGACGGGGTCCTCGCGACGCGGACCTTCGGCCAGACGAAGGTGGACGCTTTCGCCACGCGCGTGTTCGAGGGCGGGCTCGGGGTGGTCGGGACCGGCGTCGAGAACGACGACGCCCACTTCTTCGGCGTCTACACGACGACCCCCCACGCGCTCCACGGGCACAGCGACCTCGACGTCTACGTCCTGGGCGCGCAGAGCGGCTTCGAGACCCCCGGGGAGGGCGGCACGGCGGGGACGACGCTCTACGGGACCGCGGGGGCGCGCCTCGCCGGCGGCAAGGGCTCCTGGGACTGGAGCCTCGAGGCCGCGGCCCAGCGCGGCCGCCTGAACGGGGAGCCGCTCTCGGCCTACGCCGTGCACGCGGACGCCGGGTACACCTGGAAGGACTCGGCGTGGAAGCCCCGCTTCGGCGTCGAGTGGAACCAGGCCACGGGGGACCAGCAGCCCGCGAGCGAGAGCGTCCACTCCTTCCAGACGCTCTTCCCGACGAACCACAGGCACTTCGGGATCCTAGACGCCATGGCGTGGCAGAACGCGCGCAACTACCGCGCGTCGCTGACGCTCCGGCCCTCGGAGAAGTGGGCCGTGCAGGCGGACTACCACCGCTTCTACCTGGAGGAGACGCAGGACGCCTGGTACTCCGCCGCCGGCATCCCCATCCGGGCCGGCGCGAAGGGGGCGTCGTCCTACCTCGGCTCCGAGGTGGACCTCGTCTTCCGCGTCAAGGCCGCCGACAAGATGGACATCGACTTCGGCGCGGCCCAGTTCTTCGACGGCGCCTTCGTCCGCCAGACCGGCACCGACGGCGACACCGTCTGGGTGTACGTGCAGGTGACCGTGTCGTTCTAGCCCAGGGGTCAGACCTCAGGCGCTGGAGAGCGTCTCAGCACGTCGAGTGCGCTCGGCGCCTGGGGTCTGACCCCTCAGTTCCTCAGCACCAGCGTTTGCAAACGACGGGGTCTGACCCCCTGTTCCGCTGCTCAGCGTTTGCAAGCGCCTGGGGTCTGACCCCTCAGTTCCTCAGCACCAGCGTTTGCAAACGACTGGGGTCTGACCCCTAGTGTGGCTACCATCCGTGGCGAGGAGGGAGGTCCTCCTCGGTGCCTTCCGACCTCACTCCTCCACCGCCCGCCCCCGCCGCACCGGCAGCGAAGTCGGAGGCGGCGGGGCCGGGCACGGGCACCTGCACGTTCGACGTCAGGGACCTCCCCCATCGATCGCGCCCTGACCTACGTGCGCAATGCGGCGGGCAACGTGAACATCGTCGTCGCCCCGGAGGCCATGGCGGATCGGGTCACCCTCGCGGTCCGGAACATGGCCTGGCGAACGGCCCTCGCCGAGATCGCCACGAGAGCCAAGTGCACCGTCGAGGAGCACCCGCGCTACCTCCGCGTCGCGAGAAGTCCGCAGGCGACCCTCGAGGTACTGAAGCTCCAGGTCGGGAAGTGCCGGCTCGACGGGGAAACCTGCCGGAAGGAGGACCAGGCGAAGGACTTCCTCCGCATGGCTGTCGCCAGGAGGCGGTTCCGGATGGACCTCGCGGAACTGGAAGTGAAGATGGGGGGGTGGGTCTCGAAGAACTCGCCGGGGTTCAGGAGCGCGGACCTCCAGGACCGCTACCTCGTGGAGGTGAAGGGACCGTACGAGAGGCTCCTGCAGGACTTCGCGGACCTGCGGGACGCGAAGTGAGCCCGGGGAGCTGGGCCGACTGCCGCCGCCCACCGGGCGGAGGACTCCCCTTCCCCCCTTGCGCGGCCGCACGGCACCCTTGCCTGCGGACGCATTCTGTCCTACAATGTCGTGCATGAAGGACACGAGCATCACCATCCGCCTGGATCGGGACCTCGACCGCCTGCTCGCGAGGCTCAGCCGCCGCCTGGGCCGGACGCGCAGCGCCCTGGCCCGCGAGGCGCTGCGGAGGCAGTTGCGGCTGCTGCAGTTCGAGTCCCTCCGGGCACGGACCCTGCCCGCGGCCGAGGCCCGCGGCCTCCTCACGGACGAGGACGTCTTCGACCGCGTCTCGTGAGGGTCTTCCTCGACACCAACGTCCTCGTGGCCGCCTTCGCCGCGAGGGGCCTCTGCGCGGACGTGCTCCGGGAGGTGATCCTCCGGCACGAACTCGTGGTGTCCGAGGTCCTCCTCGAGGAGCTGGCCCGGGCGCTCCGGGACAAGGTCAGGCTCGATGCGGAGGCCGCCCGGGAGATTGTCGCCTTTCTCCGGGATGGAGCCTCGCCCGCTCCCGAAGGGCCGCTCCTGCCCCTCCCTCTCAGGGGCCCGGGGGATCGCGCCATCCTGTCCGCCGCGGTCCGGGCCGGGGCCGAGTACCTGGTCACGGGGGACCGGGAAGTGCAGGCCCTGGGCCGGGCGCAGAGGACCGTCATCGTTTCCCCACGGCAGTTCTGGGAGCGTCTGCGCGGCGGCAATCGCTGAGGCAAGCCCCTACCGCCGCCACGAATCCCGCGGATTCGGGCCGGGTCCGCTACATTCGGCCATCCCTTCCTCGACCTCTTCCGCCCCTCCTCTCCCCTCCCGCGCGGACGCCGTGGTCGTCGGCGCCGGGCTGGCCGGGGCCTCCGTCGCCCGCGCGCTGGCCTCGCGGGGGCTCCGCGTGGTCGTCCTCGAGGCGGACCGCGCCCCCGGTCTCCACGCCTCGGGCCGCAACGCGGCGATCCTCCGCCGGGCGGTGGAGGACCCCGTGACCGCGGCCCTGGCCCGCCGGGGGGGCGCCGGCATCTCCGATCCCCCGGCGGACCTGGGCGTCCCGGCGCCTCTGCTGCGGCGGACCGGGCTCCTCCT
>CAZKTF010000293.1:0-3824 GCA_964555565.1 uncultured Planctomycetota bacterium | reverse complement strand
CCCGCCTCCTACTCCATCGGCTGGCGGGCCTCGCAAGTACGGTCATGCACCCGGGGTCCATCGGCCGCCACTCCGGGAGCGGCGCCGGAGGGGCCGGGGCCGGACACCCCTCGGGCGGTCACGGGCGGAGGTGCTGCTGCTGCCGAATCGACGTGCGCATCCGGGGCTGCCGCTAGCAGCCCGTTGCGCGCCGCGATTCGACCGGGTCGGAGGCCATACCGCGACGGGCTGCTAGACAGTCCGGGACGGGGGGGGCAGGACGCGCGGGCCGTTCCCTGCCCCCGCCTGATCCAGGATCGCCCTGACCTCCCTCCGGTCCCAGGGGTCCCGGGCGAGACGCGCGGCCAGGTCGGCGAGGCGGCCGGCCTCGCCCGGGGTCGCTGCCTCGAGGGCGGCCGCCGCGGCGCCGCGGACCGTGCCGGGTTGCCGGAGCGCCCGGAGCGCGAGCCTCTCGGGCCCGTCGCGCCCGTCTTCCCGCAGCGACCGGGCGGCCAGCGCGAGGGCCTCCTCCGCGTCCGCCGCGGCCCCGAGCGTCTCGAAGGCCTCCCGGGCGCGCCTCGCCTCCTCCACCGCCTCCCCGGCCCGGCCCGAGAGGAGGAACCCCTCCGCCCTGAGGAGCCGGAGCGACGCCGCGTGCCGGGGCCGATCGGCGGCGAGCGCGAGCCCCCGATCGGCCCAGCGGATCGCCTCGGCCGCGAGGCCCCGGGCGAGGGCGACCTCGCCCCGCCGCGCGGCGAGCGTGTACCCGGCCTGGTCGCTCCCGAGCCTGTCGAGGGACTCCTCCACGGCGTCGAGCACGGCCGCCGCCTCGTCCAGGCGCAGCGTCCGGATCGAGAGGTCGGCGAGCTGGAGGCGGGCGAAGGCGAGCGTCCGGTCGGAGCCGACGAGGACGGCACGCTCCACCGCCGTCTCGGCGAAGGTCCGGGCCTCGTCCGCGCGCCCGAGGTCCGAACACACGATGCTCAAGTCGAGGAGGAGGACCGAGGCGCTCTCCTGGGAGCCGCACTCTTCCGCGAGCGGAAGCGTCTCGCTCCAGATCCGGAAGGCCTCCTCGAACTCCCCCCGCCGCCACCGCACCGTCCCCTCCGTCATCCGGAGGGTGAGCAGGCTCTCCGGCGAAGAGTGCCGCTCCAGCGCACGGGCCTCGCCCACGGCCTCGAGGGCCTCCTCGAAGCGCTCCAGGCGCGAGGCGACCTGGGCGCGGAGCTTGAGGTAGCGCAGCCGCATCCCGGGCGGCGCCGCGAGCGCGGCGGCCCCGTCCAGGCACGCGCTCGCGGCCGCGTTGTGCCCCCGGTTCCGCTCGAAGGCCGCGAGTTCGAGGAGCGCCTCGCCGCGCGCGGGGCGCCCCTCGGCCGCCTCCGCCTCCAGCGCCGCGCGGGCGGCCTCCAGATCCCCCAGCGCCTCCAGCGCCCGCCCCCTCCCCATCCGCGCCCCGGGGCAGTCCGCCTCCCCCGCGCAGGCGAGCGCGTCCTCGAAGGAGGCGAGGGCCTCCACGGGGCTGTTGCGGGCCAGGAGCCGGCGGCCGGCCTCGACCAGTTGGGGCACCGCGTCCGCCGGGTGCCCGGCCAGCCGGAGGTGGCTCCCCAGGCGCGCCGGGTCGCTCCCCGCGCCGCCCTCGGCCTGGAGGAAGCGCACGAGCGTCTCGTGGTAGGCGCGGCGGAGCTCCGGGATCGTCCCGCCGTAGACCGCCTCCCGGATCTCGGCGTGCGGGATCCGGTAGCGCTCCCCGTCCTCGGCGACGAGGCCCCTCGCCTCCACGAGCCTCTGGAGGACCTGGAGCGCGCGGACGCGGGCGATCCCCAGGCAGCGGGCCACCACCGCCGAGGGGACGCCGGCGGGGTCCACGGAGACCACCGCCAGGGCCTCGCGCTCCCGCGAGGGCAGCCCCGCAGTGCGGCGGAGCGCCAGTTCCAGGAGCCGGGGCGGGATCGTGAGGGAGGTGAGACGGCGGCGCAGGCGACGACGCCCCTCGGCGTCGCGCACGATCCCGTCCTGCTCCAGGAGGCGGAGGCACTCCACCAGGTAGAGCGGGCTCCCGGCGGAGCGCCGCTGCAGAAGGGGCGCGAAGCGACGGGCCTCCAGGGGGTCGATCCGGAGCAGGCGCCGGGTCATCTCGGCGACGTCGTCCTCGGTGAGCGGTCCCATGGGGGCCGGGACCGCGTGGGGGAGGCCCGCGAGGCGGGCGCGCCGCGCCGTGAAGGGCGCCCCCCGCGCGAGCGCCGCGGGCGGGCGGAAGGCCAGGGCGAGGGCCAGGGGCCAGGAGGCGCACTCCTCGGCGACCGCGAGGAGGACGTCCAGCGAGCCCTCGTCCACCAGGTGGGCGTCGTCCACGCTCAGGAGGGTCGGGCGGTCGCGGACGAGGGCACGGAACAGGGCCAGGGCCGCGGGCCGGACCTCCGCGGGGGCCGGGGCCTCCGGCCCCAGGGCGCGCTCGGCCAGGAGCCAGCGCAGGACCGGCAGGAAGTGGCGGTTGCCGGGGGAGGCCTCGCGCACGCGCCGGAGGACCTCCTCCAGCCGGGCCGCGGGGCGCCGGCCGGCGCCGAGGACCGCCGCCCGGAGCACCGAGAAGGCCGCCCCGCTCGCCCGGGCCTCCGCGGTCCGGAGGACCTCCATCCCGGCGGCGCGCGCGGCCCGTTCGACCTCGCGCAGGAACCGGGACTTCCCCGACCCGGGCGCGCCCTCGACGAGGACGACGCGTCCCCGCCCTTCGGCCGCCTCGCCGACGGCGCCCGCCGCGGCGGCGTAGGCCGCGTCCCTCCCGAGGAGGGGGAGCGACTCCGAGGGGTCCTCGGGGGGCTTGGCGGGGAAGCCCGCGGGAGGAGTCCCCGTCCCCCTCGCCCCCGCGGGCGCCGGGGTCGAGGCGGCCCGGAGGGCCTCCACGAGCGCGGCACCGTCCACGGGGCGGAACTCCCGCGCCCGCGCGAGGCAGCGCGCGACCATGACCTCCAGCGCGCGCGGGGCGTCCGCCCGCCGGGTCCGCAGCGGAGGGGCGTCCTCGTGGAGGACGGCGCGGAAGAACGCCCCCGGCTCCAGGGACGCGTGAGGCGGCGCCCCCGCGAGCATCTCGAAGAGCGTCACCCCGAAGGCGTACACGTCCACCCGCAGGTCCTGGGGACCCCCGGAGATCTGCTCCGGGGGCATGTAGAGGGGGGTGCCCGCGACGCCCCCCGTGGACCGGCTGACGCGGTCGAGGGCGCGGGCCAGGCCGAAGTCGATGAGGCACGCCGCCCCGTCGGGCGCGCGGAGGAAGACGTTGGAGGGGTTCACGTCGCGGTGGGCGATCCGCTTCGCGTGCACCGCGGCCAGCGCGTCCGCCAGCTCCCGGGCGATGCGGAGGGCCTCCTCGACGGGGAGCGGTCTCCGCGCCGCCAGGCGGTGCGCGAGGGTGGTCCCCTCCAGGCGCTCCATCACCAGGTAGGGCCAGCCGTTCCAGTCCGCCACGGCGTGCACGCGGACCACGTGCGGGTGGTCGATGCCCGCCAGCGCCCGCCCCTCGCGGACGAACAGGCGCCGGGCGCGGTCGCTCCCGAGGAGGTCGCGGCGGAGGAACTTCACCGCGACCTCGCGGTCCAGGTTCGGGTCGCGGGCGAGGTAGACGCTCCCCATCCCGCCCTCCCCGAGGCGCCAGAGGAGGACGAAGCCGCCCACCTCGGCGCCGGGCGCGGGGTGGTCCGCCTCGACGCGCTCCAGGACGCGGAAATGGACCTCCGGGGGCCCCGCCGGCGACCGGTCCCGGACGGCCTTCCCGGCGGCCTCCCCGGGCGCGGCGGGCGCGGGCACGGGGGTCGCCCGCGTCGCGGCGCACTGGATGCACACCCCCCGCG
>CAZKTF010000292.1:0-3848 GCA_964555565.1 uncultured Planctomycetota bacterium | reverse complement strand
GCGGTCCAGCCCGGCTCCTCGATCATGCCCGGCAAGGTGAACCCGGTCATGGCCGAGTGCCTGAACATGGTCCTGTTCAAGGTCATCGGCAACGACACCTGCGTCGCGCTCGCGGCGGGCGCGGGCCAGCTCGAGCTGAACGTGATGATGCCCGTGATGGCCCAGGCCCTCACGGAGTCCCTCGAGATCCTCTCGAACTACCTCCCGCACTTCGCCGACGCCTGCGTGCGCGGCATCGTCGCCGACGCCGAGGTCTGCCGCGGCTACTACGAGACGAGCCCGTCGCTCGCCACGGTCCTCAACCCGATCATCGGGTACCTCGCCGCCGCCGAGGTGGCCAAGGAGTCGGTGAAGACCGGCGTGCCCGTGCGCGAGCTCATCGTGAGGAAGGGCCTCGTCTCGAAGGCCGAGGCGGACCGCCTGCTCGACCCCGTGGCGCTCACCGAGGGGCCGGACGCCCCGGCGCGCGGCGGGGCCGCCCCCGCGCCGGCCCGGAAGCCCGCGAAGGCGGGGCGGAGACGCTCGTAGGGGCGGGGCTTGCCCCGCCCGCCTTGTGTCTTCGGTGGGTATTGCCGGGGCTTGCCCGGCCCGCCGTTGCCGCCCGGCGGCGCGGCGCTGGCGGCGCGGGCCGGGTGAAGTAGGATGGGGGCCATGGGAAAGCCCGACCTCCGGCCGCTGCGCGCCTTCGCCGTCGCCTCCCTCCTCCTCCTCCCGGCCCTGGCGGCCGGGGAGGAGCCCGGGGAGGCCGTCCTCCCGGCCCGCGACCTGCTCCACATGCGGCGCACGGTCGCGACGCAGCCGGGACCGGTGCGGGGGCGCACTCCGAACTCGGGGTCGTCCGTCGGCCGCCACCTCCTCGTCGGGGAGGCCCACCTGGAGGCGAGCGGCAGCGACGACGGCGAGGCCCTGGAGCACGGCGGGATCCCCCGGAACATGATCGAGCGCCCCCCGGTGATCGGCTCCGGGGACCTGGAGGGGATCCTCAAGATCCTCTCGGGGTTCGCGGGGCCCGGCCTGGCCGTGGACGAGTCCGCGGGGATGGTGCGCGTCCCCCTCCCGGCCGCCAAGGGGATCGCCGCGGCGCTGGCCCGCGTGCGCGCCCGCCGGCCACCCACCGTGGACCTCGAGGTCCAGTTCGACTCCCCGGGCGCCTCCCCGTCCGTGATCCTGGCGGGGCGCGGCCCCGCGCCCCCCGGCGAGGCCGTGGTCTTCGCCGACGTGAAGGACCGCCTCTACGTCTCCGACTACGACGTGGAGATCGCCCAGGCCGCGAGCATCGCCGACCCGATCGTCCTCCGGCAGCGCACCGGGGCCTCGGTCACTGCGCGGGTCTCCCCGCTCCCGGGCGGCGAGGCGGTCCTCGTCGAGCTCGTGGCCCGGACGGCGACCCCGCGCGCCGAGGAGCCGATCCACCCGCACCACGCGGGCTTCGGGGCCATCGACCGCGCCGCCGTGGCGATCGGGGAGGCGGGGCTGACCTTCCGCCTCGAGCCGGGGAAGCCGGTGGAGCACTCCTGGACCGGTCCCGGCGGGAAGCCCCTCCGGCTGCGCGTGACGGCCCGCTGGTCCGCGCCGATTCCGGAGCCCGGGCCCCACGCCTTCCTCTGGAGCCCGGTGCTCGGCGGGAGCGTGGTGGGGTTCTTCAACGCCTGGCTGGCGGAGCCCCCGGACGAGACCGAGGACCTCCCCGCGGCGGTCGAGCTGGACCTCAGGACCGAGGCGCTGCTGGGGGCCTGGGCCCCCGCCGCCCAGGAGCGCTGCACCGTCCTCGGCGGGGGGATCGTCCTCGTGGAGGGCGGCGACGACAAGCCCCCCGCGGGACCCGTGCGCGACGAGATCCTGGGCGCGCTGGACGCCGAGGTCCGGCCCGCGCGGATGGAGGTCGTCGTGGCCGACGTCCCCGCGGGGACCGAGGTCGCCCGGGACGGCAGGCTCCCGGAAGGGTCGAAGGAGATCGCCCGCGTCTCCGGGTCGATCCTCCTCGGGGTCCCCGCCTGCTTCAACGCGGGCGTGGAGCGGCGGTACCTGAAGGACTGGGACGTCGAGGTCGCCCAGGGCTCCCGCATCCCCGACCCGATCGTGTCCACCGTCGAGGAGGGGCAGTTCCTGGACCTCCAGGTCCGCGCCGACGCGGACGGCCGGCCGGGGCTCGCCGAGCTGCGCCTCGACCTCGTGCGCCTGGAGGGGATCGAGACCGACACGCTGATCCTCGACGTCCCCCTCCCCACGGGCGTGATCGTGGCGGAGCCCGCCAAGGGCTCGGGGTCCGGGGCGGGCGAGACCTCCGTGTCCCCCTCGCTCCCGCAGGACTCGGTGGCCGTGGAGCGGCCCACCGTGCGGCGGCTCCGGATCGCCGGCACCGTGACGCTCGGTCCCGACGGGATCGCCGTGTTCCGCAGGTCCTCGCAGGGCTTCCTCGGGGACGGCCGCGAGGCGGTGGTGATCCTCCGGGTCCGCTAGAACCGCACCTCCAGGCTGGCCAGGAAGCTCACGCCGGGGGCGTCCATCCGGCTGTGGGCGGGGCGGTACTGCCTGTCGAAGAGGTTCTCGACGCCCAGGCGCAGGGTCGCCGCCTCCGAGAGCTTCATGCCGGCGTGGAGGTGGACGAGTGCATACCCCGGCACGCCTCCCCCCGCGCGGAGGAGGGGCGAGGTCCCGTCCTGCGGGTCGCTCCGCCAGGCGAGGTCCGAGAGGACCCGGTCGCTCGGGATCTGGTCGAAGGCGTCCACGAAGTCCGCCACCCCCTCGACCCAGAGGCGGCGGGACGGGTTCCCCGCCTCGTCCCAGCGGAGGCCGAGGAGGAGCCGCGTCGGCTGGGTGTGGCGGAGCGGCTCGCTCCGAGGGTGGTCCTTCGTCGGGTCCACGCGGCCCCGGTTCCACGCGAAGGAGCCCCAGGCGGACCAGGTCGGCGGGACGGCGGCGACGAGGGCGTTGGGCTGGACGCTCGCGCGCACCTCGACGCCCTTCACGAATGCCTCGCCGCCCGCCACCTGCTGCACGAAGCCCTCGTTCGCGTCCTCCACCCCGTTGTTGTTCACGTCGAGGTAGGGCAGGCCGTTGTAGCTCGCCACGGTCCGGAAGTCGCCCTGCCAGTTGCGGATGAAGGAGTGGTAGTACGAGGCGTCCAGGCGGAGGCCGCGGGCCCGGGCTTTCACCCCCGCCTCGAAGTTGTCGGAGGTCGTGGGGTCCAGCAGGCCGTTGGGGACGAGGACGCCGTCGCCGAGCTGGCGGAGCCCGAAGTTCGGGGCGTTCTGGCGGAAGCCCCGCGCCCAGTTCGCCGTGAGGTGCACCGCGTCCGTGGCGCGCACGACGGCCCCGAGGCCCCCCGTCACCGAGCCCGTCCGGTCCGTGATGTCGTCGTCGCCGGGGTTGCCGAGGGGCGGCCGGTAGGCGCCGTCCACGTCCGTCTCGAAACTCAGGGAGTCGTACCGGGCGGAGGCGAGGAGGCTCACGGGCCCCGACAAGCGCCACTCGTCCTGGGCATAGAGGCCGAGGTCCCTCCAGTCGCTGAGGGGGGCGGCCCGCCTCTTCGGGGGGGGGCTCACGATCGTGAACTGCTCGTCGTCCGGGCTGTCGCCGCGGTCGAGCTCGAGGGAGACGCCCGCCGTCCCGACGTGGCCGCCGCCCAGGTCCCTCGTGGCGCGGAGCCCCGCCTGCCAGGTCTTCGTGATCGCCTCGCCCCTCTGCCCGGTCGCGAAGAACCGCCGCTCGTCGCGCTTCTCCTGCCAGTAGAGCCTCGCCTCGATCTCGTCCCCGGGGGAGCCGCCCGACCGGTCGCTGTAGAACAGGGCCACCTGAGGCATCCCCTCATATGACGCTCCAGGTCGCCGTGGTCGTCGCGAGGCCGG
>CAZKTF010000291.1:0-3850 GCA_964555565.1 uncultured Planctomycetota bacterium | reverse complement strand
GGCCCCGGCGCCGCCCCCGGCGGCGGGGAGGGCGGCCGGCGCGGGCTCGGCGATGCCGAGGGCCCGGCGGAGCGCCCCGCGGAACGTCTCCACCTGGCTGCTCACGTACTCCGGCGTCCCCGAGAACTCCAGCCGCAGGTCCTTCGACACGAACTGGAAGCGCGCCTCCGCCTCCCCGCCTCCCTCGGACTGTGCCACGATCGTCGTCCCCCCCTCTCAGGCCGTGAAGAGCGAGCGTGCGTCCACGGTCTTCCTCTCCGGGGCCGCGGCCGCGCCCCCGGCCCCGCCGCCCGACGCGGGGAGCCCGAGGATCTGCCGGACCCTGGCGATGCCCGTCGTGTTCATCATGTACTCGCCGCGGTGGCCGGCGTTGAGCAGGTAGCCGTGATCGCGCTTCAGCGTGCCCAGGATCTGGAGCAGGCTCTTCGGCTCGTCCATCCCCAGGACGGCGAAGCAGCGGCGGATGTCCTCCGACACGAAGACCGTCTTGCGGTAGGTGCGCATGTAGTAGGCGAACAGCAGGATCGTGTCCTGGAGGGAGGGGTTGGCCGAGGGCGGGAGGGTGGCCCGCCACCAGGCGCCGACGCCGCCAACCCCCACGGGCGCCGGACCCTCGATGCCCGTCCCGCCGCCGGTGGCGCGGCGCACGAAGGGGAGGAGGAACTCCAGGTGGGCCCGGACGAACTCCTCGGGCCCCTCGATCTCCAGGTGCACCGACTCGGCGGTGAGATGGAACGCCGATCCCACGGACTCGTCCTCCGGATGCGTCGCGGTCGCGGCGATGGCCTCGGGTGGACTTCGCATCGGAAGAAGGAAGCGTAGCACGTCCGGTGCGGCGGACACGGTGATTCCGGGGCGCCTCAGACCACGCCCGGGGCATGCGGCGGCGCCGCCAGCGCCGGCCGCCCGGGGCGGAAGGGGGCGAGCGGGAGGGTCCGCGCCTCCCCGAGGACCAGGGTTTCGGCCAGCGCGCGGGTGAGCGACGGCGCGTGGGTGATCCCGTGCCCCCCGAAGCCGACGGCGAGCCAGAGCCCCGGCACCCCCGGGGCCTCGCCGAGGACCGGCCGGTCGTCGGGCGTGAGAGTCCGGTGGCCGGACCAGCAGCGCTGGAGGCGCGCGTCCCCGAGCACGGGGGCGCGGGCCACGGCGCGCTCGGCGAGGAGGAGCGGGAGGGCCGCGTCCCCGGTGTCCACGACCTCCGGGACGCCCCCCTCCTCGACCTCCGCAAGGGAGAGGATGGCGCCGCCGGACTCCGGCCGGAAGTAGAAGGGCCGGTCGAGGTCGATCACCAGCGGGAGGTCGCGCGGGAGCGCAGGCAGCGGGTGCGTCGAGTAGATCCGCCGGAGCGTCGGGCGCAGAGGGACGGGCGCGCCGCAGGACTGCAGCAGCGGCCCCGCCTGCGCCCCCGCGGCCACGACGACGCGCGGGCTCCGCACGATGCCGCGGGAGGTGCGCACCCCGACGGCGCGCCCCCGGTCGAGGAGGACCTCCTCCGCCGCGACCCCCGTCGCGAAGCGGGCCCCGTGCCGCTGCGCCAGCGCGCGGTAGCCCTCCATGAGACCGTGCGGGGAGAGGTACCCGTCGGTCCCGCAGAAGTTCGCGGCGACCATGTCCGAGGTCTCCAGGCAGGGGAAGCGCCGCTTCACCGCGGCCCCGTCCAGGGTCTCGACCTCCACCCCGGCCGCCCGCTGGGCCGCCGCCTCCTCCCGCAGCGCCTCCGCGCGCCCGCGGGCCGTGGCCACGAGGAGGTAGCCGTGCCGGCGGAACTCCGGGTCCACGCCCGTCTCGGCGGCGAAGCCCGCGAGCATCCGGACGGTCTCGCGCGCGGCCCGGACCGCCTCGGGGTCCGCGAACTGCTGCCGGATCCCGCCCGCGGAGCGCCCCGTGGCGCCGAGGCCGAGGGACTCCTCGCGCTCGAGCACGAGGACCCCGCGCATCCCGAGCGCGCCCAGGTGGGCGGCGAGCGCCGTCCCGGCGATCCCGCCCCCGACGACGACGCAGGGGGACTCCGCGGGGAGGGGGGCGGGGGGCATGCAGGGCGCCATTCTAGGGCATCCCCGCTCCCCCCTACCCCTACCCCTACCCTTGCCCGCCTTCCACCGGGAACGGCGGGTATGGGTCAGGGCAGGGGTAAGGGCAGGAGGGGCCGGCCCCCCGAGGCCCGGTCCGCCTCCCCCCTTCCGCTACAATGCCGCGCAAGGCGAGGAGGGCGGGCATGGCCACGCGCGCTGCGGAGGACTTCGGCGTCGATGCCGCTCTCGCCGAGTCGCTGCTGGCCGAGGCCCTCTCCCGCGGCGGGGACTTCGCCGACCTCTACTTCGAGCGCCGCGCCGAGACCGGGCTCACGCTCGAGGAGGGGATCCTCCGCGAGGCCTCCTCGGGCGCGGTGGCCGGGATGGGCGTGCGCGTGCTCGCCGGGGAGCGGACCGGTTACGCCTTCACCGAGGACCTGTCGCCGGAGGCGATGCGGCGCGTGGCCCGCACGGCCGCGCTCGTGGCCGGGGGACCCGGCGCCGCAGCCCCCGTGCACGTCGCCTCGCGCCCCGTGGGGAACCTCTACCCGGTCCGCGAGCCCCCCTCGGGCGCGCCCTTCGCCGCGCGGATCGCGCTGCTCGAGCGCGCCTCCTCCGCCGCCCGCGCGAAGGACCCGCGGGTCACGCGCGTGGTGGCCTCCCTCCGCGACGAGGTGAAGGAGATCGCCGTCGTCACCTCCGACGGCGGTCTCGTGCGCGACCGCCAGCCGATGCTCCAGTTCCGCGTCGTGGTCACCGCCGAGGAGCCCGGGAAGGGGGCGGGACGGGGGTTCGAGGGGGGCGGGGGCCGCGTCGGGCTCGAGTACTTCGAGCGCCGCTCCCCGGAGGCGGTGGCCGAGGAGGCCGTGCGCCGGGCGGTCCTCTCGCTCGGGGCGGACCCGGCCCCGGCCGGCCCCCAGGTGGTCGTCCTCGGGCCCGCCTACTCGGGCATCCTCCTGCACGAGGCCGTGGGGCACACCCTGGAGGCGGACTTCAACCGCAAGGGCCTCTCCCGCTACAGCGGGCTCCTGGGGAAGCCGGTGGCGAGCCCCCTCTGCACGGTGGTGGACGACGGCACGCTGCCGGGCTCGCGCGGGTCGATCAACGTGGACGACGAGGGGGTGCCCTCGCGCGCCACGACCCTCATCGAGGGGGGCGTCCTCGCCGGCTACATGCAGGACCGCCTCTCGGCGCGCCTCACCGGGGCGCCGGCCACCGGCAACGGCCGCCGCGAGTCCTACCAGCACCCCCCGCTCCCGCGCATGACCAACACCTTCATGCTCCCGGGGCCCCACGACCCCGAGGAGATCGTGCGCTCGGTGAAGCGCGGGGTCTACGCGGCGGCCTTCTCCGGCGGGCAGGTGGACATCTCCAAGGGGGACTTCGTCTTCAGCGTCGTCGAGGCCTGGCTCATCGAGGAGGGGAAGCTCACCCGGCCGCTCCGCGACGTGACGCTGGTGGGGAACGGGCCCGACGTGATGGGGAGGGTGGAGATGGTGGGGAACGACTTCCGCCTCTCGGACGGGATGTGGGTCTGCGGGAAGAACGGGCAGTCGGTCCCCGTCGGGGTGGGGATGCCCACGGTGAAGATCTCCCGGATCACCGTCGGGGGGACGCGGTGAGCCCCTCCCCGCGGGAGGCGGCGCGGGAGGCGGTCCGGGCGGCCCGGGCCGCCGGCGCGGACACGGCGGACGCGCTCGCGGTGGAGCGCCGGCAGGTCCGGCTCACGGTCCGGCGCGGGGAGCTCGAGACCTCGCGCGAGGCGGAGACGCGGGGGGTGGGGATCCGGGCGTTCCTCGGCGGGCTGCATCGTCTTCTTGATCGCTCCCTTGCTACGG
>CAZKTF010000290.1:0-3883 GCA_964555565.1 uncultured Planctomycetota bacterium | reverse complement strand
CGGAGGGGGAGTCGGCGGCGGCCGCGGCGCCCGCGAGGAGCGCCGCCGCCGCGGGCGCGGCCAGGAGTCCGAGGCACGTCCGACCCATGCTTCCCCCCCGGGGCCGGGGCGGTCTGGCGGTTCCGGGCCCCGACCCGGGCGTGACGCCCGTCAATCCTAGCACCGGGCGGGGGGGGATCCACCCCGGGGATGGGGCGACCCCCTCCCGGCTAGGGCGACTCCAGGAACGCCCGGGGCGAGAGGACCCGGAGCCCGCGGAAGCCGTCGAGGACCGCCCTCAGGCCCCGCGCCTCCTCCGACGGACCGCGCGCACCGCGGCGGACGGGGGGAGCCCGCGGCCGCGGGCGAATCTCCCGGCCCAGGCGCGGAACTCCGTCCGCTCCGCGGGACCCCAGCCCCAGGCCGCCGCGCGGAGCCACGCCTCGACGACCGCCCGCGGGAACCGGATCGCGCGCCCGATGCGGACGCCGGGGATGTCCCCCTTCCGGAACCTCCGGTAGACCGTCTGCGGGTCCACGCGGAGGTAGCGCGCGAGTTCCTCGACCGTCAGGACGTCCGTGGCCATCTCTTTGTCTCCTGTAAGACCACAGTATACCTGATTATACAACCCTCGGGGCGACGAAGCACCGGGCGACGTCCCGCCGCGGCGCCCGCGGGTCCACGACTCCTACTTCCGTTCGGGAGGCCGCAGGTCCAGCCTGAGATCCGAGGTCCCCGCGGCAACGTCCTCGACCTCCGCCTTCCATCCGCCCAGGGCCTCGGCGGTCACGGTGTGGGCGCCCGCGCCGAGGTACGGGATCTCGAACCGCCCGTCCTCGCGGACCGTCCCGTACGTGCATAGGCCCTCGGCGTCGGCGGCACGCACCGAGATGCCCTGCGGAGGCTGTCCCTGGCCCGCCGCGATCGTCCCGCGGATGGTGAGCCCCTCCACGAGCGCGATGACCACGTCCGCGGAGTCGCGGGGCACGCCCCGCACGCGGGTCCGCGCGAACTGGGTCATGCCCCCCGCCTCCAGGTCGAAGGCATCGCCGAGGAGCCCCTCGATCCGGAACCGCCCCTCGGCGTCGGTCTGGCACTGGCGCGGGCGCTCCCGCACGTCGGCCGGCGGCGCGCCCTTCGGCCCGACGACCCGCACGACGGCCCCGCCGACGGGGGCCCCCGACGGGGAGACCACGCGGCCGGCGACGACGCCCGTGCGCACCGCCCGCAGCTCTACGCCCGAGGAACCGGCGACGACGCGCGGCAATACCGCGAAGCGGTGGGCGAGGGAGACGGCCGAGAGGTCGTGCTCGCCGGGGGCGAGCCCCAGGAGGCGGAAGCGCCCCTCGGCGTCCGTGGCCGTGACCGCGGCCGCGGTCCCCTCCGAGGCCCGGTAGTCGGCCTGGACCATCACATTCGTCGCGGGAGCGCCGTCGAAGTCCAGCACGACGCCCTCGATGGTGAGCCCCTTCACGAGCGCGATGCGGTAGGAGGCGGGGAACGGCGCGCCCAGGTCCCGGGGCTCCCACCGCAGGTATTCCGCCTGCCCCGCGTGGACGCGGTGCGTCCACCTTCCGAGACCCCGGATCGCGAACCTCCCGTCGGCGCCCGTCCGCGTCTGCCCGTGCGTGCCCTCCTCGCTGTGGACGGACACGACGGCTTGCCCCACGGGCTCGCCGTTCTCGTCCACGACCTCGCCTGCGAAGGTCTCCCCCCGGGAGAGCACGATGCGGCGTTCCTCGCCGCCTCCCGGCTCGGGAACCAGCCCCGGGAGGTCCGCGGGGACGAACCCGGCGGCCTCCATGGTGACCCGGTGCGGCCGCAGCTCCAGCCCCTCAAGCCGCCACCGACCGTCGAGCCCCGCGCGGACCGGCGCGGGGATCCCCGTCGGGAAGCGTCCCATGGTCCGCGTCTTCTCGCCGAAGGTGGCCCGGACCTCCGCGAGGTGGATCGGCTTCCCCTCCTCGTCCACGACGATGCCGGCGAGCGCGAGGGGCGCCGGCTCGGAGGGAGCCCCGGGTGCGGGCGTGAGAGTCGGGGCGGGGGCGGGGGGAAGCCCCGGCGGCTGCGGAGGGGGAAGCGCTGCGGGGTGGTCCCGCGGCGCACGTCCCTGCGCGGCAGGCGGAGGTTCCGGCGCGGGGCCCCGCGCGGTGATCCACCCTGCGAGGCCGACAGCCGCCCCGAGCGCCGCGAAGGCCGCCAGGGCTCGCCCACGCATCCGTTTCAACCCTTCCGGCGCAGCCGCGCGCTGCGCGCGATCGAGCGCCACCGCCGGGCGATCTCCGGGCGACCGAGCGTCGCCGCGATCGTGCGCGCCCGCGAATCCAAGAGGGCGAGGTCGAGCGGGATCGCGGGGGGCGACATGAGACTCTCGATGTCTCCGAAGTCGCGCTCCCTCGCCGCGATCAGCTTGAGCGTCACGAGGTCCTCGACCGCGCAGACCCTCACGGGAACGCCGTGGACCATTCGTCGCGTGGTCCGGCGCATGGCGAAGCGGTCGAACACGGCATCCCCGAAGAGGATGTCGATGTCGGCGTTGCCGGGACCCACGAGGGGGAGTACACCGGTCTCCGCGAAGTCCCCGATCCGGTTCCCGGCGCGCAACCGGAATCCGGGGCCGAGGGCCGCCAGGAGCCGGTGGAGGTCCGAGGGCCCGAGGTCCACGGTCACATCGATGTCGAAAGTCGCGCGACCGCGGCCGTGGGCCGCCATCGCCAGTCCCCCCACGAGCATGTACGGGATCTTCGCTCTCGCAAGTGCCCGGGCCAGCGACCGGAGCGCCTTCGCGAAATCCGTCCGCCTAGGCATCCAGCCTCGGGAGGACTCGCGAGAACCGTCGTCGGAGCCTGCGGCGCTCGCGGCGATCGAGGCGAGGGCGTCCGCGCTGCCCCAGGGCCTCCACGAGGTCCACGAGGGAGGAGACGGCCTCGAGGGTCCCGGTGAACGACCGCGGCGTCTCCCGGATGTGGAGGGCCGCCCGCTCGAGGCCTCGCTTCCACCGTCGCAGGGCGCGGCCTTCGAGTTCGGTCACGCAGAGGATTCTAGCGGACGGGCCTCGGGGTAGAGTCCCAACATGCGGAGGGAGATGGACCTCTCGGGCGGGCGGGACCGGGCGTACCTGTGCCGGAACTGCCAGTTCGTGGAGGACGACGGGCCGCAGGGCCGGACGGTGGCCGTGCCGGGGCCCTACTGCCGCAACCCGCTCGGGGTCTTCTCCATGGAGGACTGCCCGGTCCTCCTCGGCCGCACCTGCACGCAGTTCGTCGAGCGCGAGGGGCCCCCGCGGGCCGTCCCCTACGAGGCGGTCGAGGAGGCCCGCGCCGAGATGCTCCGCGACTACCTCCGCTGGACCTACTGGCGGCGCGTGGCCCTCCTCGGGAAGGACCCGGCGCAGCACCCGAAGCCCATCGAGCTCCAGGTCGAGGAGGAGCCGCCCCCGGAGAAGGAGGAGGAGATCGTCTACGTGGTGCCTCCCCCGAAGCCTCCGGCGGAGGGGGAAGTCCCGGCGCCGGCCGGTGTTCCCGCCGCGGCCGCCGCCCCGGCCGTCCCTGCCGCAGCGCCGCAGGGCGGCCCGGAGGTAGTGACCGCGGGGGCGCCGAAGGAGAAGGCGATCGAGGAGCGCTACCCCGGGCAGCGGCGGAGCGAGGACCGGCGCAAGAAGCGGCCGTTCCGCCACGCCCCTCCCCCTCCCGCCTACGCGCGGCCGGGCGGCGCCGCGGCGGGGGCTCCGGCGGACGCGGGGTCGGGGGACGCGGCCTCGGAGGACGAGGACGCGCGTCCCCTCGAGCCCCCGGGGCCCCCGGAACCGCCCCCGGCCCCGAGGACCATCGAGCAGATCCTCGCCGAGACCCCGGCCGCGCGCCTCGTCCCGGGGCGCCGGCCGCGGCCGGCCCCGCCTCCGGGC
>CAZKTF010000289.1:0-3892 GCA_964555565.1 uncultured Planctomycetota bacterium | reverse complement strand
GGCCAGCGCCAGGGCCTCGGCGGGGAGCGCGCCGAAGCGGTCCCGCAGGTCGGCGGAGGCCGCGTCCACCTCCGCGGCCGTCGCGGCCCGCGCGAAGCGCCGGTAGATCCCGATCCGCTCCCTCAGGTCCGGGACGAAGGAGCCGGGGAGCGCGGCCGGGGCCGGGAGGTCCACGGTGCAGTCGGGCGCGGACCCCGCGGGCATCCCGCGGAGGCGCCGGACCGCGTCCTCCAGGAGGCGGCAGTACATCTCGTAGCCCACGGACGCGATGTGGCCCGACTGCTGGACCCCGAGGAGGTTCCCGGCGCCCCGGATCTCCAGGTCGGCCAGCGCGATCCGGTACCCCTCGCCGAGGCCCGCGTACTCCTCGATGGCCCGCACGCGCCGCTCGGCGTCCGTGGCCACGGGCGCGTCGGGGACCACGAGGAAGCAGTAGGCGCGGTGGGCGCCGCGGCCCACGCGCCCGCGGAGCTGGTGGAGGTCCGCGAGGCCGAACATCTGCGCCCGGTCGATGATCATCGTGTTGGCGTTCGGGATGTCGAGGCCGTTCTCGACGATGCTCGTGGCCACGAGCACGTCCGCCGCCCCGCGCACGAAGCGGAGCATCGCGTCCTCGATCTCCCCCTCGGGCATCTGCCCGTGGACGACCTCGACCCGGGCCTCGGGGACGACCTCGCGCAGCAGCGTCGCGGTCGTCTCGATCGTGGCCACGCGGTCGTGCACGAAGTAGACCTGGCCCCCGCGGTCCATCTCGCGTAGCAGCGCCTCCCGGACCCACCCGGGCGCGAAGGTGCGGACCTCCGTCTCGATGGCCTGCCGCCCCTCGGGCGGGGTCTCCAGGTGGCTCGCGTCCCGGAGCCCGAGGAGCGCCATGTGGAGCGTGCGCGGGATGGGCGTGGCGGTCATCGTGAGCACGTCCACGGTGGCCCGCAGCGCCCGCAGCCGCTGCTTGTGCTCCACGCCGAACCGCTGCTCCTCGTCCACGACGACGAGCCCGAGGTCCCGGAAGCGGACGTCGGGCTGGAGGATGCGGTGGGTCCCGATGAGGACGTCCACTCCCCCCGCGGCGGTCCGCTCCACGACCTCCCTCTGCTCCCGCTTCGTCCGGAACCGGGAGAGGACCTCCACCACGACCGGGGACTCGGCGAACCGCTCGCGGAAGGTCTCGTAGTGCTGCTGGGCCAGCAGCGTGGTCGGCACGAGGATCCCCACCTGCCGCCCGCCGAGGACGGACTTGAAGGCCGCGCGGACGGCCACCTCGGTCTTCCCGAAGCCCACGTCCCCGCAGAGGAGCCGGTCCATGGGGCGCGGCGACTCCATGTCCGCCTTCACCGCGCGCGTGGCCTCCGCCTGGTCCGGCGTGTCCCGGAAGGGGAAGGAGGCCTCGAACTCCGCCTGCTCGGGGCCGTCGGGGGGGTGGGCGATCCCCGGGTGGAGCGAACGGGCCGCCTGGACCTCGAGGAGCTCCGACGCGACGTCGGCCACGGCGGTCCGGACCTCCTCCGTCCGCCGCCGCCAGTCCCTCCCGCCGAAGCGGGAGAGGACCGGGCGCACGGCGCGGGTCCCCACGTAGCGGTGGACGAGGTCGGCGCGGGAGGCCGGGACGTGGACGAGGACCCCGTCGCGGAACTCCAGGAGGAGCGACTCCCGGGCGCCCCCCGGCCGCTCCTCCGTCTCGACCCCGCGGAAGACCGCGATCCCGTGGGCCAGGTGGACCACGGTGTCCCCCGGCCGGAGGTCCGCGAGGTCCACCGGCGCCGTGGCCGGGCCGCCCTCGCGCACGGCGAGCGCGGCCGGGCGGCGGAGCCGCCGGCGCTCCAGGAGCGCGTCCAGCGAGAGGAACGTCGCCCCGAGGTCGGGGAGCCGGAAGGGGCGGGCGAGCCGGCCCTCGAGGACCTCCACGCGCCCCCGGACCTCCGGCGGGAGCGGGACCCCGGCCAGCAGCGTGCGGAAGCGGGAGGCCTCGGCGGCGTTCCCGGCGTGGACCGCGACGCGGTCCCCGCGGCCGGCGTGGCGGGAGAAGACCTCGGCCAGGCCGCGGGGGTCCCGCGCGGCGTCCACGAGCGCCTGCGTGCGGAGCGGGGCCTCCGGGTCCCCGTCCCCGCGCGGCGCCGCGGGCGAGAGAAGGAGCGCGGGGAACCGCGCGAGGCCCCCGAGGAACCGCCCCCAGGCGGCCTCCACGCCCGGGGCGTGGCCCGCCACGCGGCGGATCCAATCCTCGACGCGCCCCTCGTCGCAGACCGCGACGCGGGAGCCGGCCGGGAGGTGGTCCAGCAGCGTCGCCCCCTCCCCCGCGACCGCCTCCTCCCGCGGGAGGAGGTCGAGGAGGAGGCCGCGCGGCTCCCCGGCGAAGGAGCGCTGCGTGGCGGGATCGAACCGGCGGACCGAGGCGACCTCGTCCCCGGTCCACTCGACCCGCACGGGCCCGCCGCGGCCCGGCGGGAAGACGTCGAGGACGCCGCCCCGGAGCGCCCACTCCCCCGCGGCCTCCACCCGTACGACGCGGGCGAAGCGCGCCGCGTCGAGCGCCGCGCCGAGTTCCCCGGGGTGCGTGCGGTCCCCGGGCGCCACGCGGCGGAAGGCGGCCCGGAGGCGCTCCGGCGAGGGGACCCCCTCGAGGACCGCCGCCGCGGGGGCGACGAGGAAGCGCGGCGCGTCCCCGGAGGCGAGGGCCTCGAGCGCCGCGAGGCGCGCGCCGAGGACCGCCTCCTCGCGGAGCCGGTGCGCCGGGTCCCGCGCGCTGAAGGCCGGGAAGGCGGCCGCGGCCCGCGGGTCGCCGAGGAAGAGCGCGAGGTCCTCCTCCAGCCCCTCGGACTCCTCCGGGTCGGCCCCCACCACCAGGACCGGCCCCGCGGCCGCCGGGAGCGAGGCGAGCAGCAGCGCGGCGGAGGACCCCTGGAGCCCGCGGACCCGCCGCGGGCCGGGCGCGGACAGGGAATCCCCCAGCGCCCTCACCGTCGGGAGGGCCGCGACGCGCGCCCTCAGAGCGTCCATCCGCGGGGAAGTCTGCGCCCGGGACCGCCCCGCACCCACGAATCACCCCGGTGGACCTATCGTCTTCGCGGGACTACGACGGCGGCGGCTCGGCGGCGGCCTCGGCGGGCGCGGCGGAGGAGACCTCCGGGCGGCGGCCGGAGCGCTGGGCCAGTGCGAGGACGGCGGCGCGGGCGGCCCGCTGCTCGGCCTCCTTCTTCGTGGGGCCCCAGCAGGCCTCGAACTCGTAGCCCCCCACCACGGCCACGACCTCGAAGTCCCGGTGGTGGTCGGGGCCCTCCTCGCGAAGGACGCGGTAGACCGGGGTCGTGTCCAGGTCGCGCTGGGCGATCTGCTGGAGGATCGACTTGTAGTTCTTCGTCGGGTGGCGGTCGTCGAGGCAGTCGTCGATGGAGCCGCGGAGGAGGTCCAGGATGAACAGCCGCACGCACTCGAAGCCGCGGTCCAGGAAGACCGCGCAGATGATCGCCTCGAACACGTTGGCGAGGAGCGAGGTCGGGATCGCCCCCTTCATGGTGATCCCGCGGCCCACGTAGAGGTAGCGGCCGAGATGCAGTTCGGCGCCGACGCGGGCCAGCCCGGTCGTCGAGACCACCGCCGACTTCACCTTGGTCAGCTCCCCCTCGTCGTAGTCCGGCAGGAGCTGGAAGAGGTGCTCGGCGATGACGAGGCCGAGGACGGAGTCCCCGAGGTACTCCATCCGCTCATTGGAGGGGTGGCGTTCCGATTTCACCGACGAGTGCGTCAGTGCACGGCGCAGGAGTTCCAGGTCGCGGAAGTGGTACCCGATCGCGTCCTGGCAGGCCCGCAGCCGCTCCAGGGGGATGAACTCCCGTTCGACGGGCTCGCGGGCGGGGGCCGGGGCGGGGGCGGCGGCGCGAGGGGCGGCGGGAGCCGG
>CAZKTF010000288.1:0-3918 GCA_964555565.1 uncultured Planctomycetota bacterium | reverse complement strand
CTCCTCGACGGGCTCCGGACCCTGCAGCTTCACGCGGATCCGGAAGGGCATCCCGTAGCTGAGCCGCAGCCGCCGGCACTCGTCGGGCGTGTACCGGGGCTGGCCCAGCTCGTAGTGGAGGTACTCCAGCGCGCGGGACCCGTCGAAGGCCTGGATCGGGAAGACCTCGCGGAGGATGGCCTCCAGTCCGAGGTTCTTCCTCTCCGAGTAGGGGACCTCGACCTGGAGGAACTCCTTGTAGGAGCGGGTCTGGAGCTCCACGAGGTCCGGGACGTCCAGGACCTCCTTCGCGCGGCCGTACCACTTCGTCTTCATGCTCTCACCCCACCTCGCCGTGGCGGAACCGGGGAACCATGGAAACCCGGGGCGCCCCGCACCGCGGGGCGGCCCCTGAAGGATGGAGGCGCGGCGTGACCCGCTACTCCAGGACGACCTGGCCGCCGGCCGCCTCGATCTCCTTCTTCATCTTGTCGGACTCCTCCTTGGAGGCGGCCTCCTTCAGCACCGCGGCGCCCTTCTCCGAGGAGTCCACGAGGTCCTTCGCCTCCTTGAGGCCGAGGCCCGGGAGCAGCACGCGGACCGCCTTGATGACGGAGATCTTGTTCGGGCCCGCGGACTTCAGCTTGACCACGAAGGAGGTCTTCTCCTCCTTCACGGCCGCGGCGGCGCCCCCGCCGGCGGGGCCCGCGGCAGCGGCCATCGGGGCCGCGGCGACGACGCCGAAGGTATCCTCGATCCCCTTCTTGAGCTCGGCGAGCTCGAGGGCGGTCATCCCCTTCAGCTTCTCGATGACCATCGCGACGTTCTCGGACATGGCTCTCTGCCTCCTCTGCGGGCCCCCGGGGGCCCCTTTCCATCGGCGGCCCCCGGAGGGGCCCCCGTCCATCGGCGGCCCCCGGAGGGGCCCCCGCCTCGACCCCCCACCCGGCCGCTAGGCGGCCGCGCCGGCCTCCCCGGCCTTCTTCACGCGCACCGCCTCGACCGCCCTCGCGACACCCGCGAGGATGGCATCGACGCCGTACGCGATGTTCGTGATCGGCGCCGCCACCACCGACGCGATCATGGACAGCAGCTCCTTGCGCCCGGGGAGCCGGGCCAGCGCCTGCACCTCGGCCCCGCTCACCAGGCGGCCCTCGACCACCCCGCCCCGGAACTCGATCCCCTTCTCGCCCTTGAAGGACTCCACCAGGGCCTTCGCCAGCGCGATCCCGTCCTCGCCCCCGATGGCCATGGCGGTCTGGCCCTTCAGGAGGGGCCGCAGCGCCTCGAAGGGCGTCCCCGCCAGGGCCTTCGCGGCGACCCGGGTGCGGACGACGGTCAGCTCGACCCGGTCCTTCCGCAGGCGCGAGCGCAGCCGCGTCGTCGCCTCTCCGGGGAGCGACCGGTACCCGAGGACGACGCAGGCCGGGGCGCCGGACAGGGCCGTCCCGATCTCGCCGGCCATCCGGACCTTGAACTTGCTCGCCATGGTGCCGCTCCTACTGGATGTCGAGCCCGATCCCCGGGCTCATCGTCGAGGACACGGTGACCTTGCGGATGTAGACGCCCTTGCTCGTGTGGGGCTTCAGGGCGCGGACGCTTTCCACGAAGGCGAGCAGGTTCTCCCGGATCTTGTCCGGCCCGAAGGAGCACTTCCCGATGGGCGCCTGGACGTTCGCCCCCGTGTCCACCCGGTACTCGACCTTGCCGGCCTTGTACTCCCTGACCGCGCGGGTCACGTCGTCGGTGACCGTGCCCGCCTTGGGCGAGGGCATCTTCCCGAGCGGGCCGAGCACCTTGCCGAGGCGGCCCACGTGGCGCATCATCGCGGGGATGGCGACGGCGACGTCGAACTCCGTCCAGCCGCCCTCCACCTTCTTGACGAGGTCCACCCCGCCCACGAAGTCCGCGCCCGCGGCCTCCGCCTCCTTCGCCTTGTCGCCCTCGGCGAAGACGAGGACCGAGCGGGACTTCCCGCCCAGGCCGTGGGGGAGCACCACCGATCCGCGGACCAGCTGGTCCCCCTTCTTGGGATCCACCCCCAGGCGCATGGTGACCTCGACCGTCTCGTCGAACTTCGCCCGCGTGAGGCCGGCGAGGAGGGAGATCCCCTCCCCGATCGGGTACCGCCGCTCCCGGTCCACCCGGGCGACGTCGGCCCTGTAGCGCTTCGAACCCTGCCTCATGTCTCCTCCTCGCTCCCCTGCCGGCGCGCGACCCCCGGCCGGGTCCGAACGCGAAGCGGGCCCAGCGTCAGCCCTTCACCTGGATTCCACAGGAGCGGGCGGTCCCCTCCACGATCCTCGCGGCCGCCTCCTCGTCGGAGGCGTTGAGGTCCGCCATCTTCCTGCGCGCGATCTCCCGCACCTGCTCCTTCGTCACCGTCCCGATCGTCTCGCGGCCCGGGGTCGCGGCGCCCTTGGCGAGCTGCGCGGCCTTCTTCAGCAGCACGCTCGCCGGGGGCGACTTGACCAGGAAGTCGAAGGACTTGTCCTTGAACACGGTGATCAGCACCGGGAGGACCATCCCCGGCTGGTCCCGGGTCCGGTCGTTGAACCGCTTCACGAACTCGCCGATGTTCACGCCGTGCTGCCCGAGGGCGGGGCCCACCGGGGGCGCGGGCGTGGCCTGCCCGCCCGGGCACTGCAGCTTGATCCGGACGACGATTTCCTTCGCCATGGCTCCGCTCCCGCTAGACGGGCTCCACCTGCCAGTACTCGAGCTCCACGGGCGTCGGGCGGCCGAAGATGGTCACGATCACCTTCACGACGCCCTTCGTCGGCTGCACCTCGTCCACGATCCCCTCGAAGTTCTCGAAGGGGCCCTCCTTGACCTTGACGCTGTCGCCCTTCTGGAACTCGATCTTGAGCTTCGGCTTCTCGGCCCCGGTCTGCATCTCGCCGAGGATCTTCTCGACCTCGTGGGGCTCCATGAGGGTGGGCTTCCCGTGGGCGCCGAGGAAGTCCCCCACGCCCGGGGTGTCCCGGATCGCGTACCAGACGTCCTCGTTCATCTGCATGTGGAGGACGAGGTAGCCCGGGAAGATCTTCTTCTTCGTCACGCGGCGCTTGCCGCCCTTGATCTCGGACACGGTCTCCGTGGGGACGAGGACGGTATCGACCTTCTCCTTCAGCCCCGCCGAGGCCACGCGCCGCTCGATGGCCTCGCGGATCTTGGTCTCGCGCCCGCTCTGGACGCGGAGGACGTACCACTGGGAAACCTGGGTGGTCATGGCCCCGTCAGAGCTCCAGCCCCGTGAACAGCCGCAGCACGAGCGTGATCCCGTAGTCCCACAGGAGGAGGACCAGGGTGAAGAGGAGCACCGTCAGGCTCACGACCTTCGTCGCGACCCACGCCTCGTCCCAGGCCGGCCAGGAGACCTTCTTCAGCTCCGACTCGGTGTCGATGAGGAGGTCCGCGAGGCGGGGCCGCGCCAGGAGCCGGTGGGTGAGCCAGACCCCGCCCGCCGCCACCGCCGCGGCGATGAGGAGGGCGCCGCCGAGCCGGACCTTGAGCAGCGGGACGTGCGTGACCGCGGTGAAGAGGGGCCGGGCCAGAGTGTCGAACCCCTGGAGCCCCTTCCAGAGGTCGAAGGCGGCCCAGACGGAGAAGAAGACCCCGGCCCAGAAGGCGATCCGGCGGGTGCCGACCCCCTGGTTCGGCTTGTAGGCCGTGCCCGCGCCGCCCTCCGGCGTCCCCTCTTCCCTCTGCGCCGCCTCCACCGCCTTCACCCCCGTCGCCACGAACGCCCGTCCTTTCGCTGCTGGCAGGCCGGGAGGGATTCGAACCCCCAACCCGCTGATTTGGAATCAGCTGCTCTACCAGTTGGAGCTACCGGCCTGCGGCGACGGCTTCCGCTCGGCGCGCGGCGACTCCGCCGCGCGCTACTTCTTCTTCTCCTTGTGCAGCTCGTGCTTGCGGCAGCGCGGGCAGTACTTC
>CAZKTF010000287.1:0-3926 GCA_964555565.1 uncultured Planctomycetota bacterium | reverse complement strand
CATGCCCCTTCATCGGCTGCTCACGCCTCAAGATTCAACCCCGGTAAACGGGTACGAACCGCGTAACCGATGCACTAGCTAACGGTCCCCAGAACTTCAACGGCCAACTCGCCCGGTTCCAAGCGTCTCCCCAAGGCCTTCTGGCGCCAGAGGAGATCTTCTGCAACCGCAACTCGCGCGACCTGTCCGTCGCGATCTCCATCCCAGTCGCCGCCGGCCCAGCGGATACCTACATCAAGGACCTACGATTGCGCCACGCACGCGGCGCACCCGAGACTTGGGAGACGTCCCTTCTCCTGGGCCCCCAGGACACTGAGACCACCGATATAGGCGGTCCACTACTTCACGACACCCGCCTTCGTTCCGACTACTCGCGTCTGACGGACTCCTCCCAAGCCCTTTCGCGTGCGTGCTACTTCGGCCCCTTTAGGAACGCACTCACTCAGACCGGGCCTGAGCACTTCGACATCCCCATCGGCACGGCGTTCGTCGGCGCCTGGCACAACTGGCAGACTGGAAACAACACCGACCACAACCTCGCAATCTCGCAGGTCATCGAGGATATCCGCGGACTATTCTCGTTCCAGCGTCTTGAGATCACCGCCGCCACCGGTACCCAGACGCTGCACGTGTCGATCGACGGAAGGCCGTACAAGCTCAAGGATCTCGGTTCGGGCCTTGCTGAGATCATAGTGACTCTGGCCACCGCTGCCATCAAGACACCAACGTATATTCTCGTTGACGAGCCAGAATTACATCTCCACCCCTCACTTCAAGCCTCCTTTCTCACGCGCCTAGCCACTTATGCAACACGTGGCGTCATGTTCGCCACTCACTCGATGGGTCTGGCCAGGACCGTCTCCGACGAGGTGTATTGTTTCCGAAGGCGCGGAGACGCGGTCTCAGTCGCCAGCCTCACCGCACTCGATGACTACGGGCAGTTCTTGGGAGAGATGAGCTTTTCCTCTTGGCGGGAGGTGGGCGCCGAACACATCCTGCTCGTCGAAGGCCCCTCGGATGTTCGTGCCATCCAATGCCTGCTTCGTCTCTACAAGAAGGACGGGAAGATAGTCGTGCTGCCGTTGGGAGGCGACATGCTCGCCGGCGGCAAGAACGTCGATGCGTTAGGAGAATTCATGAGACTCGGCATTCCGGTGTCGGCGCTCGTCGATAGCGAACGGGCCGGTCCAAGCGATCCGCCCAGCACTGCCAGAGCGATGTTCGGAGTCGCGTGCAAGAGGCTTGGCATCACGGTCCAATGGACGGAGAGGAGAGCACTCGAGAATTACTTCCCCGACTACGCTGTGAAGTCCGGCGTTGGAACCGAGCACTCGGCGATCGGACCGTTTGATCGCTTGTCCGACTCCGCGCGAGCTTGGAGCAAGAGAGACAACTGGCGAATCGCCACAGAGATGAGCATTGCTGACCTCGCAGGTAGCGACCTGGGACGGGTCCTCGAGGCGCTCTGATAGGCAGTCCTCAGGCGGCGAACGTCTACTGCCTGCTAGATCGATTCGAGCTGCGGCCCCGATAGCAGCGCTCTGCTCTTGCTTTTCTGAGTCGCCGCTTCTCCAGTCTCGTCTTTGGAAGAACCGCCTCGTCATTCACTGACCGGGGAGGCTGAGTGCGGCCGTCCTCCGCCTACCAGTCTCCTTGGTGGGCGCGTTCCCTCTCGCGTGGTTGTCGCACGGTGCCGAACACGCTCGGGCAGGAGGGCTGGGCGGGGCGGCGGCGGGACCGGGGAGCGCACGAGCGTCTCGAGGGTGACCGAGGCGAAGGTGCAGCGCGCCTGCTCGTCCACCTCGTCGAAGAGGGAGCGGAGCCGGCACTCCGTCGCGTCGGCGGAGGGGCCCGTGCAGCCCTCGGCGGGGAGGCAGGAGCCCGGGGGGCGCGGCGCCTCGAAGACGGAGAGCACGTCGAGGACGGTCAGGAACTCGGGCCGGCGCGCCAGGCGGTAGCCCCCGCCCACCCCGCGGCTCCCCGCCACGATGCCGGCGCGGACGAGGGACTGGAGGACCTTGGCCAGCGCTCCCGCGGGGACCCGGTAGCGCGCCGCGACGGCGGACGTGGAGACGGGGCGTCCCCCGGCGGCGGCCATGTCCAGGACCCCGTAGAGGGCGTACCGGGCGCTCTTCCCGATCCTCACGCCTTCGCCTCCTCCTCCTCCTCCCGCGCGCGGGCGCGCGCCGCGGCGGCCTCCAGGTCGAGGTCCAGGCAGAGCCGCTCGGCAGGGCGGAACCCCTGGCGGCGGAAGAAGGCCGCGAGGTCCCCGTCGTCCCAGGAGACCTCCGTGGAGAGCTTCCCCACGCCGAGGCCGAGGAGGTTCGTGCGGAGCTGGGCCAGGAGCGCCCGCCCGACGCCGCGCCGCGCGAACCCGGGGTTCACCCCGATGGTGTCGAGCACCGCCGTCGGCTCCGTGCACCCGAACTCCCCGTAGTACACGCGGGCGAGGAGGAACCCGGCGAACAGGCCCTCGGCCTCGGCGGCGAGCGAGACCTGCACCCCGGTCTCCTCCAGCGCCTGCCGGGTCTTCCCGCGGAAGTACTCCTCCCGCCGCCGGCCGGTGATCCTCGCGTCCAGGGCGACCACCTGCGGCAGGTCCTCCGGGCGGAGCCGGCGGACCGTGATCGTCCCGGGTCCCGTTGCGGCCTTCATGGCTCCCTCCTCATCCGATGAGCTGGCCCCCGTCCACCTGGATCACCTGCCCCGTGACGTGGCGGCCGAGGTCCGAGCACAGAGCGCCGCGAGCCTCCGCGCGCGGAAGGCGCCCCAGAGCGCCGCCCCGATCGCGCCGGCCAGCACCGACCTCGCATGGGCGCGGAACTCCAGGGGGGCCCGCTGCTCCGCGGCCTCCTCCCGGAGGGCCTCCAGGAGGCCCGCGTCCGCGGACGGGCCGCCGGTGACCAGGACCACCCCCCGCGCGGCCGCGGAGGCGACGAGCCGGTAGTACCGCCCGGCCATGGACTGGTGGATCCCCTTGAGGATGTTCGGGACCGGGATGCCGCGGGAGACCATGTTGATCACGTCGGTCTCGGCCAGGACCGCGCAGATCGAGGAGCACTTCTCGGGGTCGTCCGCCTGGAGCGAGAGCGGACCTATCTCCTCCAGGGTCACGCCGAGGTAGCGGCAGATGTTCTCCAGGAACTGCCCCGAGCCCGAGGCGCACTGGCTCGTCATCCGGTAGCCGAGGACCTTCGCCTTCCCGTTCATCAGGACGGCGCGGGTGTGGAGCGCCCCGACGTCGAGGACCGCGCGGGCCTCGGGGTCGAGGAAGAGCCCGCCCCGGGCGTGGGTCGTCATCCCGTAGAAGTGCCCGGTCCGGAAGGCCAGGGCCTCGCCCTCGCCGGTGGTGGCGGTGTAGGCCAGCTCCCCCTCGCGGACCCCGGCCTCCGCCAGGGTCTGCTCGAAGACCCCGCGGGCGACCGCGAGCGGGTCCCGGCGGCGGATCCTCTCGCAGCGCCCCGCCAGGAGGTCCGCGCCGTCCTCCCCGCGGTCCCGCACCACGGCCGCCTTGACGGCCGAGGAGCCGACGTCCACGCCCGCCGCCAGGACGGGGTCAGGCCGCGCAGCCGGCACCGTGGGCCTCCTCGGCGGCCGCGGCCGCCGCCGCGCCCTCCCCGCGCCGCGCGTCGCGGAGCGCGAAGAGCGCCGCCCCGAGCGCGCCCGTGTAGATGGAGTCCGGGGAGATGTTCAGCGTGCGCTCCCCGTAGTTCTCCCGGACCAGGCTCCGGAGGACGCTCACCGCGGTGGTGTTCTTGGCCACCCCGCCCGTGAACGTGAACTCGTCGGCCACCCCCCCGGACCGGGCCAGGAGCGACATGGCCCTGAGCACGATGGCCCGGTGGAGGCCCGCCAGGATGTCCTCCCGGCGCTCCCCGAGGGAGAGCCGCTCGCGCAGCTCCGCCCCGGCGAAGACCGTGCAGGTG
>CAZKTF010000286.1:0-3979 GCA_964555565.1 uncultured Planctomycetota bacterium | reverse complement strand
GGACGCCGGGCGGCTGCTCCGCCCCGCGGGGGCGGCCCGGGCGCTCACGGCGCTCCTGGCCACGGGCGACTGGGCCGGCCGTGCGCTCGTACGGGACCCCGGGGCGCTGGCCTTCGCCCTCGCGGGCGGAGTGCGTCCGCCCGCGGGGGAGGTGGAGCGACGGATCCGCGCGGCCCTGTCCGCGCCGGGACCGGCCGCCGCCGCCGCGGCGGTCCGCCTGGCCCGCCGGCGGGAGGTCCTCCGGATCCTCCTGGCCGACGTCCTCGGGGGAGCGCCCCTGGAGGAGGTGGCGGGGGCGCTCTCCGACCTCGCCGACGCCACGCTCCGCGCGGTCGTGGACCGCGAGCTCGCCACCGCTGCGTCCCGCGACGGACCTCCCCTCCACGCCGACGGGAGCCCCGCCTCCTTCTCCTGCCTCGCACTCGGGAAGCTCGGGGGACGGGAGCTCAACTACTCGAGCGACGTGGACCTGGTCTTCCTCCGCTCCGACGACGGCGCCACGCGCCCGGCCCGGGGCCTCCCGCCCCGGAGCCTCCACGAGCACACGTCGGCCGTGGCCGGCGCGGTGGTGCGCGCCCTCTCCACGACCACGTCCGAGGGGCACCTGTTCCGCGTGGACCTCCGCCTGAGGCCGCAGGGGGGCGCCGGCGCCGTCGTCCCCCGGCTCGTCGCCGCGGTGCACCACTACCGGAACTTCGGGAGGGCCTGGGAGCGGCAGGCGCTGCTGAAGGCCCGCCCCGTGGCCGGGGACCTGGCGCTCGGCGAGCGGTTCCTCCGGGAACTGGAGCCCTGGGTCCTCGGGCGGCCGTTCCTCTCGGCCGAGATCGCCGAGGTCCGCCGCCTCAAGCGCGAGATCGAGCGGTCCGCGGAGGGCCGCGAGGGGGACCTCAAGGTCGGGCGGGGCGGCATCCGGGACGTGGAGTTCGTGGTCCAGTTCCTGGTGCTCCTCCTCGGGGCGGCGATCCCGGAGGTGCGGTCAGGCTCCACGCTGGAGGCGCTCCGCCGGCTGGAGGCCGCCCGGGCGCTCTCCGCGGGGGAGGCGCGGGCCCTCGCGGAGGCCTACGTCTTCCTCCGCACGGCCGAGCACCGCCTCCAGGCCGCGGACGACCTCCGGACCCACACCCTCCCGGCCGACGACGCGGGCCTGGCGCTCCTCGCGCGGCGCATGGGGCTCGGGGCGGGGGGCGGGGACCCCGCGGGGGAGTTCCGCCGGCTCCACGCCGTCCACGCCGCCGCCGCGCGGGGCGCGCTCGACCGCCTCTTCCACAACGCCTTCGCCGCCGAGGAGGAGAAGGCGCGCCGGATCGTGGACCTCCTCCTCCTCCCCGGGGACCCGGCCACCGCCGCGCTGGAGGAGGCCCTCGGCGGCCTCGGGTTCCACGACCCGGCGGCGGCCTTCCGGGACCTCCGCACGATGGCCTCGGCGGGCTCCCCCTGGCTCCCCCGCCAGCGGACCTATTTCGCCTCGGCGGCCCCGGCGCTGCTCGCCCGCGCCTCGGAGACGCCGGAACCGGACCGCGCGCTCGTGCTCGTCCGGATGCTCTCGGAGCGCGCCGCGGGCTCGGGGCTCTTCTACACGCTCCTGACCGAGAACCCGGACGTCCTCGGGGTGTTCTGCGACCTGGGCGGCGGCGGCCCCTACCTGGCGGGACTCCTCGCGGCGCGCCCCCACGTGATGGACGCCTTCCTCGACGCCCTCGTCGTGGCGCCCCGGGACGGGCTCCCCCCCTTCGAGGACCTCCCGCTCCGCCGGATCGGGGAGGCCGGCGACCCCTACGCCGCCCTGCTGGACCTCAGGGACCTCGAGCTCCTCCGGATCGGCGTCCGTGACCTCCAGGGGAAGGCCAACGCGCGCCAGACCGCCCGGGAACTCTCCGCCGCCGCGGCCTCGGTGGTCCGCCTGGCCGCGGAGGCCGTGGGGACGCGGCTCCGCGCGCGGTACGGCGCGCCCCCCGGGCGGTTCGCCGTGCTCGGCCTCGGGCGGCTCGGGGCCGGGGAGATGGCCTACGGGAGCGACCTCGACCTCCTGTTCCTCCACGACGGCGAGGGGGCCTGTCCCGACGGGACCGAGGCCTCCGGCTTCTTCACGCGCCGGGCGCGCGACCTCGTGGCGCTCCTCGGGGGGACCGGGGACCGCGGCCCCGTCTACCGCGTGGACCTCCGCCTCCGCCCCGACGGGAGGAAGGGCTCGCTCGTGGCCTCCCTCGCGGGGTTCGAGCGCTACCAGCGCACGCGCGCCGGGACCTGGGAGCGGCAGGCGCTCGTGCGCTGCCGGCCCGTTGCCGGCGACCCCGGGCTCGGGAGGGAGGCGGCGGCCCTCGTGGAGGACATCCTCTGGGGGGCCCCCCCGCCGCCGGGGGTCGCGGCCGAGGTCCGCGCGATGCGCGCGCGCGTCGAGGAGCACGGGACGCCGGGGAGCCTCAAGACCGGGCGGGGCGGGATCCAGGACGCGGAGTTCCTCGCCCAGGCGCTCCTCCTCCGCCACGGCCACGCGCACCCCGCGGTCCGGGAGGCGAACACCGTCTCCGCCCTCGGGGCGCTGCGGGCCGAGGGGCTCCTCTCCCCCGAGGAGCAGGAGGGGCTCGTCACCGCCTGCCTCTTCCTCCGCACGGTCGAGATGCGGCTGCGCCTTGCGGGGAACGCCTCGGGGAGCGTCCTCCCGGGGGACCCCGCCGCACTCGACGACCTCGCCCGCCGCCTCGGCTACGTGGCCACCGCCTACGCCTCGCCGGGCCGCCACCTCCGCGAGGAGGTTGACTACTACCGCGGCCGGATGCGGGGGTGGTTCGACGCGGTCATGGACCGCGAGACGGCGGGGTGAGGGAGGACATCCGCGGTCAGGGGACTCCCCGCGCGACGCGGAAGCCGAGGCCGTCGTTGCGGGCGGTCGGGTCCATCCGGTTCCGGTAGGCGCAGCGCAGGAACTGGACGTTGCTGCTCCAGGCACCCCCGCGGGCCACGCTGGCGGAACCGGCGGCGGGACCGGGAGGGTCCCGCGCGACCTCCTTCCCGAGGGTGCCGTAGTACCTCGGGTCGTAGAAGTCGGAGCACCACTCCCAGGCGTTGCCCGTGACGTCGAAGAGGCCGTAGGCGTTCGGCTCCAGCGCGCCCGCGGGCGCCAGGCCCGCGAAGCCGTCGTCGTAGCCCTCGATGACGGTACGCAGGAGCGCCCCCCCTCCACTCCGGGCGCTCATGTCCACGTAGTTCCCCGGCTTCCCGTGCGGCCGCCCCTCGTCGCCCCACGGGTACGTGGTCCCCGGAAGCCCTCCCCGGAGCGCCTTCTCGAACTCCGCCTCCGTGGGGAGCCTCCCGGCCACCCACGCCGCGTAGGCCCTCGCGTCCTCCCAGACGACGTTCACGACCGGGTGCGCGTCGGTGCTCTCGGGTCTCTGGGCCGCCACGGGGTGGCCGGCCGCCGCGGAGAACCGGCGGAACTGCCCCAGGGTCACCTCGTGCCGGTCCAGTAGGAACGCGGAGACGGCCACGCGGTGCGCCGGCATCTCGTCGCCCGCGCCCGGGGCCCTCCCCATCAGGAACTCCCCCGCCGGGACGAGAACCAGCTCCGCCCCGTCCTTCTCCCGCCAGAGCCGGCCGTCGTCGTCGCGGAGGATGCCCGCGGGGAGGGCGATCTCCTTCTGCGCGCGGAGGACGTCCTCCGGGGGCGCCCGGAGCCCCGGGACGGCGGGGGCGACGGGGGCGGCCTTCTTCGCGGGCTTCGGCGGCGGCTCCGCGGGCGGCGTCTCCGCGGGAGGTTTCTCCGCGGATGGCGTCTCGGCGGATGGCTTCTCGGCGGGGGGAGTCTCGGCGGGAGGCTTCTCCGCGGGCGCGGGCTGCACGGGCGGCTCCTTGGTGGAGGGCTCCCGCGCGGGCGGCTCCTTCGGAGGGGCCTCCGGCGGCGCGGGCTCCCCGGCGGGCACGGGCCCCTCCGGCCGCTCCCCGGCGGGGGGCGGCCCGGGGGGAGGCTCCGGCGGGGGCACCG
>CAZKTF010000285.1:0-4031 GCA_964555565.1 uncultured Planctomycetota bacterium | reverse complement strand
GACGTCGGCCAGGCCCACGCGCTGGCGGTAGCCCTTGGAGAGGTGGCCGATGACCACGTCGGCCACGTCCTCGATCCGGCAGGCCTCGAGCGCCCGGCGGATCCGCCCGGCCCGCTCGCGGAAGGGGACCTGCTTCAGCCCCGCCCGGAACCAGAGGTAATCGACCACCCGCATCTCGAGGTAGAGCGGGACGTTCTCGGGGAGGTAGCCGATGCGGCGGCGGACCTGCAGGGACTGGCGGAAGATGTCGTAGCCCGCGACGCGCGCCTCGCCCCGGGTCGCCGGCATGAAGCCGGTGAGGATCCGGATCAGGGTCGTCTTCCCCGCCCCGTTGGGCCCGAGGAACCCCACGATCTCGCCCTTCTCGACGGTGAAGGAGACCCGGTCCACGGCCCTCCGGGGGCCGAACTCCTTGACCAGGTCCCGTACCTCGATGGCCGCCATGAGCCTCCGTGGTGAGGAAGCAGGACGACGGAGACGACAGATCCCTCTAACCTACGGATGGCGGGGTCGGACCACGAAGGGATCCGGGGGGAGGGCCGACCCCGGCATCCGGGTGGCCCGTGCGGGGCCCCCCGGCGGCGGACGGCGGGCATGGGGAAGGGTAGGGGTACGGGTGGGGAGAGGCGCGCCGCTCCTCACCAGGAACCGCGCTTCCCTACCCCTACCCCCACCCCTACCCGTGCCCGCCTCTCGCCGAATCCCGGGCTCCAGGCTCCGCCAGAACGGGAATGCGGCTCCCTCCGCGCGGGAAGCTCCCGCCTACTCCTTCTTGAACTCCGCGTCGATGACGTCGTCCTTGGCGTCCCCGGCCCGGGGCCTCGCGCCCTGGGCGCGCTCCTCGGCCGCGCCGGGCGCCTCGGAGGCCGACCGCTTCTCGGCCGCCGCGCGGTAGAGCTTCTCCGAGACCGCGTGGACCTCGCGCTCGAAGGCGTCCACCGCCTTGCGGACGGCGTCCGGGTCCTCGGCCTGCTTCTCCTTCTCGAGGTGCTTGACCGCCTCCTCGAGGCGCTTCTTCTCCTCGGCCGAGAGGGTGTCCCCGCTGTCGCGGAGCATCCGCTCCACCGTGTAGGCGATGGACTCGGCCCGGTTGCGCGCCTCGACGAGGTCCCGCTTCCTGCGGTCCTCCTCTGCGTGGGACTCGGCGTCCGAGACCATCTTCTTGATCTCGTCCTCCTTCAGGCCGGAGGAGGACTGGACGGCGATGTTGCGGGACTTGCCGGTCCCGAGGTCCTTCGCGTGGACGTTCAGGATCCCGTTGGCGTCGATGTCGAAGGTCACCTCGATCTTCGGGATGCCGCGCGGGGCCGGCGGGATCCCGTCCAGGTGGAGGACGCCGAGCATGCGGTTGTCCTTCGCCAGGGGGCGCTCCCCCTGGTAGACCTGCACGTCCACCGCGGGCTGGTTGTCCGCCGCCGTGGAGAACACCTCGGTCTTGCTCGTCGGGATGGTGGTGTTGCGCGGGGTCATCACGGTCATCACCCCGCCGAGCGTCTCGATGCCGAGGGTGAGGGGGGTCACGTCCAGGAGCAGGACGTCCCGCACCTCGCCGGCGAGGACCCCGCCCTGGATGGCCGCGCCGACCGCGACCGCCTCGTCCGGGTTGACGGAGCGGTTGGGCTCGCGCCCGAAGATCTCCCGCACCATCGCCTGGACGAGCGGCATCCGCGTGGCCCCGCCCACGAGGATCACCTCGTTCACCTCGGCGGCCTTGAGCTTCGCGTCCTTGAGCGCCTGCTCGCAGGGCTTGCGGGTCCTCTCGACCAGGTGCTGGACCAGGGCCTCGAGCTTCGCCCGCGAGAGGGTCGTGCGGAGGTGCTTCGGGCCGGCCTGGTCGGCGGTGATGAAGGGGAGGTTCACCTCGGTCTGCATCGCCGAGGAGAGCTCGCACTTGGCGCGCTCCGCCGCCTCCTTCAGGCGCTGGAGGGCCATCTGGTCCTTGAGCAGGTCGATCCCCTGCTCCTTCCGGAACTCCTCGGCGAGCCAGCGGATCACCACGTCGTCGAAGTCGTCGCCGCCGAGGTGCGTGTCGCCGTTGGTGGAGAGGACCTCGAAGACCCCCTCCCCCACCTCGAGGATCGAGATGTCGAAGGTCCCGCCGCCCAGGTCGAAGACGGCGATCTTCTCGGCCTTCTTCTTCGACTTGTCCAGGCCGTAGGCCAGGGCCGAGGCCGTGGGCTCGTTGATGATCCGGACCACGTCCAGGCCCGCGATGCGGCCCGCGTCCTTGGTGGCCTGCCGCTGGGCGTCGTTGAAGTAGGCGGGCACGGTGATGACCGCCTTCTCCACCGACGCGCCCAGGTAGTCCTCGGCCGCCTCCTTCAGGATCCGGAGCACCCTGGCGCTGATCTCCGGGGGCGTGTACCGCTTGCCGCGGATCTCCACCTCGACGCGGTCGTCGGCGCCGGAGAAGACGCGGTAGGGGACGAGCTTCTCCTCCTGCTGCACCTCGTCGTGGCGGCGGCCCATGAAGCGCTTGATGGAGGACACGGTGCTCCGGGGGTTCGTGACGGCCTGGTTGCGGGCGCGCTGCCCGACGAGCGTCTCCCCGTTGTCCAGGAACGCCACCACCGAGGGGGTCAGCCGGTGCCCCTCCGCGCTCGGGATCACGCGCGGCTCCCCGCCCTCCATCACGGCCACCACGGAGTTCGTGGTGCCGAGGTCGATGCCGATGATCTTGTCCGTCTTCTTGCGGTCCGCCATGGTCTCTTCAGCCTCCTCGCGGGCAGGTCTCTGGCCGCCCGTCGCCGCATGGAATCTCAAACAGCATGCCGGATCGAGGCTGGAGCCTCAATCATAAGTTATTGTGTTTCATAGTTTTACAATGTCACCATTGGCGTCCTGCGCGTCCTCTCGCTGCCACGTTGTCAGGGGTGGATCCTGCGTGGGTAGGGTGGTGTCAAACTGGCATGGAGAGGACCCGGGGAGACCTGCGCGGACCTTCTCGGCGGGCGGGTTAGATTCCCGGCCCATGAGGCCGGCGGCCGCGATGCTGCTCCTCCTCGGGGGTTGCGCCGCGCCGCAGCGGGAGGGGCCCGTGGAACCGAAGCCGGACCTGGGGGCGCTCTGGGACTTCTCCGACCCGGCCGGGAGCGAGGGGCGGTTCCGCGAGGCGGTCGCGGCGGGCGGGGACGACGCGGGCTACCGCGCCGAGGCGCTGACCCAGCTCGCGCGGTCGCAGGGGCTCCAGCGGAGGTTCGAGGAGGCGGACCGGACGCTGGACGAGGCGGAGGGGCTCGTCACGGACGCGACGCCCCGCGCGCGGGTGAGGCTCCACCTCGAGCGGGGCCGCGTCGTGAACACCTCGGGGCACCCGGAAGGCTCGCGTGCGCTGTTCCGGAAGGCCCTGGAGGTCGCCGAGCGGGCCGGCGAGGAGGACCTCGCCGTGGACGCCGCCCACATGCTCGGGCTCGTGACCGCGGGGGAGGAGTCCCTCTCCTGGAACCGCCGGGCGATGGAGATGGCGGAGGCGGCGGCGGATCCCCGGGCGAAGGGCTGGCTCGGGCCCCTCTACAACAACACCGGCTGGACGCTGCACACGGCGGGGCGCTACGCCGAGGCCCTCCCGCTCTTCGAGAAGGCGCGGGACTGGTACGCCTCCCGGGGCAACCCGGGCGACGCCCGGTCCGGCCGCTGGGCCGTGGCCCGCTGCCACCGTTCCCTGGGTCGGACCGGGGAGGCCCTCGCGGAGCAGCGGGCCCTCCTCGCGGAGACCGGGGCCGCCGGGGAGCCCGACGGCTTCGTGCACGAGGAGACGGCGGAGTGCCTGCTGGCCCTCGGCCGCGCGGAGGAGGCCCGGCCCCACTTCGCCCGCGCCTTCGACCTCCTCTGGAAGAACGCGCAGTTCGCCGCCGACGAGCCCGCCCGCCTCGCGCGCCTCCGGGAGCTCGCCGGGCCGAAGTAGGGAGTTCGCCGCCGGGATCAGGCGGGGGCCCCGGGGCCGGGCTCCCCCGGGCCCCCCGCGTCGGCGAGGCCGTACTCCTTGATCTTCCGGTAGAGGGTGCGCTCCGAGATCCCGAGCGCCTTCGCCG
>CAZKTF010000284.1:0-4149 GCA_964555565.1 uncultured Planctomycetota bacterium | reverse complement strand
GCGAGGGGCGGCCGACGACGAAGGAGATCCTCACCATGCGGTGCATGGATCGCCCGATCCGCCCGCTGTTCCCCGAGGGCTACCGGAAGGAAGTGCAGATCCAGGCGCTGGTCCTCTCGGCCGACCCGATGAACGACCCGGACGTCCTCGCGGTGAACGGGGCGAGCCTCGCGCTCGCGCTCTCCGACATCCCCTTCCAGGGGCCGCTCGGGGCGGTGCGCGTCGGCTTCGTGGGCGGCGCGCTGGTGGTGAACCCCACGCACGCCGAGCGGAAGACCTCGCTCCTCGACCTCATCGTGGCCGGCACGAAGGACGCCGTCACGATGGTCGAGGCGGGCGCGAAGGAGGTCTCCGAGGAGAAGATGCTGGAGGCCATCCGGTTCGGCCACGCCGCGGTGCAGGAGCTGTGCGCGATGCAGGAGGAGCTCGTCCGCGAGGCCGGGGTCCCGAAGCAGGCGCTCACCCCGCCGGCCGGCGACGAGGCCCTCCGGGCGAAGATCGAGAAGGGCTGGCTCGCGAGGGCCGGCGAGGCGATGACCGCCCCGGGCGGCAAGCTCGTCAAGTCGAACGCCCTCAAGGCGGTCCAGTCCTCCTGCCTCGAGGAGCTGTGCCCCGGCGACGAGCCGGACCCGGCCCGCGTCTCCATGGTGAAGCGCTACTTCGAGGAGGCCGCGCGGAAGGCCTTCCGCGAGCTCACCCTGGGCGGCCGGCGCCAGGACGGGCGGAAGCACGACGAGATCCGCCCCATCGAGTGCGAGGTGGGGCTGCTGCCCCGCGCCCACGGCTCGGCGCTGTTCACGCGCGGCGAGACCCAGGCCATCTGCACGGTCACGCTCGGGACGTCGCTCGACGAGCAGATCGTCGATGGGCTGCTCGAGGAGGAGAGGCGCACCTTCCTCCTCCACTACAACTTCCCGTCCTTCTCGGTCCGCGAGGTGAAGCCGATCCGCGGCCCCGGGCGGCGGGAGATCGGGCACGGGAACCTGGCGGAGCGCGCGCTCGAGTCCATCCTTCCCGAGCACGACTCCTTCCCCTACACGCTGCGCATCGTCTCCGACATCCTCGAGTCGAACGGCTCCTCCTCCATGGCCACCGTCTGCGGAGGCTGCCTCGCGCTCATGGACGCGGGCGTGAAGATCCTCCAGCCCGTGGCGGGCGTCGCCATGGGGCTCATCACCGACGGGAAGCGCCACGCCATCCTCTCCGACATCGCCGGCAAGGAGGACTCCTGGGGCGACATGGACTTCAAGGTCGCCGGGACGCACAAGGGGATCACGGCGCTCCAGATGGACATCAAGGTGAAGGGGCTCTCCTCCGAGATCCTGGGCCGGGCCCTGGAGCAGGCGAAGGCCGGCCGCATCCACATCCTCCGCAGGATGCTCGACACGCTCGCGCACCCGCGGGCGGAGACCTCCCCCTTCGCCCCGCGCTCCGAGCGGCTCAAGATCCCCGTGGACAAGATCGGGGCCCTCATCGGGCCCGGCGGGAAGAACATCCGCCGCATCCAGGAGGAGACCAAGACCGAGATCGCCGTCGAGGACGACGGCACGGTCACCATCTACTCGACCACGCCGGAGGGGATGGCGTCCGCCCGGGCGCAGGTCGAGGGCCTGTCGGCGGTGCCCCAGGTCGGCAAGACCTACGACGGCTCGGTCGTCTCCATCAAGGAGTTCGGCGCCTTCGTGGAGTACCTGCCGGGCCAGGAGGGCCTCGTGCACGTCTCGGAACTTTCGGACGGGTACGTGAAATCGCCGAACGACGTGGTCAAGATGGGCGATAAGATCCGCGTGAAGGTCGTGGGCTTCGAGGAGCGCAGCGGCAAGGTGCGGCTGTCGCGCAAGGCGGTCCTGCTCGAGGAGAAGGCCGCCGCCGCAAAGTCGTAGTAGGGGCGGGGCTTGCCCCGCCCGGCCGTTCGACGGGGATACGGCGGGGGGGCTGAAGCCCCCCCGTACACGGAAGCGGCATCCGGGCCGTCGTACGGGCGGGGTTTACCCCGCCCGCCGTTGCCGTGGGGCGGGCGTCAACCCGCCCGCCGTTGCTCGAACCACCCCCCGCCCGGGGAAGCGGACGGGGGGGGACCCCGGGGGTTTCGAGGCCCGCCAGTGGCGGGCAGAGCCCGGGGAGTGCCTGGGGTGACCCGCGGGAAGGCGGGTTCCCGGGAAGTGCGTCTTCGCGGAGCCCGCGTGCCCGCGGGACGTGGCCGGGCCGAGGGGCCCGGGGAAAGAGGGCACCATGCCCACGGGCACGGTGAAGTGGTTCGACAACCGGAAGGGCTGGGGATTCATCATCCAGCCCGACGGGACCGACCTGTTCGTCCATTTCACCGCCATCGTCGGGGAGGGGTTCCGCCGGCTGGACGACGGGGCGACGGTGGAGTACGAGGTCACCCAGGGGCCGAAGGGCCTCCAGGCCGGGAACGTGCGGATGACCTCCCCTCCCCCGGACGCCCCCCCGAAGCCGGCGGCTGAGCAGGCGCCAAGTTCGGACACGGGCCAGAAAGCCGAGGGGTAACTCCTAAGCCAGAAACGAGTTGTGTGTCTGAATTGCGTCCGCTCGGCAATTCAGCCAGAATGCGGCTGTGGATTCCGACACGGCCCGCGCCGCCTCCCTCCCCCGACCCTTTCGGGCGCTGGCGCCGGCGCTGATCCTGGGCCTAGGCGCCCTGGGCCCCGGCCCCACTGCCACGGCCGGGGAGGAGGGGGTCGCCTTCGCCTCCCCCGTCCCACCCCGGTTCCAGCTCGACGGTCGGGTGGACGAGTGGGACCCGGCGCAGGGCCTCTCCCTCGCCCGGAGGTCGCAGAACCTCCTCGGCTCCCGGACCCCCTCCTGGTCCGGTCCCGCGGACTGCTCGGCCCTCCTGTTCCTGGGCTGGGACGAGGAGCGGCTCTACCTCGCCGGGCGGATCACCGACGACGACGCCGTCGTCTGCCCCGGCCGGCTCTGGATGGGCGACGCCGTGGAGGTGTTCCTCCGCGTGGGCGGCGGCCAGGGCCCCCGGCCCGGCCCCGGGGACTACCAGCTCATCCTCGGCCCGCTGGCGGGCGAGGTCCGCTGGCAGTTCGCGCGGATCCGCGGGGAGCGCGCGGTGGGCGATGCGGGCTTCGAGGGGGTCCAGGTCGAGGGCCGGCGCGTCGAGGAGAAGGGGGTCTACCGGGGCTTCACCTTCGAGGCGGCGATCCCCTTCTCGAACTTCCCGGGCCTCGCGCCCTCCCCGGACGCGGCGGTGGGCCTGAACCTCGCCGTCGTGGACGCCGACGGCGGCCCGGGCCAGGAGTCCTACCTCCTCTGGCTCGGGACGACGCCCCCCGCGGGCGACCCCTCGGCCCTCGGGGTCCTCCGGTTCGCGGGGCGCCCCGCCGCGCCCCCGCCCGCGGCGACTCCGCTCGACCTGTCGGAGTGGACGGTCCCGGCGGCCATCCTCCTCGGGACGCTCGTCGTCCTCGCGCTCCTGTGGCTCGCGCGGACGCCGCTGAGGCGCATCGGGGGGATCCCGCTCCGGCGCAAGGCGGCCCTCGTGGCGGGACTCTCCCTCCTCCTCCTCGCCGTCCGCGCGGTCCCCGGGGTCGTGGAGGCCCGCCGCCGCGCCCGCGCCACCGACGGCCTCCTCGCTGCGCGCGAGGCGCTCCTCCAGGTGGCCGCGGAGGCGGAGCAGGCGCGCCTCCTCGTGCCCGGCCGCGAGGAGGCGCGCTCCCCCCTCGTGGACCTTCTCGCCTCGCGCCGCGTCGCCGCCTTGCCCGAGTACCGGTGGTCCCCGCGCCTCCCGCGCGTCCCGCCCGCGCGGCGCACGCTCGCGAGCGGCACCCCCGTGGCCGACACCGTGGTCCCGCTGGCGGCGGGGGACCGCGTCGGGTTCCGCTTCCCGGGGCCCGTGGAGGCCGAGGCCCTCGTGGCCGTGGTCTCCTGGCGGCTCGCGCCCGGCGGGCGCGAGGCCCCGCCGCCCGGTTCCCCCGTGGGGCAGCTCACGGCCGTCTCCGAGGACGGGTCCGCGGAGTCCCTCGAGATCCGCGTCGGCCGCGAGGTGGACGACGAGGCCTCGGTGCGGGCCGACGCGCACGCGGCCACGGGCGCGGGGATCGCCTGGGTCGAGCCGCGCGCCGGGGATCCCGCGGGACCCCCGGCCACCCACGCCGACGAGGTGCGCTGGGCGCT
>CAZKTF010000283.1:0-4196 GCA_964555565.1 uncultured Planctomycetota bacterium | reverse complement strand
CACCGCGGCCGGGTTCGCGCCCACGGGCGAGGCGACCGTCGGGAGCCCGGTGGCCATGTACTGGAGGATCTTGAAGGCGCACTTCCCCCGGCTCCAGGGGTCGTCCGTGAGGGGCATCACGCCGAGGTCCATCCGGCGGAGCGCGTCGGCCTCCCCGGCCTCGCTCCAGGGGACGAACTCCACGGGGACCCCGGGGAGGTCGGGGGCCGCGTCGGCCACGACGAGGAGCCGCGTCCCGGGCCGCGCCGCGCAGGCCGCCGCGAGCGGCGCGGCGATCCCCTCGAGGTAGGGGAGCGTCGAGCGGCTCCCGATCCACCCGATGCGGACGGGCTCCCCGGGGGCGCGCGCCCCCGGCGCGGGGCCGTAGCGGGCGGCGTCCACGGGAGTCGGGGCCACGAAGAGGGCGCGGGGGCGGCAGGTCCGGGCGAGCGCGGCCAGCCCCTCGCTCCCCGCCGTCACCGCGTCCGCCGCGGCGCAGGAGCGGAGGAACCGGTGCGCCCGCACCGTGGACTCCGGCTTCCCGCGGAAGGGGTCGCGGTAGGGCATCGCGTCGTCGAAGTCGTAGACGAGGCGGCGCACCGACCTGAGCAGCCGGGCGAAGTCGGAGCCGCGCAGCAGCCTCCGCTGGAGCACCGTCACCTCCGCCTCCCCCGCCTCGGCGAAGGCCGCCCGCCTCCCCGCGGGGTCCTTCGGGAGGGGGACCACCTCGAGCCCCAGGTCCGCCGCCTCCAGGAAGGGAGCCAGCGCGACCCAGCGGTGCCGGGTCGAGGGCCCGTCGGGCTCCGCGGACAGGACCGCGAGGCGCGTCACGAGGCCCCCGGGGTCCCCGGGGCTCCCCCCGGGGACCGGGCCCTGAGCCCGTAGCCGTTCGCGTAGGTCCGCTTCCCGTCGAGGGGGTCGAGGACCCCGCAGAGCCACGGGAGGAACAGGGTGAAGAAGGGGCGGCTGAGGAGCCAGAGGGGGGCGGTCAGGACCCGCACGAGGAACGGGCGGGTCCTCGGGAACAGGTAGCGGTGGAAGGCCGGGAGGCGGTCCCCCATGAAGGCGAAGTAGCCGCCGAGCGCCTCCACCTCGATCTCGCGGAACCCCGCCCGCTCCGCCAGGAGGCGGAGCCCGTAGCGCGTGAACCGCCAGTAGTCGTGCGGCGCCTGGTGCTCCCGGAAGCCCTGGGGCGCGGTGAGGAAGAGCCGCCCCCCCGGCCGCAGCACGCGGGCCGCCTCCCGCAGGAATTCCGGCGGGTCGGTGAGGTGCTCCAGCGTCTGCGTGGACACCACCGCGTCCGCGCAGCGGTCCCGGAAGGGCAGCCGGTGGAGGTCCGCGAGCACGTCCAGCCCCGCGTAGTCCCAGCGGGCGTCCCCCAGCGCCAGGTCCACGGCGGCGTACCTCCGTCCCTCGAACAGCGCCCGGTAGCGGCCCTCCCCCGCGCCGGCGTCCAGGACCCGGGCCCCCGGGGGGATCTCCCGGGCCGCGCGCTCCAGGAACCGTGTGACGGCCCGGCGCCCCAGGTCGAGCCGCGGCCGGGGGGGTTGCCGGGGGGACGGGGGTCGGGCGGGCAAGGGCTCCTGGCGGGGGACGGAAGGGCCGGGGAGCGTTTATAATCGTTGGGTAGCGGTACCGGAAGCCGGCGCAGGGCCCCGACGCCGCCGGCCCGAAAGCCAGGAGGCAACGATGCACCCCGCCAGGACCCTCGCGACGACCCTCGCCGCTTCCCTCCTCCTCTCCCTCTCCCCGCCCGCCGCCCGTGCGGACGAGCTGGGCGACGCCATCTCCCAGTTCCAGGAGCGGATGAAGGCCGCGACCGACGCGCAGGGGAAGCGGAACGCCATCGCGGAGATCGCGCTCAAGCACGACCCGAGGGTGGCCGAGGCGCTGAAGCCGGTCCTGAAGGACAAGGACGTGGACGTGCGCGCGGCCGCGGCCGTCGCCATCGGCGAGCAGAAGGAGCCGAAGGTGGCCCCGATGCTCATCAACCTGTGCGAGGCGGAGGCGAAGTCCAAGGAGAGGAGCAAGAAGCTCATCGCGGCCTTCGTCCAGGGGGTGGGCGAGGCGGACGCCAAGGGGCAGTACAAGTTCCTCGTGGACATGCTCAGGAAGTGGCTCGACTACTCGGAGGAGGTGGCCGGTGCGGCGGCCAAGGGCATGGGGAACTACCGCTCGCGGGAGACCGTGGACGACCTGGTCGCGCAGCTCATGGTCGCCGACAACGTCACCACCAAGGACAGCGCGGTGAAGCGTGCGGCCCGGAACGGGACCAAGCCGATCATCATCGAGGTGCTCCAGAAGGTCACGGGGAAGGACATCAAGGAGGTCAGGGTCTGGAAGGACTGGTGGGACAACAACGACAAGACCTGGAAGCCCGCCCCGGAGACCGCCAAGGAGGCCGACCTCAACGCGGGCGACACCTTCAGCGACGATGCCTACGGGTACATGGTCAAGAAGCCCAGCAAGGCCTGGTCCTTCCGGAAGCCGAAGGGGGAGCCGCTCGTCATCGAGGCGCTGGAGGAGGGGACGCTCGCCGCGCGCGTCCTCGTGCAGACCATCGACGTGAAGGGCATCGCCTCGAAGACCCCCGAGGCCATGGCCGACGAACAGAAGAAGAAGATCGAAGAGGAGATGAAGGACATCAAGGCGGACCAGACCGAGTGGGGGAAGAAGACCCGCTTCGCGGGCGAGAGCGCCGTCGAGCAGGAGGTCTTCGGGCGCCACAAGGAGTTCGACGCCTGCCGCCTGAAGAACGTCTACATCGTGCACGACGGGGTCATGTACCTGTTCCGCTGCATGTGGAAGAGCGGCAAGCCCGAGGCCCTGAGGGACGACCTCGACCGGATCCTCGCGTCCTTCAAGTTCACCGGGAAGTGAGGGGGAGCGCGATGACCGCACGCGGGCCCGCCGCCGCGGTCCTCCTCGCCGGCGCGCTCCTCGCCCCCTCGCCGGCGGCCGCGGACGAGGTGGACGACGCCATCGCCTCGTTCCAGGAGAGGGTGGCCCCCCCCGCCGGGCCCGACGCGAAGGAGAGGGCCATCGCCGAGCTGGGCGTCAAGCACGACCCGCGGGTCGCCGCCGTCCTGCGCCCCCTCCTCCAGGACACGGACCGCGCCGTGCGCGTGCAGGCCGCGAAGTTCATCGGCGAGCAGAAGGACCCGAAGATCGCCCCGCTGCTGGAATCGATGGCCACGAGGGAGATCAAGAAGAAGGACACAGACGAGATCTTCCTCGCCGCGCTCGTGGAGGGGGTCGGCGACGCGGACCCGAAGGGGCGCTTCGAGTTCCTCGTCGAGATCGCCAGGAAGTGGCTCGACCAGGACGCGAGGGTGACGATCGCCGCCGCCGAGGGGTACGCCCAGACCGGCACCCGGGAGGCCGTGGACGAGCTGGTCAAGCTCCTCGCGGTGGCGGACGTCATCACGACCGGCCAGAACGCCGTGGCCCAGAAGACGCGGGACGAGGTGCGCAAGGCCCTGGTCCCGATCCTCAAGAGGGCGACCGGGAAGGACATCGGCGAGGCGAAGGTATGGAAGAGCTGGTGGGACGACAACAAGAAGTCCTGGAAGCCCCCGGGGGAGGGCGCGAAGCCCGAGGCCGCCGCGGCGGGCGACCCTCTCGTGTTCACCGACGACGCCTACGGCTGGTCGATCCGCCGCCCGAGCCAGACGTGGGCCTTCGAGAAGGTGAAGGGCGCGCCGCTCCGCATCCAGGCCAGCGTGGACGGCTCCGCCGCGGCCTGGGTCGTCGTCATCTCGACGGAACTCTCGAACTACAAGGAGAAGAACGCCGAGCAGGTCGCCGAGGCGATCCGCAGGCTCATCGAGCCGGACTTCACCGACTGCGTGAAGGAGAGGACCGACTGGAACAAGCCCGGGAAGTGGAAGGGCCTCCCCTCGGTCACCCAGGAGGTCTTCGGCCGCCACAAGGACCTGGGGACGGTGGCGCTGAAGAACGTCTTCGCCACCAGGGGCACCCTCCTCTTCCGGATCGAGACGACCTGGAAGAGCGGCAGCCCCCAGTACCTCCGCGACGACATCGAGAAGATGCTGGACTCGTTCCGGATCTCGAAGTAGGCGGGCCGCCGCGGGCGGTCCCTACCCCGCCGCCGCCTCCCGCAGCAGGTCGAGCACCTCCGCCAGCCGCTCGTCGCCCCCGGCGCGCACGGCGGCGGCGCGGGCCGCCTCCCGGGCCGCGGGGTCCCGGGACCGGAG
>CAZKTF010000282.1:0-4198 GCA_964555565.1 uncultured Planctomycetota bacterium | reverse complement strand
GTCGCGGACCCGGTCCCGGAGCACGGCGCTCGCGGGCCCGCGCGGGGCGCCGGCGGCCATGGCGGCGGCGCGGACCGCGGGCACGCGGACCTGGAGGTCGAAGCGGTCGAGCAGGGGGCCCGAGACCCGCCCGCGGTAGCGCTGGACCTCGCGCGGGGAGCAGGGGCAGTCGCGGTCCGGCACGCCGTGGTTGCCGCAGGGGCATGGGTTCATGGCGGCCACGAGGAGGAACCGGGAGGGGAACCGGACCTTGTAGCCCGCGCGGACGACGCTCACCTGCCCACGCTCGAGCGGCTCCCTGAGCCCCTCGAGGCAGCGCCGGTCGAGCTCGGGCAGCTCGTCGAGGAAGAGCAGGCCCCGGTGCGCGAGCGAGATCTCCCCCGGGCTGGCCCGGGGCCCCCCGCCGAGGAGCCCCGCCGCGGAGACCGTGTGGTGCGGCGCGCGGTAGGGCGGGCGGGAGAGGATGGGGCCGCGCAGCATCCCCGCCACGGAGTGGATCTTCGTGGCCTCCACGGCCTCGTCGTGGCCGAGCGGGGGGAGGATCCCGGCCATGCGCTCCGCGATCATCGTCTTGCCGCTCCCGGGCGGGCCCACGAGGAGGAGGTTGTGCCCCCCCGCCACGGCCAGGAGGGCGGCGCGGACGGCGCCCTCCTGCCCGCGGACGTCGGCGAAATCGCCCTCCTCCCCGGAGGAGGCGTCCGCCCCGGGGGGCGGGGCTTCGGGCGCCTTCGCCGCCGGGAGGTCGGAGGCGCAGGAGAGGAAGGCCACCGCATCGGCGAGGGAGCGGACGGGATAGACGCTCATCCCGCGAGCGAGGGATGCCTCGGCCGCGTTCTCGGTGGGGACGAGCATCCCCTTCCAGCGGCCCCCGCGGGCCGCCCGGTCGGCGACGCACAGCGACCCGCGAACGGGGCGGAGCCGCCCGTCGAGCCCCAGCTCGCCGTAGAGCAGGTGGTCGGCGGCCCGGGGGACGCGGACCTGGCGGGTGGCCACGAGGATCGCCACCGCGATGGGGAGGTCGAAGGCGCTCCCCTCCTTCCGCAGGTCGGCCGGGGCGAGGTTCACCGTGATGCGCATGTCGGGGAGGCGGTAGCCCGCGTTCCGGAGCGCGGCCTTGACCCGCGCCCCCGCCTCGCGGACCGCGGCATCGGGGAGGCCGACGAAGTCCACGACGGGACGCCCGTCGCGGACGTCCACCTCGACCTCGACCATGCGGGCCGAGACCCCCACCGCCGCCGCGGAATGGCAGACTCCGACCACGCATTCAAGGCGCGCGGGGGTTACGCGGCGCGTCCACGTACCGTGCCGGGCACCTTTCCCAGGTGCGATTGGCCCTCAGCTCGGAGTAGCGGCTGCGCGCGCCTAGAAAAGGTGCCTGGCACCGTACCTACGGCGGGGGGGCTAAAGCCCCCCCCTACCGCCCGTCGCCCGCGTCGGTCGCGAGCGGGTCCTCCGCCGGGGTCGGCTTGAAGGTCCGGTCCTTGAAGGGCGCGTACTCCGGGACCTTCGCCGGGTCCTCCCCCGCGCGGCGCAGCGCCTCGAGGATCCCGCGCTGGAGCTGCTCGTCGGTCTCGAAGTCCCCGATCAACTGCCGGCCGAGGAGGTTGGAGGCCCGGTAGCGCAGCCGGGCCCGGAGCGCCATCCAGACCTCCTCGGGCGTGAGGTGGGTCTTCAGGCCGGCGTACCACTCCGGGAACCCCGCGTAGGAGGCGGTCCCGCCGCCGTCGGACTCGGCCAGCCGGAGCGTCCCGTCCCGGTCCTTCTCGATGAGGGAGTCGATGTACTTGTCGAAGGCCCTGGCCTCGTCCAGCTTGAAGACCTCCTCGACCCGCCAGCCCTCGAGCCCCTCCTGGAGGACACCGATGTCCGGGGTCAGGCCGCCCTTCCACCGTTCCCGGCCGTCCTTGCCCGTGTACTTCTCGCGGTCCGGGGAGCGCCCGTCCGGGAGGTAGTAGCGCGCGATCGTCACCTTCACGGCGGGGCAGTCGAACTTCCGGTTCCCGTTCTCGTCGGTGAAGGGCTCCCCCGGGTCCCAGCGCTTGTTCTGGTTCCAGTCGATGAGGAGCGGCTCCCCGTCCTCCCACGTCCCGTCGCTGTTGAGGTCGTCGAACACGTCGGCGAAGTCGTACCGGTGGTTGCCGTTGCGGTCCTCGTAGGGCTCGCAGAAGGGGCGCACGGAGATCGGGAGCAGGGTCTGGACGGAGCCCTTCCCGAAGGTCTTCTCGCCCACGAGGACGGCCCGGGTCCCGCCCGGCGTCTTGGTGCCCTGGAGCACCCCCGCGAGGATCTCGCTGGCGGAGGCGCTCGCGCCGTTCACGAGGACGACCATCGGGGTCTCCACGACCTCGGAGTTGCGGCCGATGGTCCTCCGCTCGCGGCGGGTCTGCGGGTTCCGGCCCTCGGTGCGGGCCACGAGCTTCCCGCTCGGGAGGAACACGGAGGCCACGCCCACCGCCTCGTCGAGGAGCCCGCCCCCGTTGTCGCGGAGGTCGAGGACGAGGGTCTTCATCCCCCGGGACGCGAGGTAGGCGCAGGCCCTGCGGACCTCCTCCTCCACCTCGCCCCCGAAGCCCTGGATCTGCACGTACCCCACCCCGCCGGGCAGGAGGGTGGACCAGGAGGAGGGGACGCGGATCTGCTCGCGGCGCAGCACCATCTCGCGCACCTCGGCCCACCCGCGCCGGTGGACGCGGATGCGGACGTCGGTCCCCGGGGTCCCCTTGAGCCTCGTCACGATCTCCTGGGTGTCGTGCCCGAGCGTGGACCAGCCGTCGATCTCCACGATCCGGTCCGCGGGCTGGAGGCCCGACTTCCAGGCCGGTCCCCCGAACATGGGGCTGCGGATGGCGAAGACCCCCTCCCCGTCCAGCTCCACGTAGGCCCCGATCCCCCCGTAGACGTTCCGGAGGTCGCGGTTCCAGGCCTCGTTCTGCTTCGCGTCGAAGTAGGCGGTGTGCGGGTCGATCCCGACGACGAGCCCCCGCGCGGCGCCCTCGATCCGCTCGCGCACGAACCGCTCGACCTTCTCGCGGTCCGTCGGCGGCGGGGCCGCGTTCGCCTCGGAGAGGACGGCGTCCCGGACGGCCTCGAGCAGCTCCGTGCCCCAGCCCGGCACGGGGAGCCCCGTGCGCGGGGGCGGCGCGGGCGCGTCCCCTCCCCCCTCGGGGGCGGGCGGGCGCGTGGCGAGCTCCTTGCGCAGCCTCTCGAGGTCCCGCTGGAGCGCGTCCCGCCGCGCCTCGGCGGTCTCCTTCCCCAGGAGCGCCGCGGCGAGCCGCCCGCGCTCGGAGGGCTCCTCGGCGATGGCCGCGAGCCACCGCTGGGCCTCGAGGACCCCCCCGCACTCCGCCAGCGCCAGCGCCGCGTCGGAACGCAGCCCCGGGTCCTCCGTGGCGGCCACCTGTTCGGCGATCCTGCGGGTGTACTTCTGGTCCTGGGTCAGGAGGAAGAGCGACTTCCAGAGCGCGATCTTCACCCTCGGGTCCAGCTCGTCCGCGAGGAGCCTCTCCAGCTCCTTCTCCAGGGGCTCGGGGTCGCGCAGGCGCCGGCCCGCGAAGCCCAGCAGGCCGATGGCGTCGAGCCGGATCTCCGCGGGGGAGTCGGCGGCGGCCAGGCGCAGCAGCGTGTCCTGGGCGAGGCCGCGCTCGTTGAGGGCCAGAAGCGCGCGGCCGATCCCGAGCCGCGCCCGGGCCGGCGCCGCCCCCAGGGCGTCCTTGATGGCGGGGAGCGCCTTGGCGCCGAGCCCCGAGAGGCGGTCCGCCTCGACCCAGAGGTCGGCGGAGGCCTCGCCCATGCGCCCCACGATGGAGCGGACCTGCTCGGCCTCGCCGTCGTCGGCGCGGGCGCCGGAGGGCAGGAGGGCCGTGGCGAACAGCGCGAGGACGCCCGCGCGGCGGAGGGACACGGGGGACATCGGGACTCCTTTCGGGGGGGGCCGAGCCGTCCATTCTACGGGCCCCCGGAGCGGGACGGTTAGGAAGGGCGGGGAGGACCGGCCATCCGGGCTATCCGTCCGCCACGGGCCTGCGGCGCGCCACCAGGAGCGCCTGGCGGCCCCGGTCGCCCCGGCGGTGGCTGAACCAGGGACTCCCGGCGCAGGCGGTGCAGGGGCCGGGAGGGCCGACGGAGCCCGGGGGGACCCCGGCCGCCAGGAGCCCCGCGCGGACCGCGCCCGGGAGGTCGAGGTGGGGCCGGCCTCGCG
>CAZKTF010000281.1:0-4216 GCA_964555565.1 uncultured Planctomycetota bacterium | reverse complement strand
GGCGGGCGGCGCGGGGGGTCAAGGGGCCGGCGGCGGCGCCGCCCTCGGGGTCAATGGGACCCGTTCCCGACGACGGCCAGGGCATCGAACTGGACCCGCACGGTCCTGAGCCCCCGGAGCCCCGGGAAGACCTCGGCCGCGCGGCGCAGCCGCGCCGTCTTCTCCTCCGGCCGGGGGTCGAGGTCCGCCTCCGGCGACGCCGGGGAGCGGCCCCACTCTACGGTGACGGCCGGGCGGCCCTTCACGGCCGGCCGGAGGAGGAGGACCTCGCTCGGCGTCCCCTCGCGGGGCTTCCCCACGCCGGAGACCTCCACCACGGTCAGGCCGAGCGACTCCGCGAGATCGACCGGCAGGGCCGCCGCCACGGCCGCCCCCTCGCGCGCGGCCCGGCCGAAGGACTCCCCCGCCTGCGGGACCTCCCCCGCCGCCGCCCCGCGGACCCGCGGGAGCCTGAGCGCCGGGTAGCTCCCCGGGAGGCGCACCCCCTCGGCGTCCACGGGGAGGAGCCCCGCGGCGGTCTCCACGAGGGCCACGGGGCGCCGGAGCTCCACCAGGACCTCGACCGAGTCGGGGTAGAGGCGGCGCGCGCCGAGGACCCGGGCCACGCGCGGGTCCCCGGCCACCGCGGCCGCGGCCCGGTCCGGGAGCCCCTCCTCGCGGAGATCGACACTCCCCGTGCCGAGGACGGCGCGGCGGAGCCCCTCCCGCTCGGGGGGCGGGAACCAGTCCGGGGCCGAGGCCACCCGCGCCCGGGAGAGGTCCACGCGGAAGTCGTCGAGCCCCCGGACCCGCTCCTGGATCCGGGCCACCCCCAGGGTCACCGTGGCGAGGAACGCGAGGACGACGAGGACCCTCAGCAGCGGAGGGGGGGAGTCCGCCTTCGCTCCGCCTTGCGGAGCTACGGCGGACGGCAGTTCGGGAATCATCCGGTGCTCGTCCTCCCCGAACGCGCCCGGGCCCGGCGGGTTCGATCCGTCGGGTCCCGCCTCCTCATCTCATCGGCGGGACCCCGGATTATCGGACGCTCGAGGGAACCTCTACGCCGACCGGGCGTCGGCGACGAAGGTCCTCTCCATGGCCGGCACGGCCGGCTTCGGGTCCCGGTTCACGAGCTTCTCGTAGTCCTCCACGAAGAGCTCCATCGTGTTGAGGACCGAGACCAGCTCGTCCCGGTCGATGGTGGTCCGCCCGCTCGCGGTGTGCTGGGCCAGCTCGTGGCGGACGTAGGCCATGGTCACCTTGACCGGGTGCAGGCGGCGGGACACGAAGTCGCTGAGGGACACCTTCTCGGGGACGATCATGCGCTTCCTCCTGGGCGAAGATCCGCGGGGCGAAGATCCGTCCGGGGCACGCCGCCCCGTGACCGCTTTATCGGCCGGGGGCGACCACCGGCGCATCGTTCCAGTGGATGACCTCCTGCTCGAGGAGCACCCCCGTCTCCTCGAGGACCCGTCGCCGCACGGTCCCCATGAGGGAGAGGACGTCGGCGCAGGTGGCCTCCCCCCGGTTCACGATGAAGTTCCCGTGGAGGGGGGAGACCTCCGCCCCGCCCACCCGGGTCCCCTTGAGGCCGGCCCGCTCCACGAGCCGCCCGGCGCTCTCCCCGGCGGGGGGGTTCTTCCAGATGCAGCCCGCGGACGGGAGGTGGAGCGGCTGCGCGACCCTCTTCTCCCGGAGGATCCGGCCGCACTCCAGGCCGAACTCCTCCGGGTCGCCGGGCTCCAGGCGGAGCCTCACCTCGGTCACGAGGAGGTCCCCGAGGTCGCTCCCGCGGTAGCGGAAGCCGCAGGCCTCGCCGGTCCGGAGGACCTCCTCCCCCCGGGAGTCCACCCCGCGGACCCACTCCACGCGGGCGCCGAGGTAGCCCGGGCGCCCACCCGCGTTCATCCGGACCGCCCCGCCGAGCGTCCCAGGGAACCCCACCAGGCACTGCACCCCGGCGAGCCCGTGCGACCGCACCGCCTTGAGGACCTGGGAGTTGGTGGCCCCCGCGCCGGCGGTGAGGGAGACCCCGTCGAAGGCGAGACGGTTGAGGAGCCGGAAGCCGAGTACCGCCCCCCGGACCCCCTCGTCCGCCACGAGCAGGTTGCTGCCCATGCCCAGGGGGCGGAGCGGGATCCCCTCCTCCCCGCACAGGCGCGCCGCCTCCCGCACCCCGGCCGTGTCGGTGGGGAAGAAGGCCCGCTCGGGCGGCCCCCCGATCCGGAAGGTCGTGAGGGCGCTAAGCGGGGATGGACTGGCTCCCGAATCCCTCCAGGCGCTTCGCCAGCTCATCGGCCACCCCCGTGACGCTCCCCGCTCCCATGGTCACGACCGCGTCCCCGGGGCGGAGGTCGCCGAGGACGCGCTCCACGATGGCCGGGAAGGACGGTTCGTAGACCGCGTCCGCCCCGAGGTTGTTGAGGGTCTTGACGAGGTCGAGCGAGTGGACCCGCCGCCGGTCCTCCTCGGAGTCGCGCGCGAAGAAGATGTCCGGGACGACGACGCGGTCGGCGGCCCCCAGCGCCGCCGCCATCTCCCGGCGGAGCAGGCGGAGGCGGCTCGCCTGGTGCGGCTGGAACACCGCGATCACCCGGCGGATCGAGGGATCCTCGCGGAGCGTCCGGACGACCGCCTGGACCTCGGTCGGGTGGTGGGCGTAGTCGTCGAACACGGCGATCCCGCCCCGGCGGTAGCGGACCTGGAGGCGGCGGTCCACGCCGGGGAACTCGAGCAGGGCGGCCTGGAGGAGGTCCCGCTCGACCCCCAGGTGGGAGGCCACGGCCACGGCGCCGAGGGCGTTGAGCGTGTTGTGGAGCCCGGGGACGCGGAGCGCGAAGGTGCCGAAGTCCTCCCCGCGGCGCACGACCCGGAACCGGGTGAGCCCCCTCTCGGCCGCGCGGTCCACGGCCACCCAGTCGGCGTGGGAGCGCAACCCCGTCGTCTCCACACGCGCCCGCACGCCGGAGCCGGTGCCGAAGAGCCCCTCCTGCTCGTTGTTGACGACCAGGAGCCCCTCGGGCGGGAGCAGGCGGGCGAAGTCCACGAAGGCCCCGACGATCTCGGACAGGTCGCGGTAGTAGTCCAGGTGGTCCCCGTCGATGTTGTTCACGATGGCGATCTCGGGGCAGAGCTGGAGGAAGGAGCGGTCGTACTCGCAGGCCTCCACGACGAGGAAGGGCCCGCGGCCGACGCGGAAGTTCCCCCCGAGCACCGGGATGTTCCCGCCGAGGACGACCGCGGGGTCGAGGCCCGCGCGGACGAGGACGAAGGCCATCATGGCCGTGGTGGTCGTCTTCCCGTGGCAGCCGGACACCGCCACCCCCCGCCGCCCGGCCATGAGCCCCCCCAGGGCCCGGGCGTACTTCACGACCGGGAGGCCGCGGCGCTCCGCCTCGACGACCTCCGGGTTGTCCGGCGGGATGGCGGCGCTCGTCACCACCAGGTCCGCCTCCTCGGGGAGGTTGGCGGCGGCGTGCTCGCCGAAGACCCGCGCGCCCCGGCTCGCCAGCTCGACCATCGCGTCGCCGGTCTTGAGGTCGGACCCGGAGACCGCGTGTCCGTCCGCGAGGAGGAGGGAGGCGAGCCCGCTCATCCCCGTCCCCCCCGCGCCCACGAAGTGGGCCACCCGCCGCTTCGAGAACACCCTAGTCCCCTTTCCCGGGGCGCAACCGCCCCAGCACCAGCCGCGCGACCCTGTCCGCGGCGTCCGGGCGCCCGCAGGCCCGCGCCGCCCCGGCCATCCGGTCCCGCGCCCCCCGGTCCGCGAGCAGCCCCAGCACCTCCCGCTCGAACCGGTCCGGGTCGAGGTCCCGCTCCTCCACGAGGCGCGCCGCCCCCCGCCGCACGAGGGCCGAGGCGTTCCGGACCTGCTGGCGGTCGGCGTGGTGCGGGTAGGGCACGAGGACCGCGGGGACTCCGAGCACGGCCACCTCGGCCACGGTCCCTCCTCCGGCGCGGGCCACGAGTACGTCCGCCGTCCCGTAGACCGCCGCCATGTCGTCGCAGTAGGCCAGCACCGCGGCCCGCACCCCCGCGAGGCGGGCCTCCTCCGCGCGCGCCGCGGCCTCGGCGGGGCCCGCGATCCAGAGGAGCTGCGCCCCGGCCGCCCGGACCCGCGGGAGCGCGGCCGCCACGCGGGCGTTGAGTCCCCCCGCCCCGAGCGACCCCCCCACGACGGCGATCACCGGGGCCCCGGGGTCAAGCCCGAAGCGGGCCGGGTCCCGGCGGGGGCGGG
>CAZKTF010000280.1:0-4249 GCA_964555565.1 uncultured Planctomycetota bacterium | reverse complement strand
GCCGGTCGCGAAGCCCGCGGCGCCTTCCTCCCGGGCAGCCGTTCCGACCGCCTCTCCGGCGGCCCCGGCCGTGGACTCCCGCCGCGCCGGGGGAGCCGTCCCCGCGGCCCCGCCCGCCGGGCGGGCCGAGCGGATCCGCCAGCAGCGCGAGGCGGCCCCGAAGGGGAAGAACCCGCTCCCGCTGGTCGCGTCGCTCGTCGGCATCCTCGCCATCGGCGGTGCCGTGGCCTACGCGCTGTCCCGCGGCGGCGACGAGCAGGGGAAGCGGACGCCCGCGCCCCTCGACCCCGCCAGGGGCGGCGGGGGGGGCACCGCGGGCAAGGGGGGCGCCGGCGGTCCGGAGACGGAGGGCGCGCCGAAGCCCTTCGCGGCCATGACCCCCGCCGACCAGACCGCCTACGTGGAGTCGCGGGTGAGCCGGGCGAAGTCGAGCCCCTCCGCCGCCCGGGAGGCCCACGACGAGCTGAAGCGGCTCGGCCGCGAGGCCGACGCGAAGCGGGCGATGGAGGCGGGGCACGAGGCCTTCCCGGAGGACGCTGAGATCAGCAAGGCCCTCGGTCTCCGGGACAAGGGGGCCGAGATCCGGAAGGTCGTCGATGACGAGGTCACGGAGGACCGGTGCGCCGACCTGGAGGCCTTCAAGGGCCTCAAGCGCCTCCACGCGCGGATCCTCAAGAACCCGGGCGCCGCCTGGGTGGACGAGGCCACGGCGAAGCAGCTGGACGAGTGGGTCCAGGCCTGCCAGAAGGAGATGGAGTACCTGCAGGACCCCGGGAACGCGAAGACGCGCCAGCTCTACGGCAACATCAAGAACGACTCGCGCTTCACCGGGATGGACTTCTCCACCGCGGACGCGCGCCCCTACGTCCTGTTCGCCGAGACCCCCTCCGCGGCGAGGAAGGAGCAGACGGACGCCCTGGTGGCCCACAGGGGCAAGGTCCTCCAGTGCCTCCAGCGGCGCTTCGTCCAGTTCCTCCGGGAGGAGGTCGGGATCAAGGACGCCCCCCCGCTCGCCGAGATCAACGACGCGCGCCTGCGGGGTTTCGTCTTCAAGGACCGGGAGTCCTACGACGCGTGGCACGTGCGGCTGGGCTCCCGGTCCCCCTCCTTCGCGGCCGCGTACTACGACCCCTCCGCGACCCAGATGATCTACATGTACGCCGGGCTCGGGCGCTCCGGCATCCCCGGCGACAAGCAGGACGAGGACGTCAACGTCACCTTCCACGAGGGGACGCACCAGATCATCCACTTCTACGCCCGCTACTTCACGCAGCAGGAGGACGACGCCATCGCCGACAAGGAGGGGAAGCGGCGCGAGGAGGTGCTCATCACCGACTCGCGGCTCCACTCCTCCTTCATGTGGTTCCAGGAGGGGATCGCCGAGTACTTCGGCGCCGCGGAGCCGGTCCCGGGGAAGGACGGGGAGTGGACCCTGGGCAGGATCCAGAAGGCCCGGACCCTCTTCTTCCGGGCGATGCTCTCGCAGAAGCAGGAGTGGAGGATCGAGGAGTTCCTCTTCCGCAGCCAGTCCCAGCTCGAGCAGGACTGCCGGACGAAGAACGTGACGGACCCGGAGATCATGAAGCTGCTCATCTACTCCCAGGGGTGGACCCTCGTGCACTACTTCCTCCACGGGGACGGGGGGAAGTGGCGGGCGAAGTTCCTCCGTTACTGCGGCCGGGAGTTCTCCGGCCACTCCGACCAGCCCTCGTTCCTCGCGGCCTTCGGGCTGCCGAAGCGCACGAGGACGCTCGACATGAAGCCCGACCCCGCCTGGGTCGAGTTCATCCAGGACGTGGAGAAGGGGTACCGGGAGTACTCGAAGAGCCTGTAGGGGTCAGACCTCAGGCGCGAGTGCGGGTGCTGAGGAGCAGAGGGGTCAGACCCCAGGCGCCGAGTGCACTCGGCGTGCTGAGCCGCTCGCCAGCGCCTGAGGTCTGACCCCTACAGACTCACTTCCCGACAGGCTTGAAGGGCACGTACTCCGGGTGGTGCTTGAGGCGCATCGCCTCGGCGGCCTCGGCGTCCCCGGCCTTCTCCAGCGCCCGGATGGCCTCGTAGTGGCGCCCCGCGGCCTCCGCCCGCGCCGCGAGCGAGCGCCAGTCCCCGGGCGGGACCTCCTCGCGGAGCAGCTGCGCCGCCCTCTGGAGAGCGAAGGCGTCCCCCTTCGCGACGGCCGCCCGGCGGACCTCGGCGACCACGCCCGGGTCCCCGCCCCGCTCCAGCATCTCCAGGGCCTCGGAGAGCCTCCCCGCCGCCAGGAGCGTCCGGGCCGCCGCGGCGCGCGTCCGCTCCGCCCCCTTGCCGTAGAGGAGCCGGCGGCGCTCAAACAGGTCGTCGGGGACGGGCTCGACCACGAAAGCACCTCCGGCGGGGCGGGGAATCTACCGCTGCGCGGGCACCGGGGCGGTTGAATCGCGGGGGGTCCCGCGCCGGGCGGGGCGAGGGCGCGGACGAGGGAGGGTCGTCGAGACCAGGATGGAACCGGAGACCCTGCTCCGCCTGCTCGAGATCAACAAGCGCCTGGCCGGGGAGACCGACCTCTCCCGGCTGCTCGAGACGATCATGGACCACGTCATCGAGCTCACGGGGGCGCAGCGCGGCTTCCTCATCCTCGTCGAGGAGGGGAAGCCCCGCTTCCAGGTCGCGCGGAACTTCAACCGCCAGCAGGTCACGAGCCCCGAGCTCCAGATCTCCCAGACCGTGGTGCGCGGCGTCCTCTCCAGCGGGCGCCCGATCCTCACCGACAACGCCGCCCACGACCCGCGCTTCGCGGGCGCGGCCAGCGTGAGCGACCTCCGGCTCACAAGCATCCTCTCCGTGCCGCTCCGCGTGCTCGACCGCGTCCTCGGGGCGCTCTACGTGGACAACGCCGCCCGGCGGGCCGTCTTCGGGGAGAAGGAGAAGGAGGTGGTCGGGGTCTTCGCGGACCAGGCCTCCATCGCCATCCAGGGCCTCTGGCGCCAGCGCCAGGTGCAGGAGCTCAACCGCGCGCTCGAGCACCGGCTGGAGAAGAAGTCCGAGGAGCTGGACCGGATCGGCAAGGTGCTCGACCAGGCCCCCTTCAAGCACGACTACACCGAGATCGTGGGCCGCGGGCGCCGGATGAAGGAGGTCCTCCTCCTCCTCGACAAGGTGATCGACACCGAGGTCCCCGTCCTCATCCAGGGGGAGAGCGGGACCGGCAAGGAGCTCATCGCCCGGGCCATCCACGGGAACGGCCCCCGGCGCGCGAAACCCTTCGTAGCCGTGAACTGCGCCGCGGTCCCGGCGACGCTCCTCGAGAGCGAGTTCTTCGGCCACATGCGCGGCTCCTTCACCGGGGCCGTGGAGAACAAGAAGGGGCTCTTCGAGCAGGCCGAGGGGGGGACGCTCTTCCTCGACGAGATCGGGGAGATGGACCTGGAGATGCAGAAGAAGCTCCTGCGCGTCCTCCAGGAGCGCGAGGTCCGCCCCGTGGGAGGCAAGGCCCCCATCCACGTGAACGTCCGGATCATCTGCGCCACCAACAAGAACCTCCGGAAGGAGATGGAGGCGGGGAGGTTCCGGGACGACCTCTACTACCGGATCTCGGTCATCCCCGTGGAGCTCCCGCCGCTCCGCGAGCGGCGCGACGACCTCCCGGCCCTGATCGAGCACCTGGTCGGGCGGGCCGCGAAGGAGATCGGGATCCCCGAGAAGCGGATCCAGCCGGAGGCGACGGAGCTCCTCCAGCGGTGGGGCTGGCCGGGGAACGTCCGCGAGCTGGACAACGAGATCCGCAAGGCCATGGCCCTGTCCGACGGGGAGGAGATCACGGCCGACGACCTCTCCCTCGAGATCCAGGGGGAGCGGGCCGCGCGGGAGCCCGTCATCGCGGCGGCCGCGGGCACCGCGGGGGCCCACGCGCCCTCGGGCACGCTGCGGGAGGCGATGGAGCGGACCGAGAAGGCCGTGATCGAGAAGGCGCTGGAGGAGAGCGGGGGGAACCAGACGCGCGCGGCCAAGAGGCTCGGGATCAGCCGGGTGTGGCTGCGGAAGAAGATGGAGCGCCACGGGCTGCTGCCCGCGGCCGAGAAGTCCCCCGACGGCGCCCCCGCCGCGCCCCCGCCCGCGACGTAGGTCTCGCGAACGGCTTCTACCGTGGTGAATCCGTTTCCGTCCTTTCACCCCCTCGGCCGGCGCCGCGCGAGACGGGCGCGCGCGGCGGGGAGCGCCTCCTCGAGCCCCCGCGGGAGGCCCCCCGCCTCCGCGGCGTAGGCGTCGCGCA
>CAZKTF010000279.1:3486-4263 GCA_964555565.1 uncultured Planctomycetota bacterium | reverse complement strand
GAGGAGTCGGCCGGGTCGGGCAGCGGGGCCGCCGGGGCGGGCGGCGCCCCGGCCGCGGGTTCGGGGAGCGGGAGGTCCAGGACCGGCCGCGGGCCCCCGGCGCCCACGCGCACCGTGGCGGCGCGGCCGGCCCGGTCGCGGCGGACCTCGAGGACGCAGGAGGCCTGCACGGCCCTCCTCGCGTGGGCCGCGACCCTCTCCTCGCCGCGCTTCGCCGAGGGGACTCCCGTCCCGTGCTCGAAGAGGAGCTGCGCGAGGCGCGACGCCTCGCGGATCCGCAGGCGCTCCGCGTCGTCGAGGAGGACGTTCTCGGGGCCGTACACGCGGGAGCGGGCTACCCCCGGGCCGTCGAAGGCGAGGTAGTCCACGAGCCCGGCGGTCTCCGTGATCACAGGGGACTTCGGGTCGTCGGTGAACACCGCGTACACCCCGAAGGTCCCCTGGACGTCGGGGGTCCCGAGTCCCGAGAGGAGCCGGAGGTTGGGGGCGCGGTCGGCGGGGAAGGCCACGGGCGCGAGGATCGCCCTCGACGGGACCCCGGCCTCCCCGAGGACGCTCCAGACCGGCTTCCCCTCGCGGTAGGAGATCGCCACGGGGACCTCCGCCGGGACCCAGGAGACCACCCGCGCGGCGAACCAGCCCCCGGCCCCCGCCCCCGCCGCCCCCGCGGCCAGGGCGGCCCACCGGCGCGCGCGCGGCGCGACCCGGAGGAGGCGGAGGAGCAGTACCACGAGCCCGAAGAGGAGGAGCCCCGCGCCGAGGCCCAGGGCCCAGGGG
>CAZKTF010000279.1:0-3476 GCA_964555565.1 uncultured Planctomycetota bacterium | reverse complement strand
GAGGCCCAGACGTGGACGGTCCACATCGTCTGTGAGAACCCGCACACGCGCCCGATGAGCCAGACCCCGTCCGATCCGAGGACCAGGCCCAGGGCCCAGGGGGCCGCGCTCCTCTGGGACGGGGAGAGCGGGCCCTCCGCCATGTCCCGCCGGGCGAGGCTCAACTGGATGTTCCCCGGGGCGGCCGGGTCGCGGCGGAGGAAGTCGAAGATCCCGGTCTTCCCGGGGTTGGACCCCGTGGAGAAGCCGGCCCAGGAGACCGGGGACTGCGCGGGGTTCGTCGTGGCGAGGCGGGAGTAGCTCCCGCGCTTCGCAAGGGCGTCGATGTTCGGGAGCGCCCCCTTCGCCCGGTACTGCTCCACGAGCCGCGGGTCGGCCCCGTCGATCCCGATCACGAGGACGCGGCGCGGGCGGGGCGGGTCGTCGCCGGCGGCGCCCGCGGGCGGGGGCGCCGACGCGGCGAGGAGCGCGAGGAGGGCTGCGGCGGAGGCCCCCCGGCTACCTCGGGACATCCGGCTTCCAGTCGGGGTGTTTCTGCTTCCACCAGGAGACCCAGTCCCCGGGGCGGGACATGCCGAACGACTGCCCGGTGACCTCCCGCAGGAGGGACGCCGTCCACCCCTTCGTGGAGGAGCCGCGCAGCCCCTCGAACATGTAGGGGACGATGGCCTCGCCGCAGGTGCCGTTCATGGCGCGCAGCGCCTTCATCGCCTCGTCCCGGCACCGGATGGCGTTCGGGACGTCCCCCGCGATCAGGAACTTCGAGAGCGGGCCCGCCACCCAGGGCTGCTTCGTGTCGGCGAGGGCGTGGAAGATCCGGATCCTCTCGTCGGGGTCGTTGGTCGCGCCGAGCGCGTCGCGGAGCCCGAGGGCCCCGTCGCCTCCCATCCCGATGAGCGTGTCGAGGGCCTTCTTCGCCGCGACCTTGTCCGGGGAGTCCACGAAGCGGGCCATCTGGAGGGCGGCGAGGCGCCGGTCCACGGCGTTGCGCGCGGCGAACCTCACGAGGAGGTCCACGCCGGTCCCCGCGATCTTCTTGTCCTCGGAGAGCTTGCCGAGCTGCTCGCCGGCCTTGCAGCCCCCGATGCGGACGAGCGAGTCCCCCATCGCGAGCGCGGCCTGGGGCTCGGCCTCTCCCCGCAGCGCCTTCGCCAGGGCGTAGGCCCCCTCGCCGGCGCCGATGTCCCCCAGGAGCCGGGCCGCGCGCTCCCGCACGGCCGAGTCGCGGCTCCCCAGGTCCTGCGCGAGGACGACGACCAGGTTCTTCTCCCTCGCGTCGGTGGCGCCCTTGATCGAGTCCGGGTCGCTGTCGCGCATCGTCCGGTAGACGTCCTTCATCTTGCCCTCGGCCTCCCCCTTCAGGCGCGCGGCCTTCTGGAAGAGCGGGTGGCTCGAGTCCGGGTACCGGGTCATCAGGTCGAGGAACCGATCGCGGACCCCCGGGTGGTCCGCGCGGTGCTTCCTCGCGTAGGCCTCGGCCTCCTTGAAGGCCTCCTCCATGGGGGGCGGGGACGGGGCGACGGGGGCCGCGGCCGGCGCCGGGGTCGGCGTTCCCGGGGCTCCGCCCGGGGGGGGCGGAGGCGCGGGGCGGCCCGGCGGGGCTTCCCCCTCGCGCTCCGGGGGGGGCCGGTCGGGCCAGTCGGACTGCTTGGCCCGGCCCTCCGCGTTCGTCCCCCCGGAGGACTCCGGTTCGTCCTTCCAGGGACCCACCCCGCTGGTCTCGAGGAGCCCCATGGGGCTCTCCTTCTTGATCCAGTAGACCATGGAGCCCACGTCGCCGAACCTCGCGTCGATCTTCTCCAGGTCCCCGGGGTGGTCGTCCCCGTGCTTGTTCAGGATCTCCTGGGCCCTCCAGAGGTTCTTCCAGGCGTTGACCCGGGCCTCGCTCCGCTCCTTCGTCTCGAGGTCCGGGTTCCCCGCCTTCTGGAACCAGAGCTTCCCCTCCTTCACCAGCCCGTCGAGCTCCGGGGGGAACTCCGCACCGCGGGCGGGACCCGCGAGGAGGAACGCGCCTGCGGCGGCGACGGCGGCCAGGGTGGCGATGCGGGCCATGGGGTCCTCCCGCGGCCGGGACGCGGCCGCCAGGTTCGTCCCACAAGGTTAGACGGAGGACCCCCTCCCGGCAAGCCGGGGAGGCGGGGTTCGTCGCCGTTCCGTGCGGGTGTCCCCGGGAGGGCCGGAAGGGGCTTCCACCACGGAGAGCACGGAGGACACGGTGGACACGGAGAACGACCCGGATAGCGACGAGGGGAAGGGGGAACGTCCGCGGCGAGATTCCTCCGCTCGAGAGCCGTTGCCTCCCCCCTTTCCCCTCCCGTCCTCCGTGCCCTCCGTGTTCTCCGTGTCCTCCGTGGTAGAAGCCGTTCGCCGGCAGGCCTCGGGAGACCGCGAACCACCCTACTTCGCGTCCTCCTTCCAGTCCGGGTGGTTCTTCTTCCACCAGGCCGTCCAGGACCCGGGCTCCTGCGCGTCGTACTTCTGCCCCGTGAGTTCCTGGAGGAGGACCGTCGTCCAGCCGATGGTCTTCGGGTTGCGCAGGCCGGTGAAGAGGTACGGGATGACCTTGTCCCCGCAGGCCTCCGGGCGGGCCATCCCCCGGAGCGTCTTGAGCGCCGCCTCCCGCACCGGGGTGTCGCCCGGGACCCTGCTCGGCTGGAGGAACCCCGCCAGGACCCGAGCGACCCGCGGGTCCTTCGTCCGGCCGAGGGCCTCGATGGCCTTCACCAGCGTGGCGGCGTCGTTGGTGCACCGGAACACCGCCACGAGCCCGTGCGTCCCGTCCCAGCCCATGGAGGAGAGGGCGTCGATGGCGCGATCCGGCATGCCCGGCTCCCGGGAGGCCGTGAAGCGGGCGATCTGGCGGGCCGCGATCCGCCGGTCCACCGGGTTGCGCCGGGCGAACTTCAGGAGGAGGTCGAAGGCCGCGCCGGAGACCCGGGGCTTCGCGTGGAGGTCCCCCAGCGCGTCCGCCGCCTTCGCGCCGCCGATCTGGACGAGCGCGTCGCCGAGGGCCGCGAAGCACGGGGCCTCCCCCTCGCGCTCCATGGACTTCTTCAGGGCGTAGACCGCCTCGCTGCGGCCGATCGTGCCGAGGAGACGCGCCGCCCGCTCGCGCACCGCCGCGTCGGGGCTCCGGAGGTCCGCCTCCATCGTGGCCACGATCCCCCGCACGCGCGCGTCCTCGACCCCCTGGAGCGCCTCCGGGTCCTCGTCCCGCATCAGGCGGTAGGCGTCCTTCATCCGCGCCTCGAGCTCCCCCTCCCGCACCGCCGCGCGGTGGAAGAGGTCGCTGCGGGGGTCGGCGCTCCTGCCGAGGACCGCCAGCCAGCGGGCGTGGGCCCCCGGCACGTCCGCCGGGTGGCGCTTCTCGTACACCTCGGCCTCGCGCAGGAGGTCCTCCGCGGACGGGTCGGCCGCGGGCGCCGCGGGCGCGGCCGGCGCGGCGGACGCGCCGGGCGCGGGAGGGGCCTTCGGCG
>CAZKTF010000278.1:0-4299 GCA_964555565.1 uncultured Planctomycetota bacterium | reverse complement strand
AGCCGCCGCAGCGCCGCCGCCAGCGCGGCCGGGTCCGCGGGCGGGACGAGGAGCGCGGTCCTCCCGTCCTCGAGGACCTCGCGCGCGGCGGGGCCGTCCGCCGTGACGAGCGGGCGGCCCGCGGCCAGCGCGTCGTACACCTTGCAGGGAACCACGCGCGCGGCCTTGGGGGAGTCCCCGAAGACCCCGAGGCACGCGTCCGCGGCGGCGATCCGGCGGTCGAGTTCGGCGCGCGGGAGGAACTCCTCGACGCGCCGCAGCGCGGGCTCCCCCGCCCCCCTGCGGGCCGCCAGGTCCCGCGCGGCGGCGAGGTCCTGGCCCCGCCCCACCATCGTGACCTCGATCCCCTCCCCCGAGAGCAGCGCCGCGGCCTCCACGATGGTGCGCGCCCCCTGGAGCGGGACGTAGGTCCCGAACCAGAGCACGCGGAGGGGGCGGCGCGGGGGGCCATCGCCGGGCGCGGGAACGCCGCCGGGGCCTCCTCCCGTCCCCGTCGGCATCGCCCCGACGGGGACCGTCCGGAGCTTGCGGCCGGGCACCCCCAGCGCGTCCCGGAAGAACCGCGCGTGGGCCGGGGTGTCCAGGAGGACCAGGTCCGCGGCGCGGCAGGCGGCGCGGTCGAGCCAGCGCAGGCCGCGCGCCACGGGGGAGCCCGGTCGCGCCAGGCGCCGGTCCCCGACCACCGTGTCGTGGAGGGAGAGGAAGGCGTCGAGGAGGACCGGGCGGCGGCCCCGGCGGTTGAAGAGCCGCGCGACGAGGACCGCGGCGTGCCCCGGGTAGCCGACGAGGACCGCGTCGTGGGGCCCCGCCCGCCGGTACTCCCGCGCGAGCCTGAGGAGCGCCGCCACGGCCGCCGGCGCGGCTCGCAGCAGCGCCCCGCCCGAGGAGGCCGCCGCCACCCGCGCCCCCTCCCCCTCGAGGAGCGGGACCCGGCACTCCCGGACCTCGATCCCCGCCGCGCGCAGGCCCTCGGCCAGCACGCGGAGCCGGGGGTACCCGTCGCCCGTCGCGTAGTTCCCGAAGAGGAGGACCGTCAATCGTCCTCGCTGCGGTCGAACCGCAGGGCGGCCACCTGCTCCGCCACGAGCGCGAGGAAGAACAGGAGCGCGCCGAGGAGGAACAGGAGCTGCATCCCGTTCGTGAACTCCGGGTGCCCCGAGACCCTCCAGTGGTCCGCGTAGAGCGCGAGGCCGGCGGCGAAGGAGAGGATCGAGGCCGGGAGGAAGACCCGCAGCGGGCTGAAGAAGGTGGCGATCCGGAGGATGATGAGGAAGAACCGCGCCCCGTCGCGCAGGACCCGGATCTTGGAGCGCCCCGACCGCTCCCGCGCGCGGAAGGGGACGAACCGCACGGGCCTCCCGGACCGGAGCAGGGAGAGGGTGAGCGTGCTCGGGTAGGAGAAGGTGTTGGGGAGGAGGTAGAGGAACTTCCGCGCCACGGGGGTGCGCAGGACGCGGAAACCGGAGGTGAGGTCCGGGATCCGCACGCCGGAGACCCAGGTGGCCAGGGCCGCGTAGGCGAGGTTGGCCAGGCGGCGGTGGAACTCCCTCCCCGAGCGCCCCAGGCGGGCCCCCACCACCATGTCGTACTCCGGGGTGAGGGCCTCGAGGAGGCGCGGGAGGTCTCCGGGCGGGTGCTGGCCGTCGCCGTCCAGGAGCGCGATCACCGGGGCCCTCGCGGCGCGGATCCCGCTCTTCACCGCCGCCCCGTTGCCGATCCCGTAGGGGTGGCGGACGACGCGGGCCCCCGCCGCGCGCGCCGCCTCCCCGGTCCCGTCCGCGCTCCCGTCATCGACGACGATGATCTCGTAGCGGACCTTGCGGGGGTCGAGGGCCTCCCGGATCTCCTCCAGGACCCCGGGGAGCCCCGCCTCCTCGTCGCGCGCCGGGATCACGACCGAGAGGGCGGGGTCCGCGGGCGCCTTCATGGGCCTTCGAGGATAAGGCACAGTCCGAGAATAAGTGCGTCGGACCGAGGCCGAGCGAGGCGGCCCAGGGGGTCCCCGGGGACTTGTCGGGCTCCCTGCGGGAGCCCGACCCCGGGGTGGCGTCGCCGACGAAGCCGACCCGAGGGGAGGGTCGGCGAGGAGGCGCAACACAGCCATGGGCCGCCGCAGCCGGCCGAATCCAGCAATTATTCTCGGACGGTGCCCAGGGGCGGCCGCGGGGGCTCCCGCGGGGAAACGCGGGAACGGCTAGTTGCTCCTCCAGACCTCCCCGTCGTTGCCCAGCGTGCCGATCGCGACCGCGGCGGTGATCCCGGCCCCGCCCAGCCGCAAGGCGCTCCTGGGGTCGATGGCCGTGGCGGTCCCCGCGTGGTTCGCGAACAGGTTCGGGCAGTTGATGATGTCGGCCGCGACGTTCACGAAGAAGCAGCGGTTGCCCGAGACGTTCCTGGTGACCGGCTGCGCGTAGGCGCACCAGGTGAACTCGGAGAGGTTCACCCCGATGCTGGTGGTCCCGCCCAGCGAGGAGCCGGCCACGGAGAGGGCCGGGACCGGGGCGGTCGGGGTGCCGGAGTTGACCTCGTGGACCCAGAGGGCGACGGGCGTCGCGTCGGGCAGGAAGACCATGAACGCGTAGCCGGCCTTCGTCACGTACCCGGTCCCGTCCACCATCGACAGCGAGGCGCTGAGGGGGGCGGGGTAGAGCTTCGGGCCCAGGGGCGGGGCGAAGGTGGAGGAACCCGGGGGGCCCGGCGTGTAGGCCCTGCGGACCCCCGCCGCGGCGGAGAGCTCCAGGAAGGTCCCGAACTCCCCGGTCCCGTCGCCGTCGGTGTCAATCCCCGTCGAGGACTGGACCATCTGCTGGGCGGTGGTCAGGGCCTTCAGCGTCGCCATCGCGGCGGTCTCGTTGGACACCAGTTTCGCGGCCAGGAGGTTCGGGATCGCGATGGAGGCCACGATGGCGATGATCGAGATGACGATCATCAGCTCGATCAGGGTGAACCCCGCCTGCCTCTTCTTCCGCATGGGGGTCTTCGGCATGGCGCGCCTCCCTCCGGACCGGCCCGGTCCCTAAATGGTACGGGGGCGGCCCTTCGGCCGCCCCCGCCATTGTCGCACGTGCGTCCGAGCCTAGTTCGTCTTCCAGAAGCTGAGGTCGTTGCCGAGGGTGCCCTGGGCGACGGGAGACGTGATCCCCCCCAGGCCGGTCGCGGCGAAGGCCCCGTTGCAGAGGGGGATGTTCGCCGTGCCTGAGCCCGCCTTCGTGTTGGGAGGGAGGTTCTGCGACTGCAGGACGTCGTTCGACTGGTTCACGAAGAAGCGCTTGTTGCCCGAGGTCGCGTAGGTCATCGGCTGCGCGTAGGCGCACCAGACCGTCTCGCAGACGTCGCAGCTGACGCGGGCCGCGAACAGCGGCGCGGCGATGCTGCCGGTCTCGTGCGTACCCTGGGAGGGCGACGCCCCGTCCGGGAGGTAGATCATGAAGGCGTAGCCACCCTTCGTCACGAAGCCGTCCGTGTCCACGTTGCCGAGAGAGGTCGAGATGATCGACGGGTTGATCTTGGTCGTGATCAGGGGCGCGTTGAACTGCGCGGTCTTGGTCACGGGATCGTAGTCGTTGCGGACGCCGCACTGCGACGTCACCTCGAAGAAACAGCCGTACTCGCCCTGGCCGTCCTTGTCCGCGTCGATCCTGCCCTGGTTCTGGCAGGTGGCCTGAGCCGAGGTGAGGCTCTTCAGCGTCGCCATCGCGGCGGTCTCGTTGGACGCCACCTTGGCGGCCAGCAGGTTCGGGATCGCGATGGCGGCGATGATCGCGATGATCGCGATCACGATCATCAGTTCGATCAGCGTGAAACCGGATTCGCGGCTCTTCATCGGTATGGACCTCCTTGACGACTTACCAAACGACCTGACGGCTGCCCGATTGTCTCGTTCGACTGCGGCGTGCCTCGGCTCGCGAGGCGTCCCCGCCTCGCGGCGGGCCCGACGGTTTTCCCTCTCCCGGCTACCTCCCTCCCTCTTCGGCCTGGGCCACTCCGGCCCCGGCAGCCACTCCAACCTCGGGTCCCCGGGTCGGTGGGCCCAACCCGCCGGACCCAGGGCTTGAACTTCTGCGGGCAGCCCACGCCGCCCGATGGGGGAAGTCTACGGCGTTCCCGGGGGGGGTCAAGAACGCGGCCCGAAAACTCTCAACTCCTTGTTGTTGAACGAGTTGTGCATTCCTGTAGCACGCTAGGCAAGGGTACTGTGCCAGCCTAGCCATGGCCGCGATCGCGGGGAGACGGAAGGGGTAGGGGTAGACAGGATGGTCGCCGCCTGAGTGGCTGGGCCTCTGGGCCCTTGCGGGGGTT
>CAZKTF010000277.1:218-4388 GCA_964555565.1 uncultured Planctomycetota bacterium | reverse complement strand
CACGCCGTCGACCGCCTTGACGTGGCCCACCGTGCGCCGCAGCAGCCCCCGGCGCCGCTGCATGGCGGCCAGGGCCTCGAGGACCTTCTCCTGGGTCCTGGTACCGAACCCCTCGAGGCCCCGCAGGCGGTTCTGCCGGCAGGCGTACTCGAGCTCCGCGAGGGAGGAGATCCCGAGGCCCTCGTGGAGCGCCCGGGCCCGCTTCGGCCCGAGCCCCGGCACGGCGCGAAGCGCCCGGACCCCCTCCGGGACCGCGGCCCGGAGCTCCTCGAGGAGCGGGGAGCGCCCCTCCCGCGCCAGGGCGGCGATCTCGGTCGCGAGGCCGGGTCCGATCCCCTTCACCCCCGTGAGCGTCCCCGCGGACACGCGCGCCTCGAAGTCGGCCATGGCGCGCAGGAGCCGGGCGCCCTTCGCGAAGGCCCGGACGCGGAAGGGGTTGTCCCCGCGCAGCTCCAGGAGCGCGGCGATCTCCTCCAGCGCGTCGGCGGCCTCGCGACGGTCCGGCGTCATGGAGGAGAGACTAATCTTCTCCTCCGTTTTTGCTTCACGCGCGCGGCCCGGGACCGCGAGATCGGCGCATGGTCTCCGTCCCTCCCCTCCGCTACTCCCTCTCCGTCGCCTCGACGGCGCGGCGCCTCCTCGACCTGGCGCTCGAGGTCCCGGACCGGGTGCACGCGGACCCGCTGGTCCTACGGATGCCCGCCTGGTCCCCGGGCTCCTACCTCGTGCGGGAGTACGCCCGCCACGTGACGGGGGTCGAGGCCCGGGACGGCGCCGGGAGGAGGCTCCGCGTCCGCCGCGTCTCCAAGGACCGATGGCGGGTGGACGGCGGGGGCGTGGGGCCGGTCCGGGTCTCCTGGAGCCTCTACGCCAACGACCTCACCGTCCGCGCGAACCACGTGGACGACACCCACGCCTTCGTGCAGCCCCCGGCGGCCTTCCTCTTCCCCGAGGGGATGGAGGACCGCCCGCTCACGGTGGAGGTGCGGGCCCCGCGGGGCTGGGAGGTGGCGACGTCGCTCCGCCGCGGCCGCGGGGGGGTCTTCGCCGCCGCGGACCAGGAGGCGCTCCACGACGCGCCGATCCACCTGGGGCGGCTCCGGCGGTTCCCCTTCCGCGTGCGCGGCGTGCCCCACGAGCTCTCGCTCTGGGGCTCGGGGAACGAGGACCCGCGGCGGCTCGTGCGCGACCTCGCGGCGATCGTCGGGGCGGGGGCGCGCCTGTTCGGCGGCCTCCCCTACGACCGGTTCGTGGTCCACGGCCTCCTCTCCGAAACGGGGGCCGGCGGGCTCGAGCACCGCGACGGGTTCGTGTTCCTCGTCTCCCGCTTCTCCTTCCGCCCGGCGAGGGACTACGACCGGGTGCTGGCGCTGCTCGCCCACGAGTTCTTCCACGCCTGGAACGTGCGGCGGATCCGGCCCGCGGGGCTCCTCCCCTACGACCTCGCGCAGGAGAAGTACACCCGCCTCCTGTGGCAGTTCGAGGGGGTGACCTCCTACTACGAGGTCCTGCTGCTCCGGCGCGCGGGGCTGTGGACGCGGGTGCGGGCGCTGCGCGCCTTCGGGGAGCGGATCTCCGACCTCCTGGCCGTCCCCGGGCGGCGCCGGATGCCCCTCGACGAGGCGTCGGTCGCGGCCTGGGTGAAGCACTACCGGCCCGACGAGAACTCGGCCAACGCCGCCGTCTCCTACTACGTGAAGGGGGCGCTCGCGGGGATGGCGCTCGACCTCCACCTCCGGGCGCGCACGGGGGGGCGGCGCTCCTACGACGACGCGATGCGGCTCCTGTGGCGGCGCCACGGGCGCCGGGGGACGCCGGTGCCCGAGGACGGGATCCCCGCCGCGGTGCGCGCCGCCACGGGGGTGGACGTGCGGGCGCTCCACCGCGGGCTCGTGGAGGGGACCGCGGACCCGGACTGGGAGGCCCTGCTCCGGCCCTTCGGGGTGCGGTTCCGGGCGACGCCCGCCGGGATCCCCGAGGGCTGGGAGGCGGGGGGCTGGCTCGGCCTCGACCTGGAGGAGCGCGGCGGGCGCTGCGTCGCGAAGGCCGTGCGGGCGGACGGGCCCGCCGCCGACGCGGTCGCGGCGGGGGACGAGGTCCTGGCGCTCGACGGCCTGCGCGCGACGAAGGACGGCCTCCCGAGGCGGCTCGCCGAGAAGCGGCCCGGGACCCGGGTCCGCCTCACGCTCCTCCGCGGCGACAGGCTCCTCGAGGTGCGGGTCCGCCTCGCGCGTCCCCCGCGCGAGAAGGTCTCCCTCGAGGTCGATCCGAAGGCCCCCGCGGCGGCGCGCCGGCTCCTCCAGGGGTGGCTCGGCCGGTAACGGCGGTCATGCCCCCGTCACGGGGCCCCACCGGGCGACCCGCCGGCGGCTTGACTCGCGGGGCCCCGGATGCGAAAACGGCAGGACCACCCATGGCCCGCCGCCCCCTCCGCACGCTCGTCCTCGCGCTCCTCGCCGGGGCGGCGCTCGCGGGCTGCGCCTCGAACGCCCCCTACACCGCCCCCCAGACCGCGCCCCAGAGGATGCTCCCGCGGGCGCCGGTCGTGGCCCCCTCCGGACCGGGATCCCCCTGGTGGTGGCCGCTCCCGTCGTCCTGGTGGCCGGTCCAGCCCTGGTAGGCGGGAGCACCGGGCAACGGCGGGCCGGGCAAGCCCTCCCCAGGGTCGGGCTGCCGCAGGCAGCCCGACAAGTCCCTGGGGCCCCCCTACAACGGCCCCGATTCCACCGCCGTTGTAGGGGCGACCCTTGGGTCGCCCGCCGTTGGCCTGTCCAGACGACTTGAACGGCGGGCGGGGTGCGGCCCGCCCGAAGTAACGGCGGGCGGGCTAAAGCCCGGTGCCTACCCCCCGAATACACACGGCGGGCCGGGCAAGCCCGGCCCCTACTAGTACTTGAAGTCCAGCCACGCGTTCTCGAAGCGGGCCCACTTCTTGTCGTCGAAGCCCTTGAAGGCCGCGTCGAGGGCGACCTTCTTGGCCCGCTCGCCGACCTCGTCGGGCACCTGGACCTCGTCGCCCTCCTTCCAGATGCCGGAGGCCTTGCGCGCCTCGATCTGCTCGGCGACGTACTTCGACACCTCCCCCTTCAGGGTGGCGAAGTAGGCGGGGAGGATCCCCTTCCACTCCGGGCTCTTCTGCTGCCGGAGGAACCAGATGAGCGACCAGCCCTGGGCGTAGTCCCTGCCGATGTTGTTGCCGTTCGCCCCGTAGTACTCCGCGTGCGTGAAGGTCACGAAGCGCTTGAGCGGGATGTAGGTCTTCGAGCCCATGGCGGTCTTGACGGTGCTCGTGCGCCAGGAGAACGGGGCCGCCTCGAACTTCCCCGACCCGCGGGCCACGTTGAACCCCGCGAAGTAGTCCCCGTGCCCCTCGTTGAACCAGTCGTGCGGGGCCAGGCTCCCGCAGGAGTAGTGGATGAACTGGTGGAAGGCCTCGTGGTTGAGGACGCGGAACGCGTCCTTCTTCCGGCTCCGGTCCTCGTAGAAGACGAGCTCCTGCGCCCCGGGGTTCCAGTAGCCGGCCGATCCCCCCGAGCCGCCGTACTTGATGTACTGGTCCCGGTCCTTGCAGACGCGGACGACCGAGATGGCGGAGACGGCACGGTCGGGGGGGAACATCACCTCGTACACGTCCTTCCGGATCGCCTCGATCTGGACCGCAATCCCGCGGACCCGGGCGGGCTCGACCTCCTTGTCGTAGAGGAGGAAGTAGTTCCTGGTCTGGAGGCACCCCCACCCGGGGACGAGCTTGGCCTTCAGCAGCGCGAGCCACTTGTCCTGCTCGCTCCTGGCGGCGTTGAGCGCGTCCTTCAGGTCCTCCCGCGCCTCGTCCACGTCCGTCCCCGAGAGGACCCGGAGCGAGGAGAGGCTGGCCCTGAACCCCCCGACGTAGGTCTTCCACTCGGACTCCGGGGCGAGGTACAGGACGCCCACGTCGGCGTCGTCCCCCTTGACCCACGCCCCCAGGAGCCGGAGGACCACGACCTCCCCGGTCATGGTGGGGAAGGGGATGGAGGCCTCGATCCAGCCGCCCTCCTCGCCGCCGAACTCGGTGTCCCGCGCGAGCCTCTCGGTCACCTGGGACTTCTCGTCCCCCTTCTTCCCCTTCTTCCTGTCGTCCTTCTTCCCCCGCCCCTGGGCCAGCGCCTGGAACCTCCCTCGTGCCTGCTC
>CAZKTF010000277.1:0-208 GCA_964555565.1 uncultured Planctomycetota bacterium | reverse complement strand
GCGACGGCGGCGCGGAGGCTCTCCGGGTACTGCGCGGCGCGGGCGGCGGCCATCTCCTCCTCGGCGGACGGGGGAGGGGGCGTGGGCGGGGGCCCGGGGGGCGTGGGAGGCTCGGAGGGCGGGGGCGACGGGGGCGTGGAAGGCGGCGGCGCAGGAGGCTCGGAAGGCGCCGGCGGGGGGGGGGGGGGAGGCGTGGGGGGAGGCGCCG
>CAZKTF010000276.1:257-4433 GCA_964555565.1 uncultured Planctomycetota bacterium | reverse complement strand
AGAAAGGACCATGGAGGTGACCATGCGGATCGATCGGAGACCCGGGCTCGGCGCCGCGCTGGCGGCGCTGCTCGCCGCGGGCGGGCCGGCCGCCGTGGCCGCGGCGGCCGGCGAGGAGGAGGCCCCGGCGAAGCCCGCGGCTCCGGACCCCGACGCACCGAAGGTCGATGCGCCGAAGGCGGACGCGGAGGAGCTGCGGGCCCTCGTGAAGCAGCTCGGGGACCCGGACTTCGCGATCCGCGAGAAGGCCTACGAGAGGCTCCGCGCGGCGGGGGAGAAGGCCCGGCCGTTCCTCCGGGAGGGGACGCGCTCCGCCGACCCGCAGGTCCGCTGGTCGAGCGAGCGGCTCCAGCGCCTCGCACGCGGCGACCGCCCCCGCGAGCAGGCCCTCCTCGGCCTCGGCTACGCGGGGACCCCCCGCATCGAGGTCCTGCCGCCCCCGGCCGGGGACCGGGACGAGTTCGAGGCCGCCATGGGGCGGATCCGGGAGCGGATGCAGGACCTGGAGCGCCGCCTCGACGAGGCCTTCCGGGACCTGCCCGGCGCCGGCGAACCGCGGGAGCCGGGGCGCATCGAGGTCCGGGGGTCCGGAATCGTCACGCGCATCGTCGTCGGCCCCGACGGCAAGGCGAAGGCGACCGTGACCCGCCGGGGGGAGGACGGGCAGGAGGTCACCGAGACCTTCGAGGCCGGGAGCCTCGAGGAGCTGAAGTCTGAGCACCCGGACCTCTTCGGCAACCTCGACCTGCGGTTCGACGTCCGCGGGGACCTGGGCGCCCGCCTCCTCCGCCTCGGGGTTGCCCGGCCGGACACGTTCCTCCGCGGCGGGAGGCTGCTCCGCGACGACCCGCCTCCGCGGCCTCCGGCCGCTTCGGCGGGCAGGCCGGTCCTCGGCGTCCTGCTGTCCGAGGTCCCGGAGGTCCTCCGCACCCAGCTCGACGTCCCCGCCGAGGAGGGGACGGTCGTGGAGGACGTCACCGGGGGCTCCCTCGCGGAGCGCCTCGGGATCCGGCGCCACGACGTGCTCCTGCGGGTGAACGGGATCCCCGTCTCCTCCGCGGAGGAGGTGCGCGCCTCGGTGTCCGCCGTCAAGGCGGGGGACGAGGTCCGGCTCCAGGTCCTGCGCAAGGGGAAGAAGGAGACGCTCTCCGGGAAGAAGTAGCCCCGAGCCCCGGGCATAGACCCACCGTGACCGGGTTTCAGGCGGCTCCTCGGGAACCATGGGGGGCGATCCTCCTCAGGGAGTTTGAAGTCCCCGTTCCCCCGCGCCGGCGGCATGATCCGGCCATGCACGCGTCCGCGGCGGGCACGTGCCCGGACCCAGGCCCGCGGTGACCTTCGAGAGGTTCGCCGGTCACCTCGTCTGCCCGATCTGCCGCTCCGGCCTCCGCCCCGGGCCGGGGCGGCTCCTGTGTGCGGGGGCCGGGCACCCCTTCGAGATCCTCTCCGGGGTCCCGCTGCTGATGACGGCCGCGGACCGGGCCCCGCTCGAGGCGGACATCCGGGAGGCGGGGCAGATGGCCCGCGAGTACCGCCCGGGCCTCCGGAACCGCGCCGTCCGGCTCGTCAAGTGCGCCATCGGGAGCACCTGGCACCAGCCCTTCAGCCGCACGGTCACCGAACTCCTGGAGAAGCGCCGCGACGGCCTCTGGCTGGAGATCGGCTCGGGGGTGAGCGAACCCCCGCCGAACCAGGTGAACCTCGACATCGCGCCCTTCCCGAACGTCCACGTCGCCGCGACGGCCGCGAACATCCCCTTCGGCGACGGCACCTTCGACGTCGTGAGGAACCACGCCGTCCTCGAGCACGTCCGGGAGCCGGACCGCGTGATCGCGGAGATCCTCCGCGTCCTCCGCCCCGGGGGCCACGTGTACACGGAGGTCCCCTTCCTCCAGCACTTCCACGCGTACCCCAACGACTTCCAGCGCTATACGATCCAGGGGCTCCGCCGGGCCTTCCGGGAGTTCGAGATCGTGGAGAGCGGCGTGTGCGTCGGGCCCTCCTCCACGCTCACCGCGGTCGCGGCGGACTGGTTCGAGCTGTGGACCTTCTCCCGCAGGCGCTGGATCAACGACGCCGTGCGCGTCCTGCCCCTCGTCCTGCTCCTCCCCGTCAAGTACCTCGACTGGATCCTCCTCCGCAACCCCCGCGCCCACGAGCTGGCCTCGGGGGTGTACGTCCTCGCGCGGAAGCCCTGAGCGCGGAGAGGAGCGCGCCGGCGCCCCCCCGCTCAGCGCGCCTCCGGGTCCCGGCGCAGGCGCAACTGGCCGCAGGCCGCGTCGATGTCGTCCCCGCGGCGGCGGCGCACGTGGACCACGACCCCCCGGACCCGGAGGGTCTCCCGGAAGGCCTCGACCCTCCCGGGGGCGGGGCTCTCGAAGGGGATCCCCTCGACGCGGTTCCAGGGGATGAGGTTCACGTTGAGGTGGGCCCCGGCCACGAGGTCCGCGAGGCGCGCCGCGGCCTCGTCCGAGTCGTTCACCCCGCCGAGGAGGACGTACTCGAAGGTCACGTCCCGCCGGGTCGCCGCCGCGTAGGCCCGGGCGGCCTCCACCACGCGCGCCACGCCGTAGCGGCGGTTGAGCGGGATGAGGCGGGTGCGCGTCTCGTCGTCCGGGGCGTGGAGGGAGACCGCGAGGTTGATCGGGTGCCCCTCCCGGGCCAGGCGCTCGATCCCCTCCACGATCCCCACGGTGGAGAGGGTGATCCGCCGCGCGCCGAGGCGGATCCCGCCCGGGTCGCGGATGGCCCGGAGGGCCTCCACGGTGGCCTCGTAGTTGAGGAGCGGCTCTCCCATCCCCATGAGGACGAGGTTCGTGATGCCGCCGGCGTGGCCCTCCTCCCGCGCGGCCTCGCGGGCGTGCAGGACCTGCTCCACGACCTCGTGGGGCCGGAGCGGGCGTCGGAGCCCCCCCAGGCCGCTCGCGCAGAAGGCGCACCGGACCGGGCAGCCCACCTCCGTGGAGACGCAGGCGGTGACCCGGTCCCCCTCGGGGATGACGACCGTCTCCACGGTCTCCCCGTCCTCCAGGCGCACGAGGAGCTTCACCGTGCCGTCCCGGGAGACCCGCCGCTCGGCGACCTCCGTGGCCAGGGGACGGACCTCGCGGGAGAGGGCCGCGCGCAGGGCCTCCGGGAGGTCGGTCATCCCCTCGAAGGAGCGGGCCCCGCGCTTGAGGACGGCCGTGCGCACCTGGCGGGCGTGGAAGCGCGGGAAGCCGAGGGCCTCCACGCGGTCCTCCAGCTCCCCGGCCGGGAGGGCGGTGACGGCGGGGAGAGGCGCCACGACGGGGCCTACGCCGATTCGCGCTGGTCGTCGGCGGCGGGGGGCGGAGCCGCGTGCGGGGTCCCCGCGCGCCGGGCGGCGGGCGGGACGGGGATCGCCTCGACCACGGGCGCGGCCTCGCCGCGCACGACCTCCGGGGTGACCCTGTAGCGGCGGCCCCGCGGGAGGCCCGGCAGGTCGAAGAGGAGATCCAGCATGAACCCCTCGAGGACGGACCGCACCGCCCGGGCCCCGGTGTCCTTCACCAGGGCGCGGAGCGCCACCTCCCGGAGCGCCTCCTCGGTGAACTCCAGCTCCGCCCCCTCCATCGCGAAGAGGGCCTGGTACTGGCGGACGATCGCGTTCTTCGGCTCCCGGAGGATGCGGACGAGCTGATCCGCCCCGAGCGGGCGCAGCGCCACGCAGACCGGGAGGCGCCCGATGAACTCCGGGATCAGGCCGAACTCGAGGAGGTCGCTCGGCTCCATGCGCTCCAGGAGGTCGCCGACGTCGGACTCCCGGTCGCCGCCTGCCCGCGCCGCCTCGAGGTCGAAGCCGATGGGCTTGCGCCCGATGCGGCGGCGGATGATGTTCTCCAGCCCCACGAAGGTCCCGCCGCAGATGAACAGGATGTTCGTCGTGTCCACCTGGAGGTACTGCTGCTCCGGGTGCTTGCGTCCGCCCTGGGGAGGGACGTTGGAGAGCGTCCCCTCGAGCATCTTGAGGAGCGCCTGCTGGACCCCCTCGCCCGAGACGTCCCGGGTGATGGAGACGTTCACCTGGGTGCGGGCGATCTTGTCGATCTCGTCGATGAAGATGATCCCCCGCTCGGCCCGCTCCCGGTCGAAGTCGGCGTTCTGGAGGAGCCGGAGGAGGAGGTTCTCCACGTCCTCGCCGACGTAGCCGGCCTC
>CAZKTF010000276.1:0-247 GCA_964555565.1 uncultured Planctomycetota bacterium | reverse complement strand
TGGCGAAGGGGACGTCCAGGACCCGGGCGAGGGTGCGGGCGAGGAGCGTCTTCCCCGAGCCGGTGGGCCCGACGAGCAGGACGTTGGACTTCTCGATCTCGACGCCCGCTCCGGGCTCCTGCCGGGAGAGCAGGCGCTTGTAGTGGTTGTGGACCGCGACCGAGAGGACCTTCTTCGCCCGCTCCTGGGAGATGACGTACTGGTCGAGCTTCTCCTTGATCTGGAGCGGCGAGGGGAGGGCCTCGCG
>CAZKTF010000275.1:0-4454 GCA_964555565.1 uncultured Planctomycetota bacterium | reverse complement strand
ACCCCGCGTCGGGGTAGCGGTCCTCGGGCTCGTGGGCCATGAGACGGCGGACGATCCGGCCGAACTCCTCCGAGAGCTCGGGCCGCACGGCGCGCGGGTCCGGCACCTCCGTCTGGGCCATGGTCTTGGCCAGGGCGATCTCCCCGAAGGACCCGGTGAAGGGGAGGCGTCCCGTGCTCATCTCGAAGAGCATGCAGCCGAGGGCGTAGAGGTCGGTCCGGCCGTCGATCTTCCCGCGGAGGATGATCTCGGGGGCCATGTAGACCGGCGTGCCGGCCACGCTCGTGGCCGAGACGCGCGCGGAGTTCTCGGAGAGGACCTTGGCGATCCCGAAGTCGGCCACCTTGGCGCGCCCCTTGCCGTCCAGGAGGATGTTGGCGGGCTTGATGTCCCGGTGGAGGATCCGCCGCTGGTGCGCGAAGGAGAGGGCCTCGGCGACCTCGCCGCCCAGGCGCCGGCAGTCCTCCTCCGAGAGCCGCCCCTCCTGGCGGATCCGCTCGTGCAGCGACCCCCCGCTGGCGAACTCCATCACGAGGTACCAGACGTCCCCGAACTGCTCGAACCCGTAGAGGACGAGGATCCCCGTGCAGTCCCGGAACTTCGCCGCCGCGCGCGCCTCGCGCTGGATCTGCTCGCGGGAGTCCGCCTCCTCCACGACCTCCTGGGGGAGGACCTTGATGGCGACCTCGACGTCGAGGGTCGTGTCCCGGCAGAGGTAGACGCGGCCCATCCCGCCGCGCCCGAGGAAGCGCACCACCTCGTACCGCGGCGGGAGGACGGGCGGGGGGCCCCCGCCCTTGGTGGACGGGGCCGGCGGCGACAGCGGCGAGGTCCTGCACCCGCACCCGGGGCAGAAGTTCGCCCCGGGGGCCATGGGAGTCCCGCACGAGGGGCAGGATGCCGGCACGCTGACCGGGGAGCCTAGCCCGACCTGTTCATGAGCGCACGCGGTTCCGCGGCGTCCTCGCGCCGATCCCTGCGTCGCGGCGCGCGGGGAGCGGCCTCCGGCCGCCTCCCGCGCTCCGCCTCGCCTACCCTCATCGGGTATGTCATCGGCGGCCCTCCTTGGCCTCGGCGCGATGCCGCTCGCGGAACAACCTGTCCGTCCTGCCTGCCGTTCCACGCCTGCCGAACCTCTTCCCGCGACCTGCCTTCCATCTTCGTCGCGCGCACCCTCATGAACAGGTCGGGCTGGCGCACCGCGCGGTGCCGGGCGAGAACGCGCTGCCGGCGACTACCTTGGCAGCGGTTTCACGCAGCGGAACCCGAAGTCCGCGTACCGGAGTCCCGGGTCGGCGTGGAGGCGCGTCCCGGCGCGGATGGGCGGACCGAGGAGGAGGAAGGAGCCGCCGCGCACGACGCGCCTCGTCCCCGACGACGGACCGGCGGGGTCCCGCGCCGCCCCCTTCGCGTAGGCGTCCTCGGCGTAGAAGTCCGAGCACCACTCCCAGGCGTTCCCCATCATGTCGAAGCAGCCCACCGGGCTCACTCCGCCGGGGAAGGAGCCGACCGGGGCGAGCGCCGCCGCCCTCCCCGCGGGCGCGCCGTCCGGGCCGTTGCGCTTCTTCGGGTCGTCCTCCTGCCCCCAGGGGTAGGGGAGCCCCTGCGTGCCGCGGGCCGCGCGCTCCCACTGGGCCTCGGTGGGGAGGGTCTTCCCGGCCCAGTCCGCGTAGGCCCGCGCGTCGTTCCAGTCCACGTTCACGACCGGGTGGCGGTCGGTGCTCCCCGGGGGCTGGGGCGGCGTGGGGCGGGACGCCTCCTCGCAGAACTTCCGGTACTGCAGGACCACGACCTCGTTGCGGTCCACGAGGAAGGAGGAGAGCGCGACCTTGCGCCCCGCGGTCCCGCCCGCCCCGGCGCCGAGCGGGAACTCGCCGGCGGGGACGAGGACCATCTCCCCCCCGTCCTTCGTGCAGTAGATCCGCCCCTCCTCGAGGAGGAACCCTTCCGGGAGCTCGAGGCCCTCCCCGGCGCCGCCGGCCTGCACGGGGGGAGGAGGCGCGGTCCCGCCCAGGAGCTCCTTCGCCCAGGAGGGCCGGGTGCGGGAGGCCCTCCAGCCGATGTACCCGAAGGCGGCGGCGGCGAGCACGACGAGGGCGCCGATGATCGCGACGACCTTCATGAGGGGGAACTTCGGCGGCGCTGCGTCGGCGGCCGCGGCCATCTCGGAGAGGGACCTCGGCCTGGCTGCGCCGGGGGTGAGCGCCGCGGTCGTCTTGGCGGGCGTGAAGGGGTTCCCGCGCATCGCCCCAGCCGCGTCCGCCGCCGAGGGGAACCGATCGCGGGTGTGGGGCGCGAGGAGGGTGCGCAGGATGTCGCGGAACGCCTTGGAGAGCTCCGGGTGCGTGGCGCAGGGGTCGGGGAAGGCCACGCCGGGGAGGGCGGTCCCCGCGGCGGCCTCGAAGGCGGGGGCGAGGTGGCGATCGCCGGTGGAGGCCTCGTGGAGGAGGCACCCGAGGGCGTAGATGTCCCCGAAGGGGTCCGGCGCGCCGCCCCGCGTGACCTCCGGGGCCCGGTAGAAGGTCCCGCGGGGCGCCGCGGAGGCGGCGGTGCGGGCGGAGAACGCGGCCAGGGAGGCGGCGATGCGGAAGTCGGAGACGCGGACCTCGCCCTTCCCATCGACCAGGACGCAGGAGGGGCGGAGCTCCCCGTGGACGATCCCCCGCTTGTGCGCCTCGGCCAGGGCGTCCGCGACGGCGGCCCCGATGGCGAGGCAGTCGTCCTCGGAGATCTTCTTCTCCTTGCGCAGCCGGTCCTGGAGGGGGCGCGCCGGGAACAGTTCCGTGGCGAGGTAGGCCGCCTTCTCCTCCACCTCGAGGCCCAGGGGCCTGAGCAGCCCCTTCACCCCCTCGAGCGCCCGGAACTCCGCGACGGCACCGCGGATCTCCGACTGCACGTCGGCGTCCTCCACGACGCCCGCCGGGAGGACCCGGACCAGGACCTCCTCCCCCGTGGTCCTGTCCCTGCAGCGGGCGGCCCGCGTCGCCCCGAGGACGCCGAGGCTCTCGAGGACCTCGAAGCGCGCGCCCATGCTGGCGCCGCCTCCGCCGCCGGAGGGGGACGGCGCGGAGGGGAAGGACGAGGTGGACAGGGGCGCGCCCGTGGACCTGGCGAGGACCGAGGCCCCGCAGTGGCCGCAGGTCGTCGCCCCGGGGGCGACCGCCTTTCCGCAGGCCGGACACGCCGCTGCCATGACCCTAGCCCTCCCTCTCCCGGAAGGTTACCGGCGGGGCGCCCCGATCGCCAGCGTTGAGGAGGCGGTCACCCCGCGTGCCCCTGCCCGTGCCCGTCCTTTCGTCGCCGCGGGGGTATCCTCCTCCCGCATGCCCGCCGAGCGGATCCTCCTCGTGCGCCTCTCGGCCATCGGGGACGTCCTCCAGTGCCTGCACGCCCTCGCCGACCTCCGGGCCTCACGGCCAGACGCAGAGGTCCACTGGCTCGTGGAGGATCGCTGCGCCGCCGTGCTCCGGGGACACCCGCACCTCGACGGGGTGATCGTCTACGAGAGGCGGGACCTGGTGCGCGAGGCGCTCCGCCCCTGGCTCTGGCCCGCCGCCGTGCGGCGCGCGATGCGCCTCCTCCGGGCGCTCCGCGGCCTCGGGGCCACGGTGGCCGTGGACCTCCAGGGGAACCTCAAGGGGGGCGTCCTCGCCTGGCTCTCGCGCGCCCCGCGGCGGATCGGCCTCGCCCCCGGCCACGGGAGGGAGAGGTCCGACTGGTTCGCCACCGAGGCCGTGGCCCTCCCCCCGCCCCCCGTCCACCGGGCCGACCGGGCGCGCGCGCTGCTGGCCCCCCTCGGCCTGCGCCCGGGCGCCGGGACGCCCACGGTGCCGGGGGTGGAGGAGGCCCTCCCGGCGGTTCTCGAGTGGGTCCGCGGCCAGGGCCTCCGCCCCGGGGGCTACGCCGTCCTCCATCCGGGGACGAGCGGCTTCGGGACCATGAAGCGCTGGCCGCCGGACCGCTACGCGGCGCTGGCGCTGCGGCTCCGCGAGCGGCTCCGCGTCCTCTCCGTCGTCACCGCCGGGCCGGGCGAGGAGGGGATCGCCGACGAGGTCGTCGCCGCCTCGGGGGGCGCCGCGCGCCGCGCGCTCCCGACGCGGTCGCTCGCGGAACTGGGGGCGCTCCTCTCGCGCGCCGCCGTGGTGGTCGCCGCTGACACCGGGCCCGCCCACATGGCCGCCCTCCTCGGGGCGCCCACGGTCGTCCTCTTCGGCCCCAAGGACCCGGCCGTCTACGCCCCGCGGGGGCCGCGGGCGCGCTGGGTCTGGAAGCAGGTCTACTGCAGCCCCTGCACGCTCCGGCGCTGCGAGGGACCGGTGTGCATGACCGGGATGACCCTCGAGGAGGTCTGGCCCGCGGTGCAGGCGGCGGCCGCGTCGAGCCCGGGGGGGACGGAGGGGCGGTGACGCGCGCCGCCCGCGACGCGCTCGAGCGCGAGGTCGCGCGCTCGGCGG
>CAZKTF010000274.1:0-4455 GCA_964555565.1 uncultured Planctomycetota bacterium | reverse complement strand
CGGGGGGCTCGGACACGATCCGCGTCTCCGTGGCCCGCCTGGACGTCCTCGCCAACCTGGCCGCCGAGTCGTCCATCGAGCGCCAGCGCGCCCGCTCCCGCAACCGGCGCCTGGACGAGGCCGCGCGCCTGCTGGAGGGGACCCCGGCGGGGCTGCCCGGCGGGACCGGCTCCGAGCTGGCCCCCGTGCTGGCGCGGGTCAAGAGCGACCTCCGCACGCTCGTGGAGGAGGGGGAGGACGACCTCGCCCACCGCGCGGCCCTCGACTCCGAGGTGCGCGACCAGGTCCAGGAGCTCCGCCTCACCCCGCTCACGGTCGTCCTCGACGCCTTCCCCGCCTCGGTGCGGGAACTGGCCCGGGCCTGCGGCAAGCAGGTGACCCTGGAGGTGCACGGGGCCGACACGGAGCTCGACCGCCGGATCGTGGACGAGATCAGCGAGCCCCTCATCCACCTCGTGCGCAACGCGGTGGACCACGGGATCGAACCGCCCGAGGAGCGCCAGGCGGCGGGGAAGCCCCCGCGCGGGACCCTCGGGATCCGCGCCTGGACCGCGGAGGGGTCCGCCTTCATCGAGGTGAGCGACGACGGGCGGGGCATGGACCCCGGCCGCCTGCGCGAGGCCGCGATCCGCCGCGGGATCCTCACGCGCCCGGAAGTCGGCCGGCTGAGCGACGCCCAGGCCCTGGACCTGGTCTTCGTCCCCGGGTTCTCCACGAAGGAGGCGGTCGGGGAGATCTCGGGCCGCGGCGTGGGCATGGACGCGGTGCGGGTGGGCCTGGGGCGCCTGGGGGGCTCCGTCACCGTCCGCTCCACGCCGGGCACGGGGACGCGGACCACCTGCCGCCTCCCCCTCACGATGGCCCTCCTCTCGGTGGCGATCTTCCGCGTCGGGGAGGAGACCTTCGCGGTGCCCCTCTCCTCCCTGGAGGGCGTGGTCCGGCTGCCGGCGGGGACGACGCACTTCCGGCGCCCGCGGGTCGAGGGGGAGGAGGAGGACCCGGAGGTGGAGCCCGTGGTCCCGCTGGCCCTCGTCCTCGGCCTCTCCGTGCCGGCGGAGCGCGAGGGGCCGCTCGACTGTCTCGTCCTGCGGGGCCCCGGGACCCGCGGGCTCTTCTCCGTCACGGCGCTCGTGGAGGAGATGGAGGTCGCGCTGCGGGAGCCCCCGCGGGCGCTGCGCCGCAACCGCTTCGTGGCCGGCCTCTGCGACCTCGGGACCGGGGACGTAACCATCGTGCTCGAGCCCTCGGAGATCCTCGCGCGCTCGCTCGGCAAGCACGGGTAGGGCGCGCGGGGGGGGAGGCGCGCGCCCCCCGGGCGGACGGGAGGAGGGGACCTTGGCGGGACTCCTGGCCGGGAAGTGCGGCGTGGTCCTCGGCGTCGCCAACAAGCGCTCCCTCGGCTGGGCGGCGGCCCGGTCGCTCGCCTCCCGCGGGGCGCGCGTCGCGCTCACCTACCAGGGGGAGCGGATGCGCGAGGGGGTGGAGAAGCTCGCGGCGGAACTCGGGGAGGGGGTCCCCGTGCTCTCCTGCGACGTGCTGCGGCTCCACCAGATCGACGCGGTCGGGAAGACCCTCGGCGAGCGGTTCGGCGGGATCGACTTCGTCGTCCACTCGATCGCCTTCGCGCCCGCCGAGGACCTCAAGGGGCGCTTCACGAACACCACGCGCCGCGGCTTCCACCGGGCCCTCGACGTCTCGGTGTTCTCGCTGATCGCGCTGGCCCGCTCCTTCCTCCCGCTCATGGCGAACCGGGACGCCTCCATCGTGACCCTCACCTACCTCGGGTCCAACCGGGTGGTCCCCAACTACAACCTCATGGGGGTGGCCAAGGCGGCGCTGGAGTCCGCGGTGCGCTACCTGGCCTACGACCTCGGCCCCGAGGGGGTGCGGGTGAACGCCGTGTCCGCGGGGCCCGTGCGCACCCTCAGCGCGAGCGCCGTGGGGGACTTCGTCAAGATCCTCGACCACGTGGAGGAGTTCGCCCCGCTCAAGCGGAACATCGAGGCCTCCGACGTGGGGGAGGCCGTGGCCTTCCTCTGCTCCCCCGCGGCCCGGAGCATCACCGGGGACGTCCTCTTCGTGGACTCCGGGATGCACGCGATGGGGGTGTGAGCGGGACCGGACCCCGGGACGGCGCGAGGTCCCGGCTGTCGCCGGCCCGGGGTATGGTTCCCGCGGTGCCGGCCGCGGGGCCACGGCCGCGGCAGGGAGTCGAGTGCCTTGGGCGTCCTCGATCTGGAGCGCCGTACCTACGAAGAGCGGAGGCCGGATCTGGTGGCGCGCGCGCGCAGGAAGTTCGTCCTCATCAAGGGGGCGGAGTTGCTCGGGATCTTCGAGGCGGAGCATGAGGGGCTGGCCGCGGCCTACGCGCGGCTCGGCCCGCGATCCTCCTTCTTCCTCCACCGGATCGAGACCGCGGAGGAGGAGGAGGTCGTCCACCTCGGGATCTTCTCCGCGGGAGTGTGACGGGCCTCTCCAACCGGGCCTTCTTCCTCCAGTTCTACGGACCCTTCGTCCGCATCCGGTTCGCCGTGAACGCCGAGCACGAGTCCGCGTTCCTGGCCTCCGACGGCCGAGCCCCGGAGCCCATCCCCTTCGTGGCCCTCATCGACACGGGAGCCAACCGCACGGCGGTTCCGCCGGGGACCTTCGCCCGGCTGGGAGTGGAACCCACGACCGCGGAGCGAATCGAGGTCGCGGGCGGGGATCCGGTCCCGCGCCCCGCCTACAGGGGTCGGGTGCTCCTCCGGGGCGCGGACGGGCGGGAGGTGGAGATCCCGGGGACGGCGGTGGAGATGACCCTCGGGTAGAGACTGGAGACGTCCGCAAGTTGTCAAGTATACTCCCCGCGACGGCGTGAACCCCAGGCGCCTTGGCCCCCTCACCCTCGCGAGCGTGCGAGGCCGTACGGCACCTCCTCGGTCCCTACGACCTCCCGCGCCCACGACCTCTCGGCGCGGGCGGCCACGCAAGTTGACAACTTGCGGACGTCCCCAAACCCCCACCGCGGGTCTGCAGCCGTGGGCACATCGGACACCGCCCGCCGCCACGCTTGGGCGTTCATCCTACTCGCTCTTCTCGGTGCTTTCGATCTGGAGGCGCAGCCGAGAGCCCTCAACCTCGCGGTCTGTCTGAGCGAGAGCATCCAAGGCCAGACTCCCATCGGCCGATTCTCGGAGCCGCAGATGCGCGATCCGGAGGAGCAGACGATCGATCGATTCTCGCTGCTTTGAATAATGGTCGAGGAAGTCCTTCGCTGCGCGTTGGTCCGACGTTGCCCGGAGGCCATCCGCGACAAGGCCGAGACGATCGACCCGCTCATGTAACTCATCGACGATTTCGTGCTCTCCATCCTGCGGCCCCCGAGTTGGCGGGCCTGCTGCCGTCCCGGTGGAGCAGGCGGCAAGCATCCCCGACAACAGAAGCACAAACATCGGTGCGGAGAGACCAGTCGGATACGTCCGCATCTGCGGTGCCCTCACTACTTCTTGCACTCCCCATGGCAGATACCCCATGGGACCCAAATGCGTACATAGCGCCGTTCGTCCGCCGGAGTGTCGTCGGGTGGGTCCAACGGCTTGGCGCGCGCCTTGGCCTCCCTGTGTTGCTCTCGGCGAATAGGGTCCCTGCTGTCTCGGTCTTCCGTGGTGATCTCTCGCGAGTCCCAGTCGTGGGGGTCGTCATCGATTACGCATTTCTCATCGCTGCCGCAAACCGTACTCCCGTCAGTCGCGCAGGCGGCCTTGGCAGCCGCCTTGAGTTTCTCTCCGATGGCCGAGATTCTCGCTGCTTTTGCCTTGTCGCCGATACGTGCGGAGTAGTAGGCGTACTCAGGACCGGCGCTCGAGGCGCCGAAGCAGCCCCGCACCTGGGAGATGTCGCCCGATGGCAGGGGAGGCCCTGGGCTCGCGAGGAGCGTGTCTCCGATGAGGAGTCTCGCAGCACTCGCCGAGACGGCAATCTGAAAGTCCTCGGGCGTGAGGACGCGCGATGCCTGAGCAATCGGAAGGGGCAGGAGTGATGCGGACGTGACCGCCGGCCCGTCGAGGTGAGGCCGGAGGTGATTCCGCTTGAGAAGGGCGCCGTTCGGCGTGGGGAACGTCATGCTTGGGGTTCGAACGCCGGCGAATTCGGGCGTGTGGAACCCGGCTGCCGTGGTCACGGGCAGGATCGCGCCAAGGTCGCTGGCGCCGCTGCTGCCGCCGAGAGTGGCGGGACTCCCGCCGGCCGCGGAGACCTCGCAACTGTTGGGGCCACATCCACCTGGGCAGGCCATCGCTCGACCTCCTGTGTCCACTGTAGCACTCGTCCCAATCGCGGCCGGCCTGAGGCTACTGGTGGTCGAGGTTCAGGTGCAGGTCGAAGCAGGAGGTGGCAACGTCCGCCGCTGCAGCGCCGGCGTTCTGGAGGGTGAACTTCATCCTCAGGAGGGCGCCGTTGGCGGGGGCAACCACC
>CAZKTF010000273.1:0-4618 GCA_964555565.1 uncultured Planctomycetota bacterium | reverse complement strand
GCCCTCGCGACCGCCGCGCGCGCCGAGGAGAGGCCCGCGGACCCGCCCGCGCCCCCGGCGCGCGCGGCCTCGCCCCCCGTCGAGGTCCCGCCGGGGGCCGCGGCCGTCGTCCACGGGAGGGTGATCCCGCGCGAGGAGTTCTACCGGGCCCTGGCCCGCGCCGCGGCCGCCGCCCGCGGGGCGGAGAAGGACCTGGAGCAGTTCCTGGGGGGGCTCCTGGCGGAGCGCGAGCGGAAGCGCCGGGGGATCGAGATCACCGACGCCGAGGTCCAGGCCGCCTGGGACCGGACGGTCGCGGACATGCGGCGGATCCCCGAGGCGCGGGGCGTCACGCTGGAGGACTTCCTGAAGGAGAGCGGCGCCACGCTCGAGGAGTACCGCGCGCGCTCGCGGGAGTACCTCGCGCTGCAGAAGATGGCCGCCCGGGACCTCGGGACCGCGGGGGAAGTCCCTCCCGCGCAGATCGAGGTCTGGCTGCGCGACCTCCGGGCCCGCTCGAAGGTCGTCACCGACCCGGCGTCGCTCCCCGGGGGGGCCGTGGCCCGGATCGGGGAGGAGGCCGTGGCGGCCGTCGAGTACGGGCGCTGGCTCGCGTCCCAGCGCCGCAAGGGCAACGTCCTCGGGGTGCTCTGGGAACTCGTCTTCGAGGCCGCCGTCGAGGACCGCGGCAGGGCCGCGGGGGTCGCGCTCCGGCCCGAGGACCTGGACGCCGAGGTCGTGCGGTTCCGCGCCGACTTCCGCCGCCAACCCGGCGTGGAGGGGGCCGGCGTGACCTTCGAGCGCTGGCTCGAGGAGTCCCGCGGGATCACCGTCGAGCGTCTGCGCGCGGACCCGGTCTTCCGGGCCGGGCTCCACGCCCGCATCCTCCTCGCCCGCGAGGTGACCGACGCGGAGGTCCGGGCCGCCTGGGAGGGCGCCCGCGACCGCTACGGGGCGCGCGCCCGCGTGCGGCGGGTCCTCGTGCGCGGGGAGGACAAGGCGAGTCCCTTCGGGGTGGCGGCGCGCCCCATGGCCGAGGCGAAGGTCTTCGCCGATCGGGCCGCCGCCGAGCTGGCGGCGGGGAAGCCCTTCGAGGAGGTCGCGAGGAAGTACTCCGAGGACGTCGCCCCGAACGGCCCGCGCGGTGCGATCCACGAGATCACCCGGGACACCGTGCTGCTGCCCACCGCGGTGGTCCAGGCCGCCTTCGGGGCCGCGGCGGGGCAGGTGGTCGGGCCGCTCAAGGCCGTGGACGGCTGGCACCTCCTCCGGGTGGAGTCGGTGACGCCCGTGCCCCCCTTCGAGGCCGCCGCCGCCGAGGTCCGCGCGGACCAGGTCGCCGAGAGGGTCCGCACCTGGAGGATCGCGCTCCGCAGCGACCCCGCGGTGGCGATCGCGCGAGACCTCTAAGGGTCTGACCTCATTCTCCTGGCCTAGGCCAGGAGAATGGGGTCTGACCCCTTGCTCCTGCAGCACACGGCGGGCGGGGCAAGCCCCGCGCCTACCCCCGGAAGACACACGGCGGGCGGGGCAAGCCCCGCCCCTACTTCCCCGCCCGCCTCTTCCACTTCTCGATCGTCTCGGCGCAGCCGGGGGTCTTCATCCAGGCGCGCACGGCGTTGCGGGCACCGGTCTCGTCGGGGACGTCCTCGAGGACCTCGGGCGGGAAGCCCTCGGACGCGCCGGTGATCCGCTTCAGCTCCTTCATGGCCCGCACGATGTTCGCCGGGGAGCGGTCCTCGAGGTGCTGCACCAGGGGCGCGACCCGCGCCTCCGGGGGGACCGGAGGGACCGTCGTCCGCCACTCCTCCACGATCTTCGCGCGCGCGGCGGGGTCGGAGGCCAGGCTCTCGCACTTCTTCTGCATCCCCTTCCAGTCGGTGCCGAACTCGCTCTCCTCGAAGCCGGGGTGGCGCCTCGTGAGCAGGTGGAGCGAGAAGGCGGCGTTGGCGATGACCTCCGCGCGCCCCCCCCGCAGCATCGGGTTCCGGTCCCCGGGGCGGCCTCCGGGCCAGGGCTCCTCCAGGGCCGCCACGAGGAGCGGGACGAGCGTGCGCGCCCGCTCCGGGTCCACGGGGCAGAGGTCCCCCACGTGGCGGAGCGCGTCGGAGCGGATGAAGACGTAGGAGTCCTCCAGGAGGTAGGGGACCAGGTCGAACAGCCGCCGGTCCCGGCGGTCCTTCATCGAGGTGAGCGCCGCCCGCCGCACCACCTCCGATTCGTCGCGCAGCAGCTCCCGGATCGCCTCGACCACCCCGGGGCCCTGCACGTCCCCGAGGACTCCGGCCAGCCTCTGGCGCACGATGTTGCTGCGGCTCCTCGCGAGGGCCTGGAGGAGATCGAAGTCCACGCCGTTCCCGCCGGACCTCTCGATGAGCGTCAGCGCCTCCCGCTCCACGTCCCAGCCGGCGTCCGCCAGGCCGCTCTTCTCGAGCCAGGCGACCACCTTGCACACCCGGGAGACCACCTGCGGGTCCTTCGCGTGGAGGTGGAGGGACTGGAGCGCGCTCATCACCGCGAACTTCCGCAGTTGCAGGTCCCCGGCGCCGGGCCCCACGAGGGAGGGGAGCTCCTCCACGGCGGCCAGCAGGGCCTCGGGCACGCGCGCGTCCCCCCGCGGGACCCGCCCGAGGAGGGCGGCCGCGTGCCGCGCGTCGAGGTCCGCCCTGTCCCGAAGCCAGTCCACGAGCACGGGGATCGCCGGGGTCGGGTCCCAGGTCGGCTCCCTGCGGACGGGGCGGGGACGCGGCAGCCCCGGGGTCACCACGACGGGCCGCACGTCCTCCTCGTCCTCCACCCCCTCCATGAGCGCGAAGGCCGCGCCGCGGGCCGTCGCCGGGTCCGGGGACGCGAGGCAGTCCTCGACCTGCTTCCGGGCGAAGAAGGGCTCGCGCAGGAGGACCTCGGCGATCCAGGACTTCTTCGCGCGCGAGCCCCCCGGGGCGCGGAGCAGCCCGAGGAGGCTGCCGCGGACCTCCGGGCCGAGGGCGCGAAGGTCGGCGGCGGCGGCCTCCCTCGCCTCGGTGGAGGCCGGCGGGGCGCCGCGGAGCGCGATCCACCAGACGCGGAGGGGGGTGCGGAACACCGCGTAGGCGCCGCCGAGCAGGACGGCCGCCCCCAGGGCGATCCACGCGAGGCGCTTCCTGACGACCGGGTCCATGGACCGCATTCTCCCGGGGACCGGCCTGCCTGCAAGGGAAGACGGGGTCCCCGGGGAGGCGGGGCCTGGGACGCGTCGGGCCCGTACACTCGGGCCATGTCCACCGAGGACCCGCGGGTCCGGCACCGCTTCCTGGCCGATCGGGGGGAGGCGGGGATCCGCCTGGACCTGGCCCTGGTCGCGCGGTTCCCCGGCTACAGCCGCAGCAAGCTGCAGCGCCTCGTGAAGGACGGGCACGCGCAGGTGAACGGGAACACCGCGCGGCCGGGGCGCCTCCTCCACGAGGGGGACCTGGTCCTCGTGGACCTGGAGTTCCCCGCGCACCCGTTCCCCCTCGCCGAGGACATCCCGCTCACGATCCTCTACGAGGACAGGCGGATCGTGGTCGTGGACAAGCCTCCCGGACTCACGGTGCATCCGGGGAGCGGGGAGAAGCGCGGGACCCTCGTGAACGCGCTGGCCTACCGGTTCGGCCTGTACGAGCTCTCGGGGGTGCAGGGGCCCATGCGGCCCGGGATCGTCCACCGCCTCGACAGGGACACCTCCGGGGTCATCCTCGTGGCCAAGGACGACGAGGCCCACCTCCTCCTCGCGAACCAGTTCAAGTCCCGCACGGTGAGCAAGACCTACCTCGCCGTCTGCCAGGGGACCTTCGAGTTCGACGCGGACTTCATCTCGCTCCCCCTCGGGCGCGACCTCCGGAACCCCGAGAGGATCGCGGTGCGGTGGGACGTGGGCCGCCCCTCGGAGACCTACTACGAGGTCCGCGAGCGGTTCCCGCGCCACACCCTCGTCGAGGTCCACCCCCGCACCGGCCGGACCCACCAGATCCGCGTCCACCTGGCCGCGCTCGGCCACCCCATCGTCGGCGACCGGGTCTACGGGCGCCCCGAGAAGTCCCTCCGGGCCCTCATCGGCCGCCAGGCGCTCCACGCCTGGCGCCTCGAGATCCACCACCCGGAGACCGGGGACCCGATGGTCTTCACGGCCCCCCTGCCCCCGGACATGGAGGGGCTCCTCGCGTTCCTGCGGGCGGGGCTCCCGGACACGGAACCCGCGGTCCCCGAGGAGCTGGGGGAGACGCCCCCGCGGAGCCCTGCAAAGGACGTGGACGAGGAGTAGTGCGGGGTCTGACCTCGCGCGCTCCTGGGGTCTGACCTCGCGCGCTCACGGGGTGGCGCCCTCGCGCCGATCCTGAAAGCGCGCGGGGTCTGACCCCGTGCGTGGATGTCCCGATCCTGAAAGCGCGCGGGGTCTGACCCCGTGCGTGGATGTCACGAAGGCTTGGACGGGGGACTCACCGCGTCTAGATTCGCGGGTTGATGGAACCCATCCAGGGCGGAGAAGGCGGCGGGCCGCGCCGCAGGGGCCGCAGGGGCGGCCGCGGGCGGCGCGCCCCCGGGGAGGCCGCCGCCGTCCCCCCGGCGCCGCCCGGGGAGGAGGCCTCCATGATCCAGGTCCCGGACGAGGACCTCCCGG
>CAZKTF010000272.1:0-4634 GCA_964555565.1 uncultured Planctomycetota bacterium | reverse complement strand
CCACCGCCGCCGCGCCGGCCCCGAAGCCCCCGCCACCGCCCGCGCCGGGAGGCGGCGCGTGAACCCCCCGCGCATCCAGGACCTCCGGGACGTCCGCACGGACGAGCTCGTGGTCAACATGGGCCCCCAGCACCCGGCCACCCACGGGGTGCTGCGCGTGGCCGTGAAGACCGACGGCGAGGTGGTCCTCGACGTGGCGCCGCACATCGGCAACCTCCACCGGTGCAAGGAGCGCATCGCCGAGAACATCCTCTACGGGCAGTTCATGCCCTACACCGACCGGATGGACTACCTCGCCTCGATGAACAACGAGCTCTGCTACGCGCTCGCGGTGGAGAAGCTCCTCGGGGCGAAGCCGCCGGAGCGGACCGAGTACATCCGCGTGTGCATGGCGGAGCTGAACCGCATCGCCAGCCACCTCATGTCCATCGGGACCTACGGCCTGGACATGGGGGCCATCACCCCGTTCCTCTACGCCTTCCGGGAGCGGGAGACGTCGCTGGACCTCATGGAGGAGGTCTCCGGCGGCCGGATGCTCTACCACTACATCCGGATCGGCGGCGTCGCGCGGGACCTCACGCCGGGATGGAGCGGCCGGTGCCGGGCCCTCATGGACGACATGGACCGCCGGATCGTCCAGTACAACACCCTCCTCACCTGGAACTCGATCTTCATCCGGCGCACCGCGGGGGTCGGCGTCCTCGACCGGGAGACCGCCTTCGACTGGGGCATCACGGGACCGGCGCTGCGCGCCGCGGGGGTGGACTGGGACGTGCGGCGGGACGAGCCCTACGCGGTCTACCCCGCGCTGAAGTTCCGCGTCCCCGTCGGGCACGGGACCCCCGAGGGGGAGAAGGTCGGCGTCCTCGGGGACTGCTGGCACCGCCACTACATCCGCATGCTCGAGATGGAGCAGTCGGTCTCCCTCGTCCGGCAGTGCCTGGACCGGATCGAACCGCTGCCGGTCCCGGCCCCCGACGACCTCTCGGCGAAGATGCCCAAGATCCTCCGCCCCGCCCCGGGCGAGGTCTACTTCCGCGCCGAGAACCCGCGCGGCGAACTGGCCTTCTACATCGTGAGCACCGGGGACAAGAGCCCCTGGCGTCTCCACGTCCGCGGGCCCTCCTTCTGCAACATCGCGGTCCTCCCGGTCATCTCGCGCGGCCACCTCCTCGCCGACCTCGTGGCCATCATCGGGTCCATCGACATCGTCCTGGGGGAGGTGGACCGGTGAGCGCCGCCCCCCTCGCGGCCGGCGGGATCCTCGACGCCGTCATGGGGGTCCCGCTGCTCAGGGCCCTCGTGTGGGCGCACATCGTGGTGCTGGTCGTGATCACGCCTGTGGCGCTCATCTCGGTGTGGCTCGAGCGCCGCCTCTCCGGGAAGATGCAGGCCCGCATCGGCCCCAACCGGGTGGGCCCCCAGGGGCTCCTCCAGACGGCGGCCGACGGCCTCAAGCTGCTGGCCAAGGAGGACCTCGTCCCCGCGGGCGCGGACCGCAAGGTCTTCGGGCTGGCGCCCATCGTGGTCTTCGCCAGCGTCATCGGGATGTTCGTCGTGCTGCCCTACTCCCCGGACTGGAGCCCGGCCAACCTGGGGGTGGGGATCCTCTTCGCCCTCGCCGTCGGGTCGCTCGAGGCGATCGGGGTCATCATGGCGGGCTGGGCCAGCGACAACAAGTGGGCCCTCCTCGGGACCATGCGCGTGGCGGCCCAGGTGGTCTCCTACGAGATCCCCCTCGGCATCGCCGCGCTGGTGCCGGTCCTCACCGCGGGCACCCTCCAGGTGCACGAGATCGCCCGCAGCGTGGACCCCGCGACCCGGGCCGAGGTGGTCCGGGTCGGCGGGATCGTCGGGGCGCAGCTCGGGGGGTTCTGGAACTGGGGGATCTTCTGGGCCTTCCCCGCGAACCTGGTCGCCTTCCTCGTGTTCTTCATCGCGGCGCTCGCCAACCTCAAGCGCGCCCCCTTCGACCTCCCCGAGGCCGAGTCGGAGCTCGTCGCCGGGTTCCACACCGAGTACTCCGGGATGCGCTTCTCGATCTTCTTCCTCGCCGAGTACGCGGGGATGTTCGTCTTCTCCGGGCTGGCCGCCGCGCTCTGGCTCGGGGGGTGGGACGCCGGGATCCCGGGCCTCGACCTCGCGGAGATGGGCCTCACCGGGAACGCCATCGGCGCCGCGGTCATGACGGGGAAGGCGATGCTCCTCGTCGCGGTGATGATGTGGCTCCGCTGGACGCTCCCGCGGCTCCGCATCGACCAGGTGATGAACCTCTGCTACAAGGTCCTGCTTCCCTTCAGCCTCGGCGCCCTGCTGTGGGCCGCGGCCTGGGTCGCGCTGCGCGTGCCGTTCCTGGGAGGGCGCTGATGGGCTACTTCAGGTCGGTCTGGGACGGGGTCAAGACCACGGCGCAGGGGATGAAGGTCACGGTGGGCCACCTGAAGGAGCCGACCTTCACGATCCAGTACCCCGAGGTCCAGAAGCCGATCCCCGACAGCCACCGCGGGCTCCACGAGTTCGACGTGGAGCGGTGCATCAACTGCGAGCAGTGCGCCAAGGCCTGCCCCGTGGACTGCATCTACATCGAGGGCGAGGGGAAGGGCAAGACGGCGAAGATGACGCGGTTCGAGATCGACTACAGCAAGTGCCTGTTCTGCAACCTCTGCGTCCCGCCCTGCCCCGTGGACTGCATCAAGATGGGGAAGGACTTTGACTACACCGGGTACTCGCGCGGCGAGATGGTCATCCCGTTCCACCTCGGGGTGCGGCCGATCAGGGACCTGACCGAGGTGGCGAAGAAGGACATCGAGGACCGGAAGGCCGCGGCGGCGAAGGCCGCCTCCGCGCCGCCGGCGGGCGGGGCCCCCCCGGCGGCTCCCGCGGCCTGAGAGGCGGGCCCGCCGGGGGCGGCGGGCGCGAGGGAAGGAAGGAAGACGGTTGGGCGAGCTGCTGGAAAGCCTGGGCAAGGCGTTGAAGGAATACGGCCCCGCGGCCGCCTTCTACGGCCTCGCCGCGTTGATCCTGGCCTCGGCCGCCTACGCGGTCGTGTCCCGGCGGATCGTCCACAGCGCCTTCGCCCTCATGGCCTGCTTCTCCGGCGTGGCCGGGATCTACGCGATGCTCGGGAGCGACTTCCTCGCCGTCGCCCAGGTCGTGGTCTACGTGGGCGGGATCATGGTCCTCGTGGTCTTCGGCGTCCTGCTGACGGACCGCCTCCCCGTCGAGTTCCGGCAGCTCTCGCGGGCCACGATCCTCCAGGGGCTCGTCGTGGCCGTGCCGGTCCTCCTGGGCGTGCTCTGGGCCGCGGTGCGCACCCCCTGGCCCGTCGTGGCGGACCAGGCGGTCGCCGGCCGCGCCGGCACGACCGAGGCGATCGGGAAGCTCCTCCTCTCGGACTACCTCTTCCCCTTCGAGTTCTCCTCGGTCCTCCTCCTGCTCGCGCTCGTGGGGGCGGCCCGCCTCGCCCGGGGGGGGCGCTCGTGAGCGACCCCTTCGCGATCGGCCTGAACCACTACCTGGTCCTCGCGGGGGCCATGTTCACGCTCGGGATCCTGGCGGTGGTGGCCCGGCGGAACGCCGTCGGGGTCCTCATCGGCGTGGAGCTCATCCTCAACGCGGCCAACGTCAACCTCGTGGCCTTCGGTCGGTTCACCCCCGCCCGCGAGCAGGGCGCGGTCTTCGCGATCTTCGTGATCATGCTCGCCGCGGCGGAGGCGGCCATCGCGCTCGCCCTCCTCCTCAACCTCTTCGACCGCACCGGCTCCGTGTCCCTCGACGACGCGGACGAGCTGAAGGGGTAGCGCGCCATGGACAGCATGCACTCCCTGGCGCCGGCCCTCATCCTCGGCTTCCCCCTCGCCGCGGCCGCGGTGAACCTCTTCGTCGAGAGGAGGTCCCCGAGGGCCGCCTCCTGGATCGCCGTGGGCGGGATCAGCCTGGCCTTCGCCGTCGCGATGACCCTCGTCCTCCCCCACGCGTGGGCGACCGATCCCGCGCCCCTGGCGAAGGAGGTGGCCGCGGGCCCGCACGCGACCTGGCTCACCACCGGCCGCTTCGACGCCGCCGAGGGGCGCTGGACGGACGTCTGGAGCCTCGGCTTCCACGTGGACCACCTGGCGGCGGCGCTCCTGGTGATGGTCACCCTCTGCTCGACCCTGATCCACGTGTTCAGCACGGGCTACATGCAGGGGGACCCGCGGTTCGGGTCCTTCTTCCGCTGGATCGGCTTCTTCACCTTCGCGATGCTCGGGCTCGTCCTCGCCGACAACCTCTTCACGCTCTACGTCTGCTGGGAGCTGATGGGGCTCTCCTCCTACAAGCTCATCGGGTTCTGGTACCACAAGCCGAGCGCGCAGGACGCCGCCATGAAGGCCTTCATGGTCACGCGCGTCGGCGACGTGGGGATGTTCCTCGGGATCATGGGCCTGTACGCGACGGTCGGGTCGCTCCGCTACGAGGACATCTTCGCCCACTTCCAGGGTTTGCAGCCCGGGGACCCGCTCCTGCAGGTGGCCTTCTGGTGCTCCCTCGGGCTGTTCTTCGGCGCGGTGGGGAAGTCCGCCCAGTTCCCCCTGCACGTCTGGCTCCCGGACGCCATGGAGGGCCCGACCCCGGTCAGCGCCCTCATCCACGCC
>CAZKTF010000271.1:0-4670 GCA_964555565.1 uncultured Planctomycetota bacterium | reverse complement strand
GCGCCGTCGCCTCGACGGCGCTCCTGTTCCTGGCGGCCGCGGCGGGCTCCGCGGCCCCGGCGGACGACGCGCGGACGGTGCTGGCGCCCCCCGGCTGGGAGGCCGGGGACGCGGCCCGCGTCCTCGACGCGCTCGTCGGGGTCGTGGAGCGCGACCGGGAGGGCCCCCTCGCGGAGGCGGCGCTCCTCCAGGCGCGGTCCTGGTGGGACGCCTGCCCGGACCCCTCCCCCTTCGTGCGGCGCCTGGAGGCCGTGGCCGGCCGCGGGATCCCGCAGGGGGACGCCGACGAGGCGCTCCGCCGCACCCTCGACGACCGCTACGTGGAGACGGGCGACCTGAAGAAGCGGGCCGCGGCGGGCCGCGACGCGGGGTACCTCGGGGACTTCCTCGTGGTCGGGCCCTTCGGGCGCTCCCAGGCGGCGGCGGTGGACGTGGCCTACCCGCCGGAGCAGGGGATCGACCTCGACAGCGAGATGACGGGCCGCGAGGGCCCCGTGCGCTGGATGCCCTACGCGAACCTCGGGATCGGCGAGATGATCGAGCCCTTCGAGTACCTCCGCCCCACCGACGGGACGGCCTACGCGCTCGGCCAGGTCAAGGCGAAGGGCGGGCCAGCGGTCCTCAAGGTCACGTGCAGCGGGGTCTTCAAGGTGTTCCTGAACGGGGCCGACGTCGGCAAGGCGGACCGCCTGCGCGAGCACCTCCCGCGTACGCTCTGGCTCCCGGTCACGCTGGCCGAGGGCTGGAACCGCGTCCTCGTCAAGGTCGTCGGGAACGCGGCCTTCGCGGTGAAGGTCTGCGACGCCGACCGCGGGCTCCCCCTCGCCGGGTTCGAGGTGGAGAAGGGCCGGACGCTCCACCCGGCCGTCGCGGCGCTCGGGGCCCCGGGGAAGGTGGCCTACCGCTCGAACCTCGCCGCGCTGCGCGCGGCGGAGCCCCGCGGGGCGTCGGCGCGCGCGCTGCGCGGCCGGCTCTCCGACTCCTACGACGCCAAGTGGGACGCCTACGAGGACCTCAAGGCCGCGGCCGGGGAGGACCCGAAGGACCCCGGGGTACTCTACGCCTACGCCGACTTCGTCGAGGACTTCAACGAGCTGCCTCAGCCCCGCTGGCGGAAGAACCGCGCCCGGGCGCTCTACGAGGACGTGCTGGAGGCGGTCCCGGGCCACGCGCTGGCCGCGATGAACCTGGCCGGCTTCCTCCACGGGGAGGACCGTACCGAGGAGGCCCTGGGCGGCATCCGCGAGCTGCCGAAGGCCACCGCCGACGCGGCCTCGGACCCCGCCGCCGCGAAGGCCGCGGCGGAGACGCGCGCGGCCCTGGAGCGCACGCGCGCGGTCTTCCCCGGGCTGGACAGGCTCCTCGCCGATCGCCCGGGCCTCGCCCGCGGCTGGCTGCTGCGCGCCCGGTTCTGCCAGGACCGCTCCTGGGAGAAGGAGGCCGAGGAGGCGGCGGCGAAGGCCACCGAGGCCTGCCCGCGGCTCACCTCCGCGTGGTCCTTCCTCCAGAACGTCGCCGAGCGCCAGGGGAACACGGGCCGCGTCGAGGCGATCTGCCGCAAGATGGCGGCGGTCGATCACGGGGCCTACGGGGTGCGCCGGCGCCTGGCCGGGATCCTCCGCCAGAGGGGGGACGTGGAGGGGTACCTCCGCGAACTGCGCGCGCTGGAGGAGGAGGTCCCCTCCAACTTCGGCCTCCGGACGGAGAGGGCCGGCGTCCTGGCCTCGCTCCGCCGCTACGACGAGGTCCTGGCCGTCTACCGCGAGCTGGCGCGCCTCTCCCCGCTCGACTTCGACTACGCCTGGAACGTCGGGCACTACCTCCGCCTGAAGGAGGACGAGGCGGGGGCGAAGGAGGTCTGGCGGAAGGCGCTGGCCCTGGGGCCGGGGCGCGCGGTCCTGCGCCGCTCGCTCGAGCGGATGGAGGGCAAGGACTACGACTTCGCGCGGGCCTTCGACGAGGACGCGGTGAAGGTCTGGAAGGAGTGCGCCGGGCAGGAGAAGTACCCGAAGGCCATCGCCGTCCACCTGCTGGACCTCCAGGTGATGCGGGTGAACGAGGACGGCTCCTACTCCACCATCACCCACGACGCGTACAAGATCCTGAACGAGAAGGGGCGCGAGAAGTACCAGAACATCACGGTCCCCGGGCAGCTCCTCGAGGTCCGCGCGATCTCCCCCGAGGGCGAGGTCTACATGCCCATCGGGGCCCACGGGAACTCCTTCACGCTCGAGGGGCTCCAGGCGGGCTGGCTCGTGGAGTACCGCTACCTCCAGGACACCGGGCGCAACGACCACGGCTTCGACTCCGGGCAGTGGTACTTCCAGGACCCGCAGGTGGGCGCGGACGCGGACCCGGTGATCCTCTCGCGCTGGGTCGTGGACCTCCCCGAGTCGCTCTCCGCCCCGATGCTGCTGCGCAACTACAAGGGGGCCCCCGAGGTGAAGACGGCGAACGGGCGCCGGTCCCTGGTCTTCGAGAAGCGGGACCAGGACCGCATCGAGGACGAGCCGAGCATGCCCCCGGTGGACGAGCTGATGCCCTGGGTCCACTTCTACGCGCCCTGGACCTACGACGAGGTGGCGCTCGAGGCCCAGTCGGAGCTCTCGGCGTGGCGGGCCACCCCGGTCCTGGGGGCGAAGGCCGAGGAGGTCCTCCGCGGCGTCCAGGGGACCGTGGCCCGCGCGGCGCGGATCTATGCCTTCGTGAACGAGCACGTCCAGGGGACCTCCGGCGGCTTCGGCGCGACCGGCGTGCTGCTGGAGGCGAGCGGCAACCGCTTCCTCCTGTTCGCGGCGATGCTGCGGTCGGCCGGGATCCCCTTCGACCCCGTCCACGTCTCCTCCGGGAGCGACGACTCCAACCGCTGGGAGATCGTGCAGCCGGGCCTCTTCGACGAGGAGGGGATCGCGATCCACGGGGAGGACGGGCGGGACGTCTACGTGTTCTCCTTCGCGCGCCACACCCCCTTCGGGCGGCTGCCCCGCGGCGTGCGGGGGCGGCCGGCCCTCCTGCCCGGCCCCGGCGGGCCGACGCTGTTCCGGATGCCGCGCGGGGACGACGCCGAAGTCGAGCTGTTCCACGACGTCACGATCCGGCTCGGGGCGAAGCCCGGGGAGACCACCTTCCGCCTCGCCCTCCGCAACCCCAACGACGGGGCCTACGGGCAGAAGGAGCGCGTGAAGGACATGAACCTGGACGAGCGGAAGAAGGAGGCCTCCCGGGTCGCGACGCGGTTCCTCCCGACCCCGGACGTGTCGGAGTTCGACTTCCCCGGCCTGGAGACCTTCGGGGAGGCCTACGCCTTCAACGCCTCGGGCGGGCTCCCGCGCCAGGTGATCGAGGAGGGCGGCGAGACCGTCGTGCCCCTGGGCTTCCCGCCGGGGGACATGGCCGAGAACTACGTCCAGAAGCCGGAGCGGGAGTGGGCGCTCGTGCTCTCGGACGACGAGGTGCGGCGCGACCTCGTGACCTACGACCTCGCGGGGAAGTGGAAGGTCAAGCGCCTCCCCCGGGGCCACACCACCGCCGGGAGGCTCGGCACCTACTCGCTCCGCCTCTGGCAGGAGGAGGGGAAGGTCCGCGTCGAGCGGCGGATCCGCTGGGTCTCCTGCCGCTACTCCCCGGACGAGTACCGGGAGTTCGTCTCCTGGTGCAAGGACATCGACGCGGCGGAGGAGCAGAGGATCGTGCTGGAGGCGGCGCGGTAGCCGCTGCTCCAAGAGCGGCGAACGGCGGGTAGGGGTAGGGGTAGGGGTTTCCGGGCGCCTGTGCGGGCGGGGGTCCCCGGGGGGGCCCCCAGGGACTTGTCGGGCTGCCGGCGGCACCCCGACCCTGGGGACGAGGCCCGCCAGTGGCGGGCCGAGCCCGGGGAGGCCTACCCCGCCCGCCGTTGATGGACTACAGGTCCCCCCTCCGCGCGCGGATCTCGCGGAGGCGCTCGAAGAGCCGCTGGGAGCGGTCGTAACGGGTCCGCTCCTCGAGGTAGAGCGCGGCCTCCTCCATGAGGTCCTCGTTGCGGCGGAGGAACCGGTCCGCCACGTCCTCCAGCGCCGCCAGCGCCCGCTCGTGCTCGCCGGCGTCCCGGTAGGCCACGTGGAGGAGGTAGCGCGCCTCCTCGCGGCGGTCCCCGTCGCTCTCCTCCACGGCCGCGCGCAGGAGCGGGACTGCCTCCGCGGGCCGGCCCCGCTGGACCCGGGCCAGGCCCAGGGCGAGGAGGACGTCCGGGTCGCGGGGGCGCGCGCCCAGGGCGCGTCCGAGGGGCTCCTCGGCCCGCTCCGCCTCGCCCCGCGCCAGGAGGGAGCGCCCCAGCGCGAGGTTCGCCTCGGCGTGCATCGGCTCCCGGGCGAGGATCGCCGCCCAGGCGTCCTCGGCCTCCGCGCTGCGGTCCCCGCGGTCGAGGAGCTCTCCCAGGAGCAGGAGCGTCTCGGGGTCCCCCGGCCGCACCGCGGCCACGCGCCGCAGCGGCTCCGCGGCGTCGCTCCCCTCCCCGGCCATCCTCCGGGCGACGCCCAGGTCGTAGGCGGCGGCGGCGAAGCCCGGTTCGAGCTCCAGGGCGCGGTCGAGCTCCGCCGCGGCCTCCGCCGGGCGGCCCTCCTCGAGGAGCACGAGCCCGCGGAGGACCCGCGCGCAGGGCTCGTCGCGCCGGCGGCCCGCGGCCCGCCACCAGG
>CAZKTF010000270.1:0-4693 GCA_964555565.1 uncultured Planctomycetota bacterium | reverse complement strand
GGCGTCGTCCACGGCGGCCGCCACGTCGGCCTTGACAGGCAGGCCTTCTCATGGAGAACACTCTCGGCCCGTGGGTACCGGCGGAGGGCACTCATGCAACCTGCGGTGCGACGCGTCGTCCCTTGATGCGCCGGACCGTCCTCCCCGGTCGCCCGGCCGCGAGGTCGTGGTGGGCCTGCATGTTCACCCAGAATTCCGGGGAGGTACCGAACGCTCCCGCCAGCAGCCAGGCGGTCTCCGGGGAGACGCCCCGCTTCCCCCGGACGATCTCGTTCACCCGCTGGAGTGGAACACCGAGGTGGCGGGCGAGGGCGGCCTGGGAGATGCCGAGGGGCTTGAGGAACTCCTCGGCGAGGATCTCGCCGGGGTGGGTCGGGATGCGGTGGGTGGGGATCATGGCGGCCTCCTAGTGGTAGTCCTCGAGGACGACCTGGGCGGGGCCCGCCTACGTCCACCGGAAGACGAGCCGCCACTGGTCGTTGACGCGGATGCTGTGCTTCCCGACGCGGTCGCCCCGCAGGGCCTCCTGGCGGTTCCCCGGAGGACTCCGGAGGTCGTCCAGGAACCGGGCACCGTTGAGCATGTCGAACCTCTTCTCGGCGATCCGGCGCACGTCCTGCGGGAACCAGCGCGCCCGGGCCGAATTCCGGCCGTTGAACACGTCGGCGGTCGCGTCGTCCCCGAAGGACCAGATCATTCGAAGGTCATCCTACCACATGCCGGGAATCCATGTATGGTCTCTCCTCGTTGGCCTGGAGCCGCCAGGCGATCTGCTTCCAGAGGAAGTCCTTGTGGCGCGACCGGGTCTCCTCGCCGAAGACCTCGCGGTACTGCTCCCGGAGTTCCGGGACCGTCATGTCCCGGAGCGCCCGGATGCGGGCGGCCATGGTTGGCTTCATGCGCACCTCCTTTCGGGGTCCCGGCTCACGGCCGTTCACCCGGGGCACAGGTCGGGGCCTGGTCCCCCGGCTGCTCAAGGGAGTTCTCCGGTGAACCGGGCGGGGGAGCGGCGGCCGGCGGGGTGCCCGGTGGCCGACTTCTGCGATGAGTGGGTCCACCGCCCGGGCGACGACGCCACGAAGCCTCCCTACACGGCCACCTACGGATCGGCCCCGCCCTACGCCTCGACGAACGGGGAGCGTGGCTGCCGACTCAACGTCGTCCTCGACACCCCGCAGTCGCTGATGGAGACCGTGGGCGACCTCGCCTTCCTCGGGTACTGCTTCGCCTCTCTCCAGGGGGCCAGGTGGCGCTTCCCCCTCGACCAGGACGGGGACCCGGTCTTCACATTCCGCGACGAGGTCGATCCCCCGAACCAGAACGCCTCGAAGATCGTCCTCAACATGGAGGCCTGGGGGAAGACCCCCACAGCCATCCAGGGCTCCTTCTGGAACGAGGTCCTCGACTTCGAGAAGGACGAGCTCCTCTACCCCGTGGACAACCTCCCCGAGGGCTCCCCCACCAACGTGAAGCAGGTGGATCTCCGCAGGGTCACGCGGGAGATCGAGGCCGTGCGGATGCTCCGGCACCTCGCGGAGCAGGCGAAGGCGCTCCCCCTCCCGGTCTCCTGGGAGGCCCACCCGGGCGTCCAGCATGTCGAGGCGGGGGACGTCGTCCTCCTCAAGACACGCCTCCCCTACTCCACGGGCGCGAAGGCCACGGAGCTCAAGGTCCGAGTCCTCGCCGGCATGGTCGGCCGGGACGAGGAAGGGAAGCTCACGGTCCGGTACGCGGGGCGGGTGATGAAGTCCTCGGTCTACGCGCTGAAGACCGTGACCGTCCCGGTCAGCGCCTCGACGGCCCCCGCGAAGCCCGGCACTTTCGGGACGCCGAAGACGAACACGCCGATCAAGGGACAGCGCCTCGTCACCAACCTGCGGGCGAAGGTGAAGGCTTAGGGGGCGGCCCGGGCTAGCACCGGACCGCCCCCAGTTGGCGGGACAGGCAAAGCCGAAGCGTGGGGGCCTTCTACGCCCCGCCTTCTTCTGGAGAGTGTCTCTCTTGGAGGATGGAAGCGCGGGGCAACCCGTCCACCGCCAAGGGAGATCCTATCGTCCGCGGCGTGGGTAGATCCACCGGGCCGTACCTGTCCGCCCCGGGGGACCGACCGAGACATCCCCTTCGGCGCTTCAGCGGAGGGAATGGCCGGTTCCCCTCTGATCCTTCACCCCGATCCTCCAGCGGTGAGGCACTCCGCTTGTCAGCGACTCGGCGCTTCGACGGCCCACTCAAGGAGCTCGTGAGTGACATTGCGCGCCTGCGCCTCGCGCGTCGGGCTGGGCCTCTGGCGACCAAGCTCAGCGAGAAGTCCGTGTAGAAGCCACGGCGCCAGGAAGTCTGGCACAACGTGCCAGATCGGGTTGCCAGCTTGATTCGGAAACCCGAGTGTGCCGTTGTCGCCGTTCCACCGCTCTCCCAGGGCCCAATCCCCGTCGTACCTTCCAGAGATCACGGAATACGACCCGTCGTCGAAGAGGACCGTGACTTCAGTCCACTTCCCAGGGCGCACCTGGTCCGCGCTCGGCATGCGACTCTCCTTCCCTTCGAGCAAGCCGCTTCTGCACGGTGACTATGAGGCCGCCAGCCCGCGGAGAATCCTACCTCGTACTCGAACCCGGGCCCCGGTCCCTACGGCTCGATCACTGGATCCCCGAGCCAACGCGTTCGGCCGAGGAGGACCCGACCTTGTTCCCTCAGCGTCTCCGTCGTGATCGTGTTGGCACAGATCCCGCAGCTGAGGAGGTACACCCGGTAGGGCGGAAACGGCAGCCGGACCTTCCCAAGGCGGCGGACTCGCGGGTGCCAGCAGTGCGCTGGATCCGTTTTCCCGAGAGGCTCTCCCATTCTCCCGCTCCGCTCCCTGGCTCGCCGGACGCACCCGCGGGGCCGCGTTCCTGCTCGCCGCCCCGCGGGGACTGACGGACGACAGTCTCCCACCCGTACTCGCGACCTGGCTTGGCCCGGGGGCGCTCCTTGACCAGAACTGACGATCGTCCGGGAAGTGGACCCTGGCGCGGGAGGCTCGTGTGGAGGGGGCTCCACGAGGTTACGAGGGGGTTACGGCATTGGAGATCCGCCGGCCCATGGGAGGTGGCACGAGGTTCGCGCACCTACGAGTAGGAGGCCGACCATGGGCAGATTCCAGAGCTTCCCGCCGAAAAGCGTTGTGTTGCATGCGGTGATGGATCCAGGGGGCCTTCTCGGCTCGGCCCTCACCTTGATCAGCATCACGATGTCGGCCGTTTCGCTCTCCGGGTGCGCCGGTGACGGGACTGGGCCCTCCTCCGGTATTGGCGTGGAGCACCCCGAGCCTCCGGCGGTTGCGGGTCCCCCGGCCGCACCTGCGGAAGTGGACGATCGGCCTATGGCGATCTCCGAGGACGGCCGGTACCGTCTCAGGCTCGATGGGATGCAGTGGATGGAGTCTCTCCCCGACCGGGGAGGACCGTCCCTGATGGTCGGCGCCTCCCTCTTGAATCCGGATGGTGACACCCTCCTCGCGTGGGAGGACCCCCGTTCCAGGTTCGTGAGCGAGGACGGGCAGGAGATACCCCAGGACGTGGAGAACGTGGGCGACCGGTTCACCTGGGGTGTTGACTGCACGGAGAGATCGTTCCAGCATGTCCTCGATGTGGGGACAAGGTCCCTGCCCCTCAGGGCCATCGCCTACAAGGTCGCCATCCTCCGCGTTCGCTCCTTGGAGATCTTCGCTACCGGGGGGATCGGCAGGGACAAAGCCATCGACATGGAGGCCTCCCCGTTCCACCTTCGCATCGAGACGGGGGCCCAAGTCTGCCGGGTAACGGTACGAGGGGGGACAGCCGGTTTCCTTGACAACGCATGGGCCCAGGAGGCGAAGGAGGTGGTGGATTCCCGGGGCTCTCGGCTGGAGTGCATCGGCGGCTCGGGAGGACGAGAGTCCTACGTCTATGACCTTGCTGCGCCGAAGACGGACGGAAGAGCGGGTGTCTCCATCTCCTACCCCGTGGAGTTGCGCCTTCGCGTGCCGAAGGAGTACGACCTCGAACGCGTCCTCTTCGAGTTCAGGGATGTGGCTCTTCCCGCTCGACCGGGAGCGGATCCCGGGCTGCAAGAACTGCTGCCAGGCAATCACCGGTCCGCCTGGTCGGAGGAGCGCGACGGCATAGCCCTACGCCTTTCCCTGCCGGAATCGGCCGTGCGCGGGGACATGGTCGAGGCGACCCTTGGGACATCCTTCGATCCCCGGGGCAGGTCGCCGGACGCCCCGACTCCCGAGGGACTTGTCGATGGGGACAACCTCCGGCTGATCCTCCGAAACCGAGAGTCGGGGGCGACTGTGGAACTGCATCGCTATCTGGAAGCGGCGCTCCAGAAGGCTCCGGGAGCCGCCGTCACCGGAGACCGGCCGCCAGCGGCCGTCGTCCGCCGTGAGTGGACAATCCGGTTCCCCCTCGCGGCGGCCTGGGACGCCCTCATCCCAGGTGCCTGGGAGGCCCGTGCCAGCCTCGAGATTCCGATCAAAAAGGAATCGCCCGACGCGTTGGCCAGCACGGTCGCGACGGCGCCGATTCCCCTCGTCATCGAGGAACCGCCCCCAGAGCGCCGCAACCGGCGGCGCCTGACCGCACCGACGGCCCTACGCCTTCGTATCGGGGGTGTGGGGTGTAACGAAACTCTTGCCGCTTTGGGTGTGACGTAGCCGGGATGGTTT
>CAZKTF010000269.1:0-4713 GCA_964555565.1 uncultured Planctomycetota bacterium | reverse complement strand
CCTCCGACGTCCCTCCCTATGAGACTCCACCCCCTATGTCAGGAGGTCTGGAGTCAGGCATGCTCATCGCGGCTCTCCGGTACGAGGCGAGACCCGAGCGTTGCGCTTGCGTGGCGGGCTCACCCGTCGCGGCGAGCCTACCACCGGGGCGTCCGGCCGTCCATGCGGGGGAGCCCCCGGATCCTCCCTCGGAGCCATCCGCCCCGGCCCCGTTGAGGGCGTTGCGCGCGTGCGGGGAACGCGCGGTTAGGATCGGGGGACATGCAGGCAAGGTGGGTGTCCATGGGTTCGGCCTCCCGGCTCGCAGCCGCCGCGCTCGTCGCGACGGCCCTCCTCGGCCCCGCCCGGGCCCCCGCCGCCGAGCCCTTCGTCTACACGCGGTACCTCGAGCTGGCGTCGCGCGGGACCGGGCTCTGGTCCGGGAAGATGCCCGTGGTGGCCGACGAGGGGGAGGTCGTCGGGTTCTCCGTCGTGGCCGACTGGTGGGGAGGCCCCGAGGACACCCGGCCGGGGGACGAGAAGCGCGCCCCGCGGGAGGGCTTCGTCTACGAGGTCCGGCGCGGCGACGGGGCCTGGACGGCGCTCCCGGCCGCGGCGCGCGACCTGCGCCTCCTCGCGCGGGCCGCGGCCCCGCCGGAGGCGAAGGGCCTCCTCGCCGGGGCCCCCTCCGGGGACTGGGCGGTGCGGCAGGCCGCCGGGGGGGACTTCCCCCGCGCGGTCCGACTGGAGCTCCGCTGCCGGACCGAGCCCTTCTACGTCCTCGACCTGCGCGTGGCCTCCGTGAGGCTCCAGGGGCTCGAGCCCGCCGAGCGCCCCGGGCGGCCCTACATCCCCGACCGCACCGAGATGCCGGCGCTGGCCGCCGGGGCCGAGGTCGTCGCCCTCGTCACCGTGGAGAACTGCGGGGCGCGGGCCACCCGCGAGGTGGACCTGGACGTGGGCGTGGTCCCCTTCGGGAGCCGCAAGGGGGAGAAGCGCCTCGGGTTCGTCCAGGTCCCGCCCCTGGAGCCCGGCGCGACGAAGGAGCTGACCGTGAAGGGGAAGCTCCCCGCGGACCTGGCCGCCGGGGCCTCCGAGGTCCTCGCGACGGTCGATCCCCGCGCGGTCCAGCGGGAGATCGAGACCTGGAACAACTCCCTCGGCCGCGCCTTCCTCAGCAAGGGCCTCGACAGGCCGAAGGTGGACGACGACCTCAGGAACCGGTAGGGGCCGCTACCGCCGCTACGGCAGCCTCACCACGACCTCCTTCGTCTCCCCCGCCGCGACGGAGACCGCGGTCTCGGCGGTGCGGCCCTCGAGGGACGCCCTCACCGTGTAGGACCCCGCGGGAAGCCCGGCGCGCGTGACCTTGCCGTCGGCCCCGGTGGCCCCCCCGGAGAGGAGTTCGCCGATGTTCTCCATGGCGACCCGCGCCGCGAAGGGCTTCCCCGAGGAGTCGAGCAGGAGGACCTTCGCGCCGGACACGCCGGTCCCCGCGCCGTCCACCACGTTCACGTCGAGGACGGCCGCCTTCGGCAGGGTCACGACGACCTCGCCCGTGGCGGGGATCTCGACGACCTTCTCCCCGGGCCCGTAGCCCTCGGCCACGGCCTCGAAGGTGACCTGGCCCGCGGGGACGCGGAACGTCGCCCGGCCGTCCCCCCCCGTGCGCGGGGCGTCGAAGACCTCGATGTTCGTCACCTCGTGGCCGCGGGAGTCCCTCGCGTACACGCCGGCCCCGGACACCGGCTTCCCGTCGGGGGCCACCACGCGCACGGTCACCTCGACGCCGGCCTCGAGGACCACGCGGACCTCGCCGCCCGCGGGGCTCGCGGCCACGTTCTCCAGGACCGCCGAGCCCCGCCCCTGGGCCCGCACCTGGAGGGTGTAGGCGCCCTCCTTCATGTCCTGCATGGAGAACCGCCCCTCGTCGTCCGTGGTGGCCTGCCCTCCGAAGGACTCCATCACCTGCCCCAGGTCGGTCGCGCGGGAGACGTCCTTCCCCGCGGCCACGGCCGTCACCTGCGCCCCGGAGACCGCCTTGCCCGCGCCGTCCACGACGACGCCGCGGATCCCGTTCTGCGGGAGCACGATGTCGCGCCGGACCTCGCCGGCGCCCGCCGCGACCTCCACCGGCTCGGCGCCGGTCGGGCCTCCCATCCCCGCCTGGACCGAGACCGTGTAGCGGCCCGGCTTCACGTCGGAGATCTCGTAGGTGCCGTCGGCCTTCGTCGTGGACATCGCGAGGCCGCCGCCGGCGCCGCCCATCGCCTCCAGGGGGTTCGCGGAGGAGCCGGGCACGAGCATGACCATGACGCCGCCCACGGCCTTCCCGCCCCGCGTGACCGTCCCGCGGACGCAGGTCCCCTGTCCCGGGCGGAAGTCCTTCACGAGCGTGATCCCCTCGGCGATCCGCACCGTCTCCGACCGGAGGTTCATGCCCCCGCCCTTCATCATGTTCTCGTCCATCACGTAGACGAGGTAGGACCCGGCCGCGAGCCCGCCGACCCGGTAGCGGCCCCTCTCGTCGGTCCGCGCCATCCGCATCGTCATGGGGAGCTTCTGGAGCATGAGCATGGCGCCCTTCTTCGGCGCCCCGGACGCGTCGTAGACCGTCCCCTCCAGCGTGCCCCCCGCGGCGAGCGCCACGCGCAGGTCGCCCGCGGCCGGGAGCGCCACGTCCTTCACCAGGGTCGGGGACATCTCCTTCGCCGAGACCCGGAGGTTCACCGGGCCGGGCTCCAGGCCCTTGATCTCGAACCGCCCGTCGGCGCCCGTCGTCGTGCCCCCGCCGCCCATGGCGGCCATGCCCTCCATCGCGGCGGAGATGCCCGCGGACACGTCGCTCCCGTCGTCGCCGCCGGTGAGGTCGTCCGCCTCGAAGTCCATCATCCCCATGGGGCCCTTCGCCTGGACGCGGACCCGCGCCCCGGCCACGGGGGCGTCGTCCGACTTCCGGACCACGACCCCCCGGAGGACCAGCCCCTCGGGGAGGACGACCTCGACGGTCGTGTCCGCCCCCGCGACGACGCGGAGGTCGGCCAGGCGCGCCGGCGCGGTCCCCTCGCCGCGGACCTCGAGCGCGTAGACGCCGGTGGCGAGCCCGTCGATCCGGAACTTCCCCTCGGGGTCGGAGGAGTGCCGGCCGCCCATGGCCTCGGCGAACCGGGCCGGGTCCGCGGGGTTGGGCGCGTGGACCTCGTCGGTGCGCTCGGCCTTCGCCTGGATCGAGGCCACGGGCTTCCCCGCGGTGTCCACGGCGCGGCCGACGATGGCGCCGCCGGGGGCGAGGCGGACGACCAGGTCCTTGGTCCCCGCGGCGACCTCGTTCAGGGACGTGCGGACGAAGCGCTCCTTCGAGGCGGAGACGGTGAAGGTCTTCCCCTTGAGCCCGCCGACGCGGAAGGACCCGTCGGGGCCGCTCTTGCGCTCCTCGTGGACCCACTCCGCCGGGCCCATGCGCTGCACCTCGACCGACGCCTCGGCGACCGGCTGCTCGTTCCCGTCCACCACGCGGCCAGCCACCGAGGCCCCGCGGGGGAGTTTCACCTCCACGCCGACGGGCGCCCCCGCCGTCGCCTCGGCGCGGGCGCTCCCCTCCAGGAAGTCCTGCTTCCGGGCGCTCACGGTCACCGGGCCGGGGCGGACCGGGCGCACCAGCGCCACGCCCTCGGCGTCGGTCTCGACGGAGCCGGGAGCGAAGGCGTGGAGGCCCTCCTGCACCGCGACCTGCGCGGGTGCCTGGACCTCCTCCGGGTCCGCCGGCGCGGGGTCGCCCGCCGCCTCCGGTTTCGGAGCCTCCCCGGTCGCGGGCGCGACGCTCACGTGGGCCAGGGCGACGGGGGCGCCGTCGTCGTCGCGGACCAGCACGCGGAGCGTCGCCGCGGGCTCCAGGCGGATGTCCACCCCCTCGGCGTCGATCCCCCGCTTGAGCGCCGGGACCGTCACGTCCTTCGAGATCGCGGTCTCGGTGCGGGCGGACGCGCGGAGGTCCTTCCCCACGGGCACGCCCTCGACGCGGTAGCGCCCTCCCGCGCCGGACCGGGCCTCGTGGGTCCCCACGGCGGTGAACCCGAACATGGGAAGATCCTCGAGAACCTCGACCTGGACCGTGGCGCCCTCGGCCGGCGCGCCGTCGGTGCCGAGGACGGTCCCGGCGACGGCCGCGGCCGGCCGGAGGCGGACCTCCGCGCGCGCCTCGGCCCCGGCGCGGACCTGGACCGGGACGGTGGCCGCGGCGTAGCCCGGCGCCCTCGCGAGCACCGGCGCGAATCCCTCGGCAACCCCCTCGATGAGGAAGGCGCCGTCGGGCCCGCTGCGGCCGCCCACGGCACCCCCGGCGGAGACCTTCGCGTCCGTGATCGGCTCCTTCGTCTCCGCGTCGGTGACCGTCCCGCGCACCGTCCCCCCGGGGAGGAGGCGCAGCGTGGCCGGCTCGCCTGCCTTCGCCGGCGCCGTGGCCGAGGCGAGGCCGAGCGCGGAGGCCCGGACCGTCCACGGTCCGGCCCCGGGCGCCTCCAGGCGGAACTTCCCGTCGTCGCCGGTCCGGGCGCTCGCGAGGGGCTGCGTGAACGGAAGCGCGTCCCCGGCGTCGGGGGGGAAGACCTCCACGAGGGTCGAGGCCATCGGGGTCTCGCCCTTCTCGCCCCTGAGGACGCGGCCCTCGACGAGTCCCTTCGCGGACGGCGCGGCGGCCGGGCCGGGGGCCGGGGGCTCCGGAGCCGGGGAGGCGGC
>CAZKTF010000268.1:0-4713 GCA_964555565.1 uncultured Planctomycetota bacterium | reverse complement strand
GGCCTTCGCGCGGGCCTTCCGGGAGCGCTTCGGGGAGGAGCCGGACGCCGCGGCCGCGGCGGCCCACGACGCGGTGCGCCTGCTCGCGCGGGCCGCGCGGGCCTCGGACGGGACGCGGGAAGGGGTGCGGGACGCGCTCCTCGCGGGGGCCCCTTTCCCCGGGGCCACGGGGAGCATCGCGCTGGACGGGAGCGGGAACCGCCGGGGGGCGCCGCCGCTCTCCCGGGTCGTGCGGGGGGCCCGGGTTCCGGCGGACCGGGACCGCACGGAGGCGACGCGATGACGGCTCCACTCCCTCTCCTCGAGGTCACGCGGCGGGGCAGCCCGGAACGGGCGCGGCCGGGCGCCGTCCGGCCGGTGCAGGTCCGCGGAGTCACCGTGGGCGGGGGCCGCCCGGTGATCATCGCCGGGCCCTGCGCCGTGGAATCGCGCGAGCAGACGCTGCGCATCGCCCGCGAGGTCCGGAAGGCGGGCGCCGACCTCCTCCGCGGGGGCGCCTTCAAGCCCCGCACGAACCCCCACTCCTTCCAGGGGCTCGGCCTGGAGGGGCTCGAGATCCTGGCCGAGGCGCGGGCCGAGACCGGGCTGCCCATCGTCACGGAGGTGATGGACCCGCGGCTCGTCGAGACCGTCGGCAACGTGGCGGACGTCCTCCAGGTGGGCTCCCGGAGCATGCAGAACTTCCCCCTCCTGGTGGAGGTGGGGAGGTTCGGCAAGCCCGTCCTCCTCAAGCGGGGGTTCGCGTCCACGCTCGAGGAGTGGCTCTGCGCCGCGGAGTACGTCGCCCTCCAGGGCAACCTGGACGTCATCCTCTGCGAGCGCGGGATCCGCACCTTCACGCAGGGGGACTACAACCGCAACACGCTGGACCTCAGCGTGGTCTCGGCCCTGCGCGAGGTCTCCTGGCTCCCGGTGATCGTGGACCCGAGCCACGCGACGGGAGACCACCGCCTCGTCCTCCCGGCCAGCCGCTCCGCGCTGGCCTGGGGGGTGGACGGGCTCCTCCTCGAGGTCCTCGCGCAGGACGCCGAGCGCTCCCTCGTCCTGTGCGACGGCGGCCAGGGGATCCGCCCCTCGGACCTGGCCGCCCTCGTCGTCGAAGCGGGGAGGTTGGTACCGGCGGCAGGACTTGAACCTGCGACCCGGGGCTTATGAATCCCCTGCTCTGCCAACTGAGCTACGCCGGCACCGGGAGCGGAGGGTCCAAGCCTACGGGGCGGCCGGGCCCCCTCCGAGATCTTCACGCGCCCCCCTCCGCGCGGGCGGACCGGCACGACGGGAGGGCGTCACGAGCCTGTCACCGAAACCCCGGCGGCTTCCGGGTTTCTGCTTGCCTGGGGGAGGGGCACCGCTAGGATTCGTCCCGCCACCGACCATGGGCATGGTGGGCGCGGCCGGGATCCCACGGAACCCCCGCGCGGCGACGATGGGACAGGGGCCGCCGACTGCGTCGAGCCGTCCGCCCGCGTTCCGCGGCCGGGCGGGGGGGCGTCGGCACGGAGTCGGCAGGGAAAGGAACCGAGCGATGAGGACGACGTCGCGCCTCGCCGGTGCACTCGTGGTGGCCGTCCTGGCCGCCGGCTGCAAGTCCTCCGGGGGCGACAAGCCCGCCGCGGGGAAGCCCGCGGACAAGCCGGTCGCCGCGGCGAAGAAGGAGGAGGCGAAGCCCGCCACCCCCGCTCCTGCGCCGAAGCCGGAGCCGAGGGCCCCCGGGACGATGAGTGCCCAGGACAGGGCCCTCCTCGACGACATGGCCCGGGACCGGGCCCGCCGCGAGGAGATGCGGAAGTTCCTCGTCTCCAAGTACCTGGAGATGGGGGACGACCTCTACAAGTCGGGCGAGTGGGAGATGGCCCGCGAGAAGTTCGCCGAGGCCCTCCAGCTCGAGCCCGGCAACGCGACGGCCGCGCGGCGCCTGGAGGAGATCGGCGCCCACCTCAACGAGCGCGGACCCACCGCGGCGGACTCCTTCGAGGACGCCCGGCGCTCGCGCATGGTCAAGATGGAGCAGGCGAAGCTCGAGGTCGAGAACTACGTCCGCACCGGCCGCCGCGCCGAGGCGGACGGCAAGTGGGACGACGCGATCGCCTCCTACGAGAAGGCCCTGGTCATCGTCGCCATCCAGCCCTACCAGGTGGACTTCACCCCGGACGCCGACGGGCTCAGGAAGATGATCGCGGCGGGGAAGGACCGCAAGCGGGGCGCGGAGCAGGCGTCCCGGCAGAAGGAGTTCGAGGAGGCCCGGCGGATCAAGGAGGCCGAGGCCGCCCGCGAGAAGTCGCAGATGCGGGCCACCATCCACACCCTCTTCCGCGACGCCAACGCGGCGATGGAGGAGGAGCGCTACCAGGTGGCGAGGAACCTGGCGGAGAAGGTCCTCGAGATCGACCCGACGAACCGGGACGCCGACCGCCTCCGGGCCCTGGCCGAGCGCGCGGACGCCGCGGCCACCCACGAGTCGATCCGCCGATCGACCCGCGAAGAGTGGAAGCGGGTCTTCGAGGAGCTGCAGCAGGCGGCGATCCCCGAGGTGGAGACCGTCGCCTTCCCGAAGACCTGGGCCCTGCGGGAGGGCCGGCGCGAGGCCCCCGCGCTCTCCACGGCGGCGACCTTCGCGGCCGACGCGCGCGAGGGCGCCATCATGGCGACCCTCGAGTCGGTCCGGGTGCCCGAGCTGGTCATCGACGGGCAGACCAAGATCCACGACGTCCTGAACCACCTGGCCAACCTGACGGGCCTGAACTTCGTCCTCGACGGGAAGGCCACCGAGAACAAGACGGACGCCGACCTCGTCCTCCCGGCGCTCCGCCTCCAGGCCCCGACCTCCGTGAAGGAGATCCTCACGATCATCACGGAGAGCAAGAGCCTGCGCTGGAAGGTCTCGAACGGGGTGGTGCTCGTGACGACGCCGGAGGAGGCCCGCGGGAAGAACATCCTCGACCTCTACGACGTCAAGGACATCACCGCGGGCATCAAGGACTTCCCCGCCGACGACATCAACCTGACCCCGTCGGGCGGCTCCTCCTTCACGCTCCCGGCCGACGAGGGGGCCGAGCCGCGGAAGACCTTCGAGGGCGAGGCCCTGAAGGACCTCATCCAGAACAACGTGGACAAGGAGGTGTGGACGGCGGGCGGCGGCGCCATCGACTACCGCGAGCCCGGCACGCTCGTCGTGAAGGCCCCGGCCTCCACCCACGCGAAGGTCCGGAAGATCCTCTCCGACCTCCGCAACACCGCCGGGATGCAGGTCTCCATCGAGACGCGGTTCATCACGGTCGCGGACAACTTCCTCCAGGACATCGGCGTGGACCTGCGCGGCCTGGGCGACGACTCGCTCGGCGGCGGGCTCCCCGGCAAGGGCACCCGGCAGACCTTCGACGACGTCCTCTCCGGGACCGCCTCCGCCCCGGCCGGCATCGGGACGGGCAACGACGCGGGCGTCTTCTACAACTTCATCCACGGGTCCCAGGACCTGCGGGCGCGCGTGGAGAACCTCTACGACGTCGCGCTCGGGAAGCCGGGCGTCCTCACCCCGACGGGCGGGACCGCCATCCAGGCCACCTACCTCGACGACACGCAGGTCGAGGCCATCCTCAGGGCCGTGGAGAAGTCGGAGCGATCCACGCTGGTCATCGCCCCGAGCATCACCGCCTACAACAACGAGCGCGCCAACGTCCAGGTCCTGAACCAGGTCTCCTACATCGCGGACTTCGACGTCGAGATCGCCCAGCTGGCCCAGATCGGCGACCCGATCATCCAGCAGCTCCGCGACGGCGTCATCCTCGACATCCACCCGATCATCTCGGCCGACCGGCGCTACGTGACGATGGAACTCCGGCCGACGGTGGCGGTCCTCCAGAGGCCGATCCAGACCTTCCAGACGACCCTCGCCAACGGGCCCCCGGTGGCCATCCAGCTCCCGGAGCTCCGGATCCAGCGCGTGCGGACCACCGTGACGGTCCCGGACGGCGGCACGCTCCTCCTCGGCGGCCTCAAGTTCTACGAGGAGCAGAGGCTCGACAGCACCGTGCCGTGGCTCGACAAGATCCCGGTCCTCAACTTCTTCTGGCGCCGCCAGGGCACCTACATCGAGCGGCGCAACCTGCTCATCCTCCTCAAGGCCTCGATCATCCGGCTCGAGGAGCACGAACCGCGGATGGGCCGTCGCGGCTAGCCGCGCGCGGGACGAAGTCGGAATGGTCGGCGGGCCGTCCCCCCCGGGACGGCCCGCTTCGTTGGGGGGGCGGATGGCCGAGGGAGCGCTCGCGGGCCGCAGGGTCCTCGTGACCGGCGGCGGGCGGAACATCGGGCGGGCGGTGGCCGTGGCCTGCGCCCGCGCGGGCGCGGACGTGGCCGTCCTCGAGATGCGCCGGGGAGAGGGGCGGGAGACGCTCGAGGCGGTCCGCGCGGCGGGCCGCCGCGCCGCGGAGGTCGCGGCGGACCTCCGGCGCCCCGCCGCCGTGGCGCGGGCCTTCGCCGCCGCGGCCCGGGCGCTCGGCGGCCTCGACGGGCTCGTGAACAACGCCGCGGTCTACCTCCGCAAGCCCTTCCTCGAGACCACCGAGGCCGAGTGGGACCGCACGCTCGACACGAACCTCAAGGGGGTCTTCCTCGCCACCCAGGCCTTCGCGCGCCTCGCCCGCGCGCGCGGCAGCGGCGGCGCGGTCGTGAACCTGGCCTCCATCCACGCCACGGTGGGGGACGGCTTCGTCG
>CAZKTF010000267.1:0-4738 GCA_964555565.1 uncultured Planctomycetota bacterium | reverse complement strand
ACCAAGTAGATCGGCTGTGGACCGAAAGGGCCTCAGTTATTTCGCCACGACTCCTAATCGACTCGTACAACGCCGGAAGTCGCAACTTGGACGAGCTGTTTCGCGACCTCGTTGTGCTGAGCCGGTCGCTCAGCGACGAGCAGGCTCGCCACGTGCGCGAGAACCTCACGGAGGAGGAGCTTGTCGTCTTCGACCTGCTGACCCGACCGTCGCCGGAGATGAGCCCAACGGAACGCGACGAGGTGAAGAGGGTGGCCCGCAACCTGCTCGGGCGGCTCAAACAGCTGCTCGTCCTGAACTGGCGGCAGAAGGCCGCCGCCCGCTCGCAGGTGAAGCTCGCGATTGAGGATGTTCTGGACCTGGGCCTCCCGCGAGTCTTCACACCCGAGGTCTACAGACAGAAGTGCGCTGCGCTGTTCGAGCACTTCTACGAGGCCTACTCGGACTCGGGTGTGAGCCGATACGCGACCGCGGGATAGCGGGGAAGTGCACCCGTCCGTGTCGGTCATGTTCGGCGGTCCGCAAGCCTGCCCCATGGGGGGGAGGCGGGGTAGACTGCCGGAGGTGACCTTGCTCTCCGTGGCGGGTGGGCCGCCGCGAGGTCAGAGGAGGTTCTGGAGCTGACCCAGCACACCACCCGATTGCTGCTCAGACGACTCTCCAGAGCCGGCTTCCCGTTCGCCTTCGTTCGGAGGGGAGTACTCCCGGACTGGTGGGATCCGACCTGCGATGACGACCGTGCCCTACTTGCGGACGCGGAGTTCCGGATCGCCCGGTTCCTCGGCACCACGGTCACGGCCCTGCGTGACCCGGAGTCTACGCTCGGTCCGCAGGTATTCGAAGGGACGCGCCTTCGCAAGGTCGGGAACATCGACACCGACCGACTGGCCCCGGCGATCCACGTGGGAGTCCGCCTTGCCGAGGCCGTTGTCCGCTCCCTCCGTGAGCCCGAGCGGCCCGTGCGCCTGCCGCCTAGGGACGCTAGGGAGTGGTGGTCCCAGCTACGAGATGCATACCAATCGGCCGACCTGAACTCGATCGCCGCGGACCTGTGGGCGCGTGGGATCCCGGTCGTTCATGTCGAGGCGCTTCCTTCTCCCAAGTACCAGGGGATGGCGTGCGTCGTCTTGGGCCGCCCTGTGATCATCATGGGGCACGACCACGACGCGCCGTCCCGTCTTGCCTACTTCATCGCTCACGAAGCGGCGCACCTTGCCTTCGGCGACTGCGCCGTGGCGCAGCCGGTGGTCGATGCTGAGGACGAGGCGCCCGACACATCCGAGATTGAGGTGCGTGCGGATGCCTATGCAACCGCGGTCCTTGGAGACGGGAGGCCGTTGCTGGACCTCGATACGACGTCCTGGAAAGAAGTGGCCAAGCGGGCCGATGCGTACGCGACAGAGAACGGTGTGGATGCCGGCGTAGTTGTGTGGTCGTGGGCCACCAGGACGCGTCGATTTGAGACCGGGCAGATGGCGCTCAACGCTCTCTATCTCTCCCACGGTGGACAGCGCGTGCTGCGGGACTTGTTCGACAAGCACGTGGACACCGAGGCCGCGGCCGAGACCGACGTGGCGATGCTCGGCTGCGTGAGCGGGAGTGCGGAGCGCAATGCGGCTGCTCCTTGACACCGACGCGTTCTGTCTCTTCGCGGACATGGGGCTCCTCGAGCTGGCCGCTCAAGCGATCGGCGTCGGCCTGGAGGAGTGCGGGCGCCTCCCTGCTCTGCCACACATGCTACGACGTGGCCAGCTGAGGGGTCGGTTGGGCGAAGCGCGGGCCGACCGCCTGCTGCCGATTGCCATGAGTCTTCCCGATGTGCCGGAACCATCACCACCATGGTCCGACAGGCTCGTCGCGGTGCATGCGATCGATCCCGGGGAGGCGCAGCTCTTCGCGGTGGCGGCGGAAAGCGATCGACTGGTGTTGACCGGCGACGCGCGTGCGGTGGCCGCGGCCCGAACGGTCGACGGCCTCGGTGCCGCGCTCCGTGGGAAGGTCGTCTTGCCCGAGGTTGTACTTCTGCGACTCTGCCTCTTGCACGGCGACGAGAGGATCGCGTCCGCCGTGCGAGGTGGGCAGTTCACCGACAAGATGCTCCGCGTGACCTTCTCGACGGAGAACCCGGCCCCTCGTGAGGCCCTTCAGAGCTACATCGACGCCGACGTCCACGATCTGGCACCATTGGTACTGTGGCGGGAGCCACCAGGAGCCCCTCAGTGACCTTCGGTCCCAATCACTACGTTCCCGTGCTGAAGGTCAAGCCCGCGGAGAAGGCAGCCCTGGCAGGCCTTCCTCCCTTGGTGGCAGCCCACATCACCCCGGTCTTGGAGATCATCGAGAACAAGTCCGGGAAGACTACGGCCCAGCACCTTGACTTGGTGTTCAGAGGACTGGTGGGCGCGGTGGACGTGCTGGACCGGTACTTCTTGGACTGCCGGGAGATTGCTCCAGCTGGCCCTGCTGCCGCAGCCGACGTGTTCGCCAGGGCGGGAGCCCTGGGGCGTCCGTTTACGCCCGTGACCGGGATCTCCCGTACCGCAGATGTCGGGGCTGCGATGGCGGTGGCAACAGGTGGGCTGGCAATTCGGCTTACCCGAGAGGAGTTCGAGACTGGGAGCCTCCCGGGCCTCCTGCATCGCTTCATGGCCGCCCATGGACTCACGCCTGAAAGAGTGGACCTGCTCGTCGACATCGGGGCCGTGGACCAGATGCTCGTGGTCGGGGTCTCGCGCCTTTCTGCTCAGTTCCTTGGAGTCATCCCGGACAAGCTTCGCTGGCGAACCCTGTCCCTTCTGGCCTCGGCCTTCCCACTCGGCTTGGGCGGCGTGGGGCGTGACTCACACGACTTCGCTGATCGCACGGACTGGGTCTCGTGGCGGGACTCCCTGCATCTGCGCCGCGGCACGATGGAGCGTCTTCCGACGTTCGGGGACTGCGCGATTCAACATCCTCGAGGTGTTGAAGGCCTCGACTTCAGGAAGGTGCAGATGTCAGCATCGATCCGGTACACGCTCCCCGAACAGTGGTTGCTAGTGAAGGGCGAGAGCACGAGGACCACCCTGCCTTCAATTCAGTTTCCGAGACTTGCAGCGAAACTCACTGCGGGGGCATTGTCCGGGCACTTCGCTGGGGAGGGGCACTGTTCTGGGTGTCGCTCGATAGTGCAAGCGGCAGCAGGAGCACCAAAGCTGGCCTCACTCGGCGCGTGGCGGATGCTCGGGACGGTCCACCACCTCACGCGGACGTCGGAGCAGATCCGCGCCCTGGTGTGGCCTTGAGGTCGTCTCGGACTGCCTCCGCGATCTCGTCGATGGTGCAGACCTCGCAGAGGCGATCCCACACCTCGCATCGCGGTCGGGCGCGGAACCCCTTCGCTTGTCCGTGCAGGTCTAGGAGTCGAAGCGCCGAGTCGCGCCACAGGAGTTCGACAAGCGCACGGGCGGCGCGGTGGGGATTGGCCTCGCCCTCACGCCTTGAGTGGAGTTGAAGTGCCGGACCTTGATGTGCCACATCGAGGATGCCCCACCAGTCAGGGACTTCTTGTTCAACCTTCCTCCCGAATCGTCCGCCGACAACAAGCGTGACCCGGTCGAAGATGGCACTGTAGAAGGGGACTTGGCGATGAAGCCGACGGAGTGAGTCGCGGTCGGACTTGATCTCGTACCCGTGGAGGATGCCGTTTACCACGGCTAGGTCCGCGCGTGCGGTCGAACCCTGAAGCCCAAGCTCCTCCAACACGACCGTGTCCGGCTCCCCGGCATGGCGGGCGCGCAGGTAGGTTCGGAGTTCGGGACGGATCTCGTCATCGCTGGGCCGCGGTTGCCCTCCGCCGCCTTCCCGGGCGGTTCGCGAGGCCCCCCGCGCTGCCTTGGTCGCCATGACTACCCTCGATCACGGACCTACACGTTGCGGCCCTGACGCAAGCCTGTCCGCAACTGCGCTACCACAAAGGAGATCGGCACACCTACCGTGAAACTGAACCACGGCCGGCTCCCGCCGGTGCAGACCAGTTCGACGTCTGCCTGCTCGATCGCCGGCAACGAAGGGTACGCCAACGGGAGGACGGTGCTCAGGATGACCGGGCCTCCTCGCGGTCAAGCCGCTTCTCGACCCTGTCGATGGCGGCCTTCGTGGCCCCCAGGACCTCGGTGCACTTCGTGATGAGCCCCGCGGACCTCTCCTCGAGGACCTCGACGGCGCGGATGGACTGGCGCTGGGACTCGTGGCACGTCGCGGCGATGGCGGTTTGGGTCTCGTCGCTGGCCTGCATCCGGCGGAGGAAGAGGACGACGAGGACCACGAGGACGACGAGCGACGGCACTTGGCGGGTGGCTTCCTTGAGGATCTCGTCCATGGCCATGCCTCCCTACGCCACTCGTTCGTGGCGGACTCGCTGCGGGTAGCCGACCCGGGCCGCGACGAGGATCACCCCGCCCGCCTGCGCGAGGTCGGTCCGATGGACCTCGATGGCCAGAAGCGCCCCCGGCGTGATGGGGTTGTCCGGGTCGTCGTGGTCGAGGGTGATGCGGCAGCGGTGGAGTGCCCCATCCCCCGAGTTGTTCCCGATGTCGGTGAGGCTCGGCACCGAGGCTGTGCTGGTCTTGGAGACCGCGCCGCCCGAGGGGCCAGGGGAGACCGCGACGAGGTCGGCCGACCAGTCGATGTCGTCCAGAGGCGGACGACTAGCCCAACTTCCGCAGTTCAACGGGGCCGGATCAGTTCTGACAGGGGTTTA
>CAZKTF010000266.1:4528-4743 GCA_964555565.1 uncultured Planctomycetota bacterium | reverse complement strand
GAGCGCGGGACCGGCGAGCGGGTCCCCGAGGGCCCCCGCGGCCAGCGCCGCGGCGCGCCGCTCGGCGGAGGGTCCGTCCTTCAGGCGCGCGAGGATCGCCGGGAGCCCCGCCGAGTCGCGGGCGTTGCCCGCGGCCAGGATCGCGGCGATGCGGACGTCCGGGTCGTCGTCGTTCATCGCCGGCTCCCGGTCCGCTCGGATTCTTCGAGGCTGAT
>CAZKTF010000266.1:226-4483 GCA_964555565.1 uncultured Planctomycetota bacterium | reverse complement strand
GGCAGCGGGGGCCCCACCACCCCGACCTGGAGGTCGGTGAGGGGGAGGACCGCGGCGCCCGGCCGCGCGACCGCCCGCACCCGGGCCGCGGCCTCGCGCAGGAGCGCGTCCTTCTCGTACTCGAACCAGAACTCCCAGCGCCCCCAGGCGTCGGGGTACAGGGACGAACCCTCGCGGGGCGTCGGGACCAGGATCTCCCGGGCGGAGAGCGTGCCGAAGACCTCGCCCGAGGGTCCGCGGTACTGCACGGGGGGGACGTCGCCCCCGGCCCGCTGCCGCGCGGAGGCGGCCGGGGAGAGGGCGAAGGCGGCGACGAGGATCGACGCGACGAGAGCGGCGATCCGGCGAGTCCTGGGGTGGGTCATGGCGGCGTCCTCTTCCTGCGGTGGCTTCGTTCCCGGGGCCCGGTCGATCGGCAGGGCTACCCCCCTGGACAGAACAAACCGCGTGCCGGATCGCGGGGCGGGGGGAGGAGGGGCGGGGAGCGGCGACTGATATCGCGGGTTGTCGGAACCGCGTAACCGCTGTCGGAACGCCTACTTCGTCGTGTCGAAGGGGACCTCCGCGAGGTGGATGACGACGACGTCCCCCCGCTCCTTGTGGTCCGGCGAGAGGGCGTAGGAGACCTCCACGCGCACGTTGCCCTTCATCCCCTCGGGGAGATCGAAGGTCGCGCGGCCCGTCTCCCCGGGGCGAAGGTTGGTGTAGGGCCGCGGGTCGGTCCGGTAGTACATCCGGTACTCGGCGAGTTCCGTGCGGGGACCGCGGTCCTGCCCCTCCTCGTTGAGGAGCGTCGCCCAGACGTTCACGGACCTGTGGCGCGCGTCGGCGGGGACCCTGTGGCCGGTGCCGGTGTTCGTCGTCTCGACCACCACGCGGGGCCCCTCCACGCGCGCGGCGACGGTCACGGACCGCTTCACGAGGTCGGCGGAATGGCCCCCGAGGGACGCGTGGGAGCGGCCGGCCCGCGTCCCCCCGCCGGGGGCGCGGTCCACGGGCGGCATGTGGCAATCGACGCAGCTCTCCGGGCGGCCCTCGCGCAGGACGGCGCGCAGCGCCGGGTCCGGGTGCTCCGGGGCGGGCTTCGAGAACGTGTTCAGCCACTCGTCGTAGAGCCCGTGCTGGTTGTGGCACCCGCGGCAGGAGACCGGGTCGGCGAGGGTGGCGACCTTCTTCGGGCGGCAGGGGGCGTCGGGCAGGTCGCGCGAGGCGGCCACCCGCCCGTCGGGGAGGAGGTGGCAGGAGAGGCAGTCCACGCCGTCCTCGAACCCCGAGGAGCGCTCGTAGACCCGCTCGCCGACCGGGGAGAGGTGGATCGGCTGGGGGACGTGGCAGGAGAGGCACTCCACCATCCGGAAGTCGTTCGAGAAGGCCCGCACGACCGGGTCCACCCAGGCCTGCCGGTGCATGGAGGACTGCCACTCGGCGTAGACGTCCGCGTGGCACTTCGCGCAGTCCGCCGAGGTCCGCGCCACGGGCGAGGAGACTCCCTGCGCGGGCGGCGCGCCGGCCGGCGGGTTCCCGTCCGGGACGGTGGCCGGGGGCGTCCTCCGCGGGATCCCGCCGAGGGCCGCCCAGGCGAGCCCCGCCCCGAGCACGACGACGAACCCCAGGAGCGCGCGGCGTCCTCCGCTCACGGCTCCACCTCCCCGTCCTCGACGGTGCGCGGGGGCGCGGCGAACCGGAGCCCCACCTCCGTCCCCGCCTCGAGCCTCTCCGCCGAGCGCGCCACCAGGCGCGCCCCGCCCGCCTCCACGCTGAGCAGCCACCCCTCGCCGCGGTAGAGGCTGCGCGCCACGCGGCCCCGCACGGGGCCCGCGGGGTCGAGGACCAGGTCCTCGGGCCGCGCGAGCAGGAGCACCTTCCCGCCCGGCCCCGCCCGCCCCGCGTAGGCCACCTCCCCCACCGCGGTCCGCGCCCGGCCCCCGCCCGCGTCCTCCCCCTCGAGGAAGGAGGCGAGGCCCACGAAAGCGGCCACGAAGCGGCTGCGGGGGTTCCCGTAGACCTCGGGTGCGGAACCCTCCTGCGCCACGCGCCCGCGCCTGAGGACCACCACGCGGTCCGCGGCCCCGAGCGCCTCCTCGTGGTCGTGGGTCACGAGGACGGCCGCGATCCCGAGCCGCTCGCGCACGCGCGCCACGGCCTCAATCATCTGGAGCCGGAGCACGGGGTCGAGTCCGGAGAAGGGCTCGTCGAGGAGGAGGACCTTCGGTTCGCCGGCCAGCGCGCGGGCCAGCGCGCACCTCTGGCGCTCCCCGCCGGAGAGCGTGGCCGGGTAGGAGTCGAGCCGGTGCGCGATGGAGACCAGGTCCGCGGCGCGCGCCGCCATCTCGCGCCGCCGCGTGCCGACCGGGACCCGCGCCTCCAGCGGGAACTCCACGTTCTCCCGCACGGTCATGTGGGGCCAGAGCGCGAGGTCCTGGAACACGAGCGCCACGCCGCGGGCCTCGGGCGGGACCACGGGGGCCGGGGACGCGACCGTGCGTCCCGCGACGCGGACCTCCCCCTCGTCCGGGTCCTCGAGCCCGGCGAGGAGCCTGAGCAGCGTGGTCTTCCCGCAGCCCGAGGGGCCGAGGACCGCGGTGAGCGCGCCCTCGGGGAACCCGAGCGAGAGGCCGTCGATCGCCGGGGAGCTCCCGAACCCTTTCGACACCCGGATCAGTTCCGCGGCGTTCCCCATCAGCGCACCACCGCCCCGGGCCGGAACCGGGGGGCGCGCGCCTGCTCCTGCCAGCGCGTCCGGACCTCCGCGGCCCCGCCCGCCGCAGCCCCCGCGGCAGCGGGGGCGAAGGCGGGATCGAAGGGGCCGAGCCCGTCGAGCACGGAGTCGAGGCGCCTCCAGGCGTCCTCCCGGAGGATCCGGTCCGGGGCCTCGAGCGCCCCGAGGAGGACGTCCGCCGTCCCCGCGGTCTCGCCGAGGCGGAGGAGGGCGCCGGCCAGCGCGATCCGGAGAGGCGGGTCCCCCTTCCCGGAGCCCTCGAAGGCCGCGCGGAGGGCCGGCCCGGCCTCGCGGCACGGGGCGTCGAAGAGCGCCTGGGCGGCGGCGGAGCGGAGTTCCGCCTCGCCCGAGGAGAGCAGCGGGATCGCCTCGCGGCATCCCCCCGCGGGCCCGATCCGGGCCAGGCAGCGGAGGAGGACCGCCTTCACCGGGACGAGCGTCTCCCGGCGGATCGCCTCCCGGAGAGGCCCCGCGGCCTCCGCCTTCCCCACCATCGAGAGGACGCGGGCCGCCCCGGCCCGCGTCTGGCCCGTGGGGTCCTCGGAGGGCGCCGTCCCGAGCGCGGCGGTCACCTGGGGGAAGGCCGCGCTCCCGAGGATCGCGAGCGCGCGGCGCGAACGGTCGTGCTCCAGGAACTTGTAGGCGCCGAGGATCCGGATCTCCTTCGCGACCGCCGCCACGAAGGCCGGGTCGGTCCAGTCGGCCCGGGCGGGGACCGCCAGATCGACCGGCCGGGAGCGCCACCAGGCCGCGGCCCTCTCCCCCGCCGCCTGCCGGTCCGCGTCGCTCCCGTCGGGCCGGAACCCGAAGCCGTCGGCCGCGCCGGCGCCGCCGTGGCGGCGCAGGAACCTGAGCGCCTCGTGGTACACGCGCACCCGGTACTCCCCGTCGAGGGGCGTCGGCGCGTAGCCCAGGGCGCCGCGCGCGAGGAGGTCCACGAGGAACCCGAGCGCCCCCTCCGCCCCCATGTCGAGCAGCGCGCCGCAGGCCGCGCTCTGGACGGCGTGGTAGGTCCCGCCCGCGTCCCGGAGGCTCCGGAGGACGTCCCGGTCCTCGTCGTCCACGAGGAGGCGGGCGAGGACGGGGGCCGCGGGGGACCAGCCGACGCGCCCGAGCGCCTCGATGGCGTAGACGCGGACCCAGGGGTCCTGCCCCTTCGCCGCGGCGGCCAGGAGGTCGGGCCCGGCCGCGCGCGCGCCGAGGAGCCCGAGGCCGAGGGCGGCCTTCCCCCGCGCCTCGCGGGACGCGTCCGGGGCGCGGAGGATCGCGCGGAGGTCCTCGACCGTCGCGGGCCCGCGGGCGAGCGCGGCCCTGAGGGCCTCCTCCGAGCGGTCCCAGTCCCGGTCCCCCAGCGCCTCCGCCAGGCGGCGCAGCCGCACCTCCTCGCGCCAGAGCGAGACCGAGGGGGCGTGGTCCCGGCCGGTGAGGCGGCGCAGGAGGCGGTGCGCGGAGGCGGCTTCCCCGGGGTCGGAGCCCCCCAGGCGCTCGAGGAGGAGCTCCTCCCCCGAGGGGTCCCCCAGGGCCGCCAGCGCGAAGCC
>CAZKTF010000266.1:0-216 GCA_964555565.1 uncultured Planctomycetota bacterium | reverse complement strand
AGGAGGGGCGGTGGAACTGGCAGGCCATGAAAACGGAGCATCGGCCGGGGCCTTCGCCGCGTCGGAGTCCCTCGCCGCGCGGAGCGCGGGCAGCGCCGAGGCGTCGCCGAGCGCGGCCAGGGCGAGCGCAGCGTCCTGCGCCATGGCGGGGAGCGCGTCGAGGAGGTCCGGGAGGGAGGGGGTGTCCCCGAGCGCCCCGAGCGCTCGGGCGGCGGC
>CAZKTF010000265.1:0-4805 GCA_964555565.1 uncultured Planctomycetota bacterium | reverse complement strand
TAAACCCCTGTCAGAACTGATCCGGCCCCGTTGAACTGCGGAAGTTGGGCTAGTCCAGCTTCAGCGCCTTGGGTAGGGCGCGCGCCAGGTGCGCGGCGTGGCCGTCCGTCAGGAGTCGGCGGGCGCGGCCGGGGAGGACCCAGCGCTGGCGGCGGATCTCGCGACAGGGGCCGAGGAGGCGGCCGCGGGTCCTCCTCTTCGGCAGGATGAACAGGTAGGTGCGCCGGCCCGCGCGGCGGATGCTGAAGACGAGCCGCGCACCGCTGAGGCGCAGGCCCGACTCCTCGCGCACCTCGCGCTCCACGGCATCCTCGGGGGTCTCCCCCCGCTCGAGCCGGCCGCCCGGGAGGCCCCAGGTGCCGTCGGCCTTCTGGACGATGAGGACCCTCGGCCGGCGGCTGAGAATCACCGCGAAGGCCGCGTCGGTGCCGCTCCGCCTGGGCATCCTGGAGTGCTCCCCGTGCCCGACGACAGTCCCTGCTCCATAGCATCGGATCCGGGTCCCCCAGACTGGAGTCCGGGGCGGCTACAGAGGCACCTCCACCGCCCCCTTCCGCGGGAACGGGCCGGTCTCCATGGAGTACGTGACACGGGTGGCGTCCTTCCCGTCGGGGAGCCTCACCGAGGCCCAGCCGCCCCCCCCTCAGCCGTAGTTCATGGTGCCGGAGGCGACCTCGTCCCCCTTCGCGTCGAGTACCCGGTACAGGACGGGCACGCGCCGGTCGTCCCGGTACACCGAGAGCCCCCGCCCGTCCGGCCCCTTCACGTCGAACCCGAGCGAGATCTCCCGCCCCTTCCTCTTCGCCATGGCGTGGAACCGCACCTCCCCCGGGACCTCGATCCGGCGGGTCTTCCCGGCCTCCAGCGCGAGGGGCTCCCCGGCGGGCCCCGTCGTGGAGACGAACCAGTGCCGCCCCTTCTCCTCTCGCTCCACGCGCACCGTGCGCAGCCGGTAGGAGCCGGGCGGGAGCCCCCGGGCCCGGTCCTTCTCCCCCCTCTTCCAGACGAGGAGGACGTCCCCGGCCGGGCCCGCCAGGAGTACGTTCCCCGCCTCGACGTCCGCCTCCACGCTCGCGGTCCCCCCGGTCGCCGGGGGCCCCTCGACCCGGGCGGCGCGGGGGCGCTCCTTCGCCCCGAGCCAGGCGACCAGGGCCTCCCGGGCCCCGGCGGGTGTGCTGGTTCAGGCGGTGCGCCGGACCTGGTCGAGCCAGGCCCGGTCGGTGCGGAGGTCGGGGTCGGGGACGGCGTGGCAGGAGGCGCAGCGCTCGCCGAAGACGCGGGCGGGGTCCTCCGCGCCGGGGCGCTCCTCCGCGGGCCGGGCGAGGACGGCACCGGGGAGGAGGGCGGCGGCCCCCGCCGCGAGGGCGGCGGCGGCGGCGAGTGCGGGCGCGACGCGCATGGGCGGGTCTCCGGGGCTGCGGCGGGGGATCCTACCTCCCCGCGGGCGGCGGCGGGCCCGCGGAAGACGGTGGACCCGCGGGCGGCTGCCCCGTCTTCCTGCCCGTCGGGAGCAGGAACGGGTCCGGGCCGCCGCGGAGCCGGTCCTCCTTCCCGTAGCGGCCGAGGTTCCCCTGCCCGAGGCGGCTCCCCACCACGAGGAGGCCCAACCAGCCGAACAGGACGAGGGCGGCGCCGGTATTCGCCCCGGCCAGGAACGGGCTGAAGGCGGACAGGAACATCTGCGGCCCCGCGTAGGCCAGCGCCGCCCCGCCCGGGGTGGCCCACCTCTTCCACGCGATGAGGTACGCGGCCCCGCCGCCCAGGCCGAGGTGGAGGGGGAGGAGGAGCGGGTGGCTCCGGACCAGCAGGCCGAAGGCCAGGGCAACGACCGCGCCCAGGACGGTGGCCCGGACGCAGTGGGACTTCTCCGCGGCGAGGAAACCCGCGTGCATCTCCTCCTGCGCGCCGCGCCGGGCCTCCTCCTCGCGGCGGAGCGCCTCCGGGATCGCCCCGGGCGCCACGGGCCCCGGGTCCGCGGCGGCCGTGCAGAGGGCCTCCGCGTCGAGCCCGTCCACGTCGAGGAGGATCCGCAGGAGGACCCCCTCGACCTCGAGCCGGCCCGCCTCCGGGTCGAACCGCAGGTCGCGGAGGAAGTCCCCCTCCTGCTCCTTCTTCCCCGCGGTGGAGACGGCCCGGACCTGCCGCACGCGGAACCGCCAGGTCTCCCGGCGGGGGAGGCGCCGTTCGAGCGGGAACTCCACGGTCCGCGCGGCCGGGTCGTGCCGGAGCGCGTCCAGGCGGAAGGGGAGGCCGGACAGGACCTCGCGCACCGCCGCGAGGTCCGCGGGCGCCCGCGCCCGGACGGCGTCCCCCTTCACGGGCCCGAGTGTCGCAGGTCGCCGCCCGCGGGTCCAGCGGGGGTCACGACCCCGCCGCCACCTGCTCGAGCACGAACCCCGCGTCCTCGATCATCCGGCGGTCCTGGTGGTGCTCGTTGCCCGGGGTGGTGAGGTACCCCTCGGTGAAGATGGAGTTCGCGGCCAGGAGCGCCAGGGGCTGGAGGGTGCGGAGGTTCACCTCGCGGCCGCCCGCCGCCCGGAGGTCGGGCCTCGGGTGGACCAGGCGGAACACGGAGAGTACCCGGAGGCAGCGGAGCGGGGTGAGGCGGGCGCGGCCCGCCATGGGCGTCCCGGGCCTCGGGTCGAGGAAGTTCACCGGGATGGAGGAGGCGCCGAGATCCTTCAGCGCGTAGGCGAGGTCGAGGAGGTCCTCGTCGGTCTCGCCCATCCCCACGATCCCCCCGCAGCAGGCCTCCATGCCCGCCGCGCGCGCGAGGCGGACCGTCCGCACGCGGTCCTCGTAGGTGTGGGTCGAGCAGACCTCCGGGTAGAGGCGGGCGCTCGTCTCGAGGTTGTGGTTGAAGCGGTCCACGCCGGCCTCGGCCAGCCTGCGCGCCTTCGCCTCGTCGAGCAGCCCGAGTGAGGTGCAGACCTTCACCGGGACGGTGCGCTTGATCTCCCGCACCGCGGCGCAGAGGGCGTCGAGGTCGCGGTCGGAGGGGCCCCGCGTGGCCGTGACGATGCAGAACTTCCACGCCCCCGCCTCGTGGGCGCGGCGGGCCCGCTCCACGATCTCCTCCGGGCGCAGCAGCGGGTACGCGCCGGCCGGGGTCTCGTAGCGCGCCGACTGGGCGCAGAAACCGCAGTCCTCCGGGCAGCCGCCCATCTTCGCGTTGCAGAGGACGTGGACCCGGACGCGGTTGCCGTGGTGGGCCGCGCGCACGCGGCGCGCGGCCGCCAGGATCTCCCAGGTCTCCGGCTCCGGCGCGGCCAGGGCCTCGCGCGCCCTCTCCCGCGCGACGCCGTCGCCCTCGAGCGCCTCGTCCGCGAGCGCCATCCAGTTCCTCGCCATCATCGTCCCTCCGGGAGGGCCGCGCGGACGGCCGCGGCCAGGACCTCTACGACCTCCTCGAGGACCCCGTCGGGGGTCCCGAGCGGCGGCATGACGACCACGACGTCCCCGAGCGGGCGGAGGATCACGCCCCGCCGCCGGGCCTCGGCGCAAGTCCGCCCCGCGGCGCGGGCCTCCGGGGGGAAGGGCGCGCGAGTCCGCCGGTCCCGCACGAGCTCCACGCCGGCCATCATCCCCAGGCGGCGCACCTCCCCCACGGGCGCGAGCGGGGCCACGCGCTCCGCGAGGAGCCGCCCGAGGACCTCCCCCTTGCGGGCCGCCTCCTCGACGGTGCGGTCCCGGACCATGAGGTCCAGGTTCGCGACGGCGGCCGCGCAGGCGAGCGGGTTCCCCGTGTAGGTGTGGCCGTGGAAGAAGGTCCGCAGCTCCTCCTGGCGGCCGAGGAAGGAGGCGTAGATCTCCTCGGAGGCCAGGGTCGCGGCGAGCGGGAGGTAGCCCCCGCTGAGGCCCTTGGCCACGGCGAGGAGGTCGGGGCGCACCCCGTCGTGCTCCACGGCGAACCAGCGCCCCGTCCGGCCGAACCCCGTGGCGACCTCGTCGGCTACGAGGAGGGCGCCCGCCGCGCGCGTCGCGTCCGCGAGGCGGCGGAGCCAGCCGCGGGGCTGCACGACCATGCCGCCCGCGCCCTGGACCCCGGGCTCGATGACGACGGCGGCGATCTCCCCCCCGTGGGCCCCGAGGACCTCCTCGAAGGGGGGGAGGTCGGCGGCCTCGCAGGCGGGGCAGCGGGGCCCCGCGCCGCAGCGGAAGCAGGCGGGGGCGGCCGCGCGGAAGGAGTCGAACAGCAGCGGCCGGAAGGTCTCGTGGAAGAGGTTGATCCCCCCCACGCTCACCGCGCCGAGCGTGTCGCCGTGATAGGAGCCGGCGAAGTGGAGGAAGCGGGTGCGCCGGGTCTCCCCGCGGCGCTGCTGGTGGACGAAGGCCATCTTCAGGGCCACCTCGACGGCGGTGGACCCGTCGTCGGAGTAGAAGACGCGGGGGAGGCCCGGGGGGGCCACGGAGACGAGGCGCTCGGCCAGCTCGATGCTGGGCACGTTCGCCAGCCCGAGGAGCGTCGTGTGGGCCACGCGGCGGAGCTGCTCCTCCACGGCCCGGTCGATCTCGGGCGTGCGGTGGCCGTGGACCGTCACCCATAGAGAGGAGACCCCGTCCACGTAGCGCCTCCCGTCCACGTCGAAGAGCCAGGGCCCTTCGGCGCGCTCGATGACCAGCGGCTCGGTCCACTCCTGCATCTGCGTGAAGGGGTGCCAGACGTGCGCCCGGTCCAGGCGCCGGAGGCGATCCGCGTCGCCGGGGTCAGCCACGGCGGGCCTCCTCGATCAGGCGGCCGAGGTCCACGCCCCCCTCGAGCGCGTCGGCGAGCGCGTCGGGGTCGCGCGTCGCGGCCGCCGCCA
>CAZKTF010000264.1:0-4808 GCA_964555565.1 uncultured Planctomycetota bacterium | reverse complement strand
AGGCCCCGGGCCGGGGAGGTCGGGGGGAGGTTCACGCCCGGGCCGGCGCGGGGGCCGCCCCGCGCTCCTCCAGCCGCGCCCGCAGCGCCCGGCGCGCGCGATGGAGCCGGACCTTCGCGTTTGTCAGGGTCAGGCCCAGGTCCTCGGCCATGTCCCGGCACGACCTCCCTTCCAGGTAGTGGCGGGTCAGGATCTCGGAGTAGGGGGGAGGGAGCCCCCCCATCGCCTCCCGCAGCGCCACCAGGTCCGGGCGCGCGTCCGCCGTGAACCCCCCGTCCGCCATCTCCCGGGGGAGGATCACGGGGTGCGGCCTCGGGACCCCCATCGCGTCGCGGTCGAGCGCGACCTCCCGTCGGCGCCGCCTGCGCCGGCACCCGGTCAGCGCCGCGTGCTCGGCGATCCGGTAGAGCCAGGCGCGGAAGGCCCCGGGTTCCCGCAGCGTCCCGAGCCCGCGGTAGGCGAAAAAGAACGTCTCCTGCACGGCATCCTCGGCGAGCCCGCGGTCCCGAAGGAGGGCGAAGACGAAGGCCCAGATCGGCTCGCGGAACCGGTGGACGAGCGCCTCGAAGGCGGCGCGATCCCCCTCGCGGGCGGCGACGACCATGGTGGCGAAGTCCTGATGCGCGGGCACGGGGCCTCCCAGCCCCCCGTGCCGCGGCACCCTTCACCGCGGACGCAGCCCGCCATGCACGTGTCGTGCCGCGGGCTGTGGATAACGCTAGTTCGCGACTTCCTCGAGCATGCGGTCGCGGAACTCCCGCCCCCTTCGCGTCGCGCCCGCTCAGTCCCTCGGGTCGATGTACTCGTGCAGGCCCGAGCCGAGGAGGCCGAGGGCCTGGAGCTGGCCGCGGAGGAGATCCTCGGTGGGGGAGGACGGGGGCAGGAGGGGGAGCCGCACCTCGCCCGAGTCGTAGCCGAGGAGGTTCAGCGCGTACTTCACGGGCACGGGGTTCGTCTCGACGAAGAGCGCGCGGAACAGCCGGAACAGCGCGCGGTGGATCCGCCGCGCCTCCGCCCACTCGTCCCGCAGCGCCGCGTCGGTCATGGCCTTCATCTCGAAGGGGACCAGGTTCGACGCCACCGAGATCACCCCCGCGGCGCCGATGGCCATCATGGGCACGCAGAGCGCGTCGTCGCCGGCCAGCAGGATGAGGTCGCTCCCCCCGGCGACGTGCGAGGCGAGGACCAGGTCCCCGCTCGCCTCCTTCACCGCGAAGACCCCCTCCACCCCCGCGAGGCGGTCGTAGAGGTCGGGCCCGATGGAGACTCCCGTCCGCGAGGGGATGTTGTAGACCACCACGGGGAGCCCGCCGTCGCCGCAGACGCGCTTGTAGTGCTCGACGATCCCCGAGGGCCCCGGTCGGTTGTAGTAGGGCGCGACGACGAGGGCCGCGTCCGCCCCGGCCTCCATCGAGGCCTTCGTGAGCGCGACCGCCTCGGCCGTGCTGCTCGAGCCCGTCCCCGCGATCACCGGGACGCGCTTGTTCACCCGCTCCGCCACGACGGCGACGACGCGGACGTGCTCCTCGTGGGTGAGGGTCGGGGACTCCCCCGTGGTCCCGGCGGGGACGAGGCCGTCCACGCCGGCCTCGAGCTGGCGATCCACCTGGGCGACGAGGGCCTCCTCGTCCACCTGCCCGCCCTTGAAGGGCGTGACGAGCGCGGTCAGGGTCCCCCGCAGCGGCGGGGCGGGACGGTCGGTCTCGGCGCTCACGGTTGCTCCTCGTAGCTCCTGTCGCCGCGACGCGCCCCGCGCTCGATCTCGTCGCGCAGCGCGCGGACCGCGGCCTCGAACCCGTCGTACACCGCGCGGGCCAGGAGCGCCGGACCCACGCGGATCTCCTCCACCTCGGGCACCTCGGCCAGGCGCGCCACGGCGCCCGGGCCCGGAATCCCCCCGCCCGCCCGCACGCGGAGCCCGACCCCGGAGGCGGTGCGCGCGGCCTCGGAGAAGCGCCTGAGGGCCTCGGCCATGGCGTCGTCGGTCCGCGCCTCGCCGAAGGTCCCCGCGTCGAGCTCCACGACCTCGGCGCCCGCGTCCTGGGCCGCGAGGACCGCGGCCGGGTCGGGCCACACGGCCACCACCGGCGTCGCCCCCGCCGCGCGGACCTTCTCGAGGGCGCCGACGAGCGGGTCCGCGGCCGCGCCCTCCAGCCGGAGGTCCACGGGCCCGGCGTCCTTCCCGAGGAAGAGGACCTCGGCGGGCTCGAGGGCGAGCGCGTCCTCCACCGACGCCGTGCCCCGGACGGCCACGCTGACCCGCCCGCGGACGATCCCGGCGATGCGGCGCACCTCGGCCGCGACGAAGCCCCCGGCGCCGGCCGCGGGCTCCAGCCGGGCGACCACGGTGTCGGCCCCCGCCAGGTCGGCGCGATGGGCCAGCGCCGCGGGGTCGAGCCCCGCCACGGGGCCCGAGTCCCGGATGCGGCTCATGAAGGTCACGTCTACGGCAAGCCGGACCACGCGCCGCCTCCCACCTTCTGCTGCCACCCTCCGCGGGACATGGTACCGGGGGCGGCGTCCCCGATACGAGATCGGGCCGACGGCCCCCGCGCCGGGCTGCTAGGCTCTCGCCGTGCTCCGGGTGATCGGCGGGCGGTTCCGCGGGCGGCGGCTCGCGTCGCCCCGGGGGGAGGCCACGCGCCCCTCCTCGGGTCGGATGCGCAACGCCCTCATGAACATCCTCGGGCCGGCGCGGGTCGAAGGGGCCTCGGTGCTCGACCTCTACGCCGGCACGGGGGCCTCGGGGATCGAGGCTCTGAGCCGTGGCGCCCGCGGCGCGCTCTTCGTCGAGACGGCGCGCCCCGCGCTCGAGGCCCTCGGGCGGAACCTGGAGACGCTCGGGCTCGGCGCCCCGGAGGCGCAGGTCCTCCGGAGGGACGTCCTGGCCGCCCTCGGGGGGCCGCGGCTCCCCGGCGCGCCCTTCGGCCTGGTCTTCGTGGACCCGCCCTACGAGGTGTTCCGCACGGTCCCCGGGGAGCAGTCGCTGCGTGCGGCGCTCGCTCGGCTGGCCGCCTCGGGGCAGCTCGCGCCGGGCGCCGTCGTGGTGGTCGAGCACCCCTCCCCCGGAGGGCTGCGCGCCACCCCCGTCGGGCTCGTCCTCCTCGACCGCCGCAGGTACTCCGCGGCGGGGGTCACCCTCTACCTTAGGATGCCGCAACCTATGTAGGGACAAGGGCTTGCGTACGGGCTCCAGACCCATCCCCCCCCCGGCCGATGAAGGAATCAGGAGCGGACGCCGGCCGGTGCCGGCGGGTCGATCCCGAGGACAACATGCACGACCCGTGGGACTTCGGAGCCGAGGACGAGGACTCCCCGTCCTTCGGGCCGGCACCGGAGGACGAGGTCCCGCGCGTGCATTGGCTCTACCTCCAGGTCCTCCGCGAGCGGATCCTCGACGGGACCTACCTGTCCGAGCGCCGCCTGCGCACCGCCCTGGAGCGGATGGTCGCCCTGGAGCTCCTGGAGGAAGGGATCTCCGGGGGCGAGCCGAGGGCCCTCTCCGCACCGCCGCCCTCCCCGCGCTGACCCGCACTCCCGGTCCCCGCCCGGGGAGGGCCATCGCCCCGACCGTTCGGAGTGCTAGGATTCCCGGTCGTGCCCCCGGGGTGAAGGGCACGCCGGGCTCGCGCCCGCAGGAGGAAGCCATGCCGCGCACCGCCGCCGTCCGGGCCGTCCTCGCCGCCGCCGCGCTCGCCGCGCTCGCGCCCGCCGCGCGGCCCGAGGGGGGATGGTGGGACTCCGAGCCGAGGCACGTCCCCCTCGAGAAGCTCCAGGCCGACCCCGTGGGGTGGAAGGACGTCCCGGTGATCCTCACGCTCCAGTTCGGCCAGAAGTACCGCTCCTTCAACCCGTTCTACACGCGCTTCACGCCGGACCAGTACCTCAACTTCTCGGCCTGGTCCGACGGGGCCGAGCTCTGGGACCGCGAGCAGTACCGGAAGGTCCACCCGTTCTTCTTCGTGGAGCGCAACGACGGCTTCGCGCGGCGGCTCGGGGAGACGGCCACGCGGGCGCGTTTCACCTGCCGCGCCATCGTCCGGGACGTCTTCCGGGGAGAGCCGTGGATCCAGGTGAGCGAGGTGCGCGACGAGGCCGACGCCGTGGGCCCCGAGGTGGTCCGCGCGGTCCTCCGCGGGCACCAGGCCTTCGACAAGGGCGACCGCGACGGCGCCATCGCGGCCTACCGCGAGGCCCTCGCGCGCCACCCCGGAGCGGGCGCCGAGGCCGCGATCCACCGCCACATCGCCCGGGTGCTCTGGTCGCGCCAGGACCTCGGGAAGTCGAAGGCGGAGATCGTGGAGGCGCTGAAGCTCAACCCCGACGACGCGGGGGCCCTCGACCTCCAGGCGGCCATCGAGGGGGCCGAGAAGCGGCTGCTGGCGATCCCGGCCCCCGAGGGTCCGGCACTCCTGCCGAAGGAGGCTCCTCCCCCGGCGGTCGAGCCGCTCAACCCGCCCCCCGGCGCGAAGCCCGCGGTCCGGTCCCCGGATCCCTCCGGCCCTCAGCCGGAGGTGCAGCGGCCCGCGCCGCCGAAGCCCGAGGCCACTCCCCCGCCGACGGAGGAGCCGCAGCCTCCCCCGCCGCCCAAGAAGCGCCCCGCGCCGCCGCGATAGAAGTTGGGGGTCTGACCTCGTTGGTCGCTGGGTGGGGCCCTTGCGCAGCGTCGCGCTACCAACGGGGTCTGACCCCCCTGTGTGGACGCCACCGGGGTCTGACCCCTTGCGTGGACGCCAAGTTCCCCGCTACCAACGGGGTCTGACCCCCATCGCCGTCAAGTTAGCGGGACCTCTTGCGGCGGGTGAAGT
>CAZKTF010000263.1:0-4831 GCA_964555565.1 uncultured Planctomycetota bacterium | reverse complement strand
AGCGCGTCCTCGCGGAGCGCCGCGGCGGTGCGCCCCCTCCAGGCGCCGCCGGCGCCCCGCCAGCGCTGCACGGGGAGGTCGCCGTGGGCCGCGAGGGCCTCGAGCAGGCGGAGGTGGACCGGCAGCGTCATCGCCCGGGGGAGTACGACTCCATCTCGTAGCGGGCTCCGCGCTCCGACTCCAGGGCGAGGACCCCGTGGACGGGGAGGGCCTCGGTGATCCACATCTTCATCTTCCCGAGGGCCCGGTGGGTCCCGTCCACGCGCCAGGCGTCGAAGGAGCGCCCCCCCACCACCACGGTCTCGGGCGTGATCCTCTCGACGACGAGGTCGCGCGCGGCCGCCTCCACCTCCGCCGGCTCGCGGCTCCCCTCCAGGCAGTGGAAGACCCCGAGGAAGTTGCGGGTGACGCGGAGCTGGTGCTGCGTCATGGCCGCGCCCGGCATCCCGCTGTTGACGCCCAGCAGGACCGAGTCGGCCGCTTCCTCGAGGACGACGTACTCCGTCCGCATCCCGTCCTTCCGCTTGAGGACCAGGGTCTCCCCCCTGTGGGCGTTCCCCAGCGGGTTGACGAGGAAGGGGGGCGGCGGGGGCGTCGGCGGCGGGGAAGTGTGGAGGCCCACGACCCAGCCGATCCCGACCCCCGCGACGAGGCCCGCGGCGGCGGCCGCCAGCAGGAGCGTCCCGCGACCCGGACCCGTTTCCACGCGCGCACCTCCCGTGAACCCGGCAGGGGCGTCGGACCCCTGGAGGCTCCGCATCTTACGCGAACCCGTCGAACGCGGGTCGGGTCGGTCGAAAAGGTTGAACCCTCCGCGGATCGTGGTCACAATCGGCGGCTTGACCGGCGCCCGCGGCTGCGACGCGGCGGAGGGGCCGGAGGGCCCCCGGAGGGCGGCGAAGGCCATGAGCACGATGCTGAAGTTCACGGACCAGAACTTCGAGAACGAGGCGGTGAAGTCCCCCATCCCGGTGCTCGTGGACTTCTCGGCGGTCTGGTGCGGCCCCTGCAAGAGCCTCGCCCCGATCGTGGAGGACCTCTCCCGGGAGTACGCGGGCCGGATCAAGATCGGCAAGCTCGACATCGACGAGGACCGCGAGACCCCGACGCGCTTCGACGTGATGGCCGTCCCGACCCTCATCTTCCTCAAGGGCGGGAAGGAGGTCGCGCGCTTCACGGGGCTCCGCCCCCGCGCCGCGATCAAGGAGCAGCTGGACGCGGTGCTCTCCGTGAAGTAGCGCCGGACCGCGCCCCCTTGCGTCTCCGCACCCTCTTCGCCGTCGAGAACCTCCTCAACGTGCTCCTCGTCTTCGTCCCCGTGGCCTGCGTCCTCGAGTGGACGCGCGCGAGCCCGGCCTGGGTGTTCGTCGCCTCCTGCCTCGCCATCCTCCCGCTCGCGGGACTCATGGGGAAGGCGACCGAGCACCTGGCGGCGCACCTGGGGGAGGGGATCGGCGGTCTCCTCAACGCCACCTTCGGCAACGCGGCGGAGCTCATCATCGCGGTGATGGCCCTCTCCAAGGGCTACCACGACGTGGTCAAGGCCTCGATCACGGGCTCCATCATCGGGAACGTCCTGCTCGTGTTCGGCCTCAGCGCCTTCGCGGGGGGGCTCCGGCACCCGGCGCAGAGGTTCAACCGCACCGCGGCCGGCGTCGGCGTGAGCATGCTCGCGCTGAGCGCGGTGGCGCTCGTGGTGCCCTCGATCTTCCACTCGCTTGTCGGGCAGGACCTCAAGACCACCGAGCGGGGGCTCTCCTTCGACATCTCGGTCGTGCTGATGATCGTCTACGCGCTGAGCCTGCTCTTCACGCTCCGCACCCACGCCCACCTCTACGTCGGCGCGGAGGCACCTGGGGTCGCAGGGGTCAGACCCCTGGATCCACACCGTCCTGAAGCGCCCGAGAAGCAGGGTCTGACCCCGGGGGCAAGTCCGGAGCAGCAGGGTCTGACCCCTCTTCCCGCGGCAAAGAAGTCCGTCGCGATCCTCGTCGGGGCGACCGCGCTCGTGGCGCTCATGAGCGAGTTCCTCGTGGGCGCCGTGGAGCACACCGCGCGCGAGTTCGGGATGACCGAGGTCTTCGTCGGGGTCGTCCTCGTGGCGATCATCGGGAACGCCGCGGAGCACTCCACCGCGGTGCTCATGGCGCTCCGGAACAAGATGGACCTGGCGATGAACATCGCGGTGGGGTCCTCGCTCCAGATCGCCCTGTTCGTGGCGCCGCTCCTCGTCTTCCTCTCCTACGGCGTGGGCCCCGCCCCGATGGACCTCCTGTTCACGCGGTTCGAGGTCCTCGCGGTGGCCGTCTCCGTGGGCATCCTCGCGCTGGTCGCGCAGGACGGGGAATCGAACTGGCTCGAGGGGGTGATGATGCTGGCCGTCTACGCCATCCTCGGGATGGCCTTCTACTTCCTCCCCGCGCAGTAGACTTCTCCCCGTGGATCCCTTCGTCTACCTGGACAACAACGCGACCACGATGCCCTCCCCGGCCGTGCGGGAGGCGATGCTCCCCTTCCTCGGGGCCGAGTACGGGAACCCCTCCTCGCTCCATGCCCCCGGGGGCCGCGCGGCGAAGGCGCTCGGCCGCGCGCGGGAGCAGGTCGCGGCGCTCCTCGGCGCACGGCCGGCCGAGGTCGTCTTCACCTCCTGCGGGTCCGAGTCCGACGCGGCGGCGATCCTGGGAGCCCTCGAGGCCGCCGGCGAGCGCCGCCACGTGGTCACGACGACGGTGGAGCACCCCGCGGTCCGGACCCTCCTCCGCTGGCTCCGGGGGAAGGGGCGCATCGAGCTGACCGAGGTGGGAGTCGCGCGCGACGGGACGCTCGACGCCGCGGCGGTCCTCGCGGCGGTGCGGCCCGACACGGCGCTCGTCTCCGTCATGTGGGCCAACAACGAGAGCGGGGTGGTCCACCCCGTCGAGGCCCTCGCCGAGGGCTGCCGGGCCAAGGGCGTCCCGTTCCACGTGGACGCGGTCCAGGCCGCGGGGAAGGTCCCGGTGGATCTCGGGAAGGTCCCCGCGGACCTGCTGGCCGTCTCCGCGCACAAGTTCCACGGGCCCAAGGGCGTGGGCGCGCTCGTCGTGCGCCGCGGGGCCCGGTGGAAGCCGGTCCTCGTCGGCGGGCACCAGGAGAAGGAGAGGCGGGCCGGCACGGAGAACGTCCCCGGGATCGTCGGGACCGGCGTCGCGGCCGCGGAGGCCCTTGCCGCGCTCCCGGGAGAGGAGCGGGTCGGCGCGCTCCGGGACCGGATGGAGGCCGCGGTCCTGGCCGGCGTCCCCGGCGCGCAGCGCAACGGCGCCTCCCGGCCCCGCGTCCCCAACACCACGAACCTCGCCTTCCCCGGGGTCGAGGGGGAGGCGGTCCTCCTCCAGCTCGACCGCCGCGGGATCGCGGTCTCGAGCGGCTCGGCCTGCACCGCGGGGTCGCTCGACCCGAGCCACGTCCTCACGGCCATGGGGGTCCCGGAGCGGCTCGCGCGCTCCTCGATCCGCGTCTCCCTCTCCCGCTTCACGACGGGGGAGGAGGCGGACCGTGCCGCGGCCGCCATCGTGGAGGTGGTCGCGGCGCTCCGCGCCCTCGCCCCCGCGCACGGGGAACGACGTTAGCCGGGGCGGCGCGCCTCGGCCAGAAGCGCCCGGGCCTCCTCCGCCACCGAGGGGCGCCGGCGCCGGGAGAGGATGCGCTCGCAGGCGGCCGCCGCCAGGTCCCTCTCCCCGCGCGCCAGGCGGCAGCGGGCGATCTCGAGGAGCGGCTCGGCGAAGGAGGGGAACCGCGCCGCGGACCGCTCGTAGTGGGCCACCGCCGCCGCGAGGTCCCCGCGGAGGTGCTCGGCCATCCCGAGGAGGTAGTGGGGGTCCTCGTCCGGGTCGTCGAGGAGCGGCTCGACCCCGTGCTCCGCGGCGCGCCGATCGACCTCGACGGCCGCCGCCAGGGCGGCCGCGGCCCCCGCCGCGTCCCGGAGGTCCAGGAGCGCCCGACCGAGACCCAGGTGCGCCTGGGGGAGCCGCGGGTGGGCCCGCAGCGCCGCGCGGTAGGCCTCGGCCGCCGCCGCGGGACGGCCGGCCACGTGGAGCGCGTAGCCCGCGACGTTCCACTCCTGCTCCGCCGCGAGCGGGGGCTGCCCCAGCGCCCGGCGGCGGGCGCGGAGGTCCTCGCGGGCACGGCCCGCCTCGGCGGAGGTCTCCTCGAGCGTCACGACGGGAGACTAGCCGCGCGCCGCCGCGCCGTCCACTTCGCGAACCCGGCCACGGCGAGGGGGGCGACGAGGAGCGCCAGCAGCGCGGGCTCCACCGGGGCGCGGGCCCGGGCGTCCCCGTAGGCGACCAGGGCGGTGAGGAGGTGCCCGTCCAGGAGCGCGACGGCGACGCGCCAGGCCGGTGCGCGCTCCCTCCAGCCGAGGGCGAGCGCCGTGAGCACGAGGAGGAGTGCGGGGCCCCAGGAGGCCCAGCCCACCGCGGCCTTGAGGCCCGCGTCGGCGCGGGAGGAGCGGGCGTCGGGGTCGAGGAACCGGATCGCCTTCCAGCCGGCGAGGCCGAAGGCGGCGGCGGGGTTCCCGCGTACCCAGGCGAGGGCGCGGTCGCGGAAGGCGGCGTCCGAGGAGGCCTCGTCCCGCCCGCTCCAGCCGTACATCCCCAGGTCCGGCGGGTCCGCGCCCTCCCAGGCCTCCCCGGGGGGGACCCACTTCCCCGGGGACTCGGCCGCGAGCGCGGCGCGGCAGTTCCCGCCGAGGAGCGTCACCCCGGAGGAGGAGACGAGGAGCGGGCGCCCGAGCGCGGCCGCGTTGCGCGCCACCCAGGGGAGGACGACCAGCGCCGCGGCGCCGGCCACGAGG